>PKYG01000054.1 GCA_003132585.1 Actinomycetota bacterium
ACGCTCAGCGTCGCGCAACGCAGTAGTATAGACGAACGCCGCCGGCAGCGCCAGCGGCGTTCGTCCTGCACTTCTATGATTCGAGCAGATCGCGCGTGCGCGCCGGATCCAACTCGATGCTGGGGCCCATCGTCGCCGCGATGTGGACGCTCTTGATGTAGCGCCCCTTCGCTGCTGCCGGCTTGGCGCGCACGATCTCGTCGAGCACCGCGCCGTAGTTCTCGACGAGCTGCCGCTCGTCGAACGACTTCTTGCCGATGCTCATGTGCACGATGCCGGTGCGGTCGGTGCGGTACTCGACCTTGCCGGTCTTGGCGTCCTTGACGGCCTTGCCGACATCGAAGGTGACTGTCCCCGACTTGGGGTTGGGCATGAGGCCGCGCGGGCCGAGGATGCGGCCGAGCTTGCCGACGGTGCCCATCATGTCGGGCGTGGCGATCGCGATGTCGAAGTCCATACTGCCGGCCTGAACCTTTTCGGCAAGGTCGGCGGAGCCGACGATGTCGGCGCCGGCCTCCTGCGCCTCCCTCGCTTTGTCGCCCTCGGCGAACACGGCGACGCGCACCTCGCGGCCGGTGCCGTGCGGCAGCACGGTGGTGCCGCGCACGATCTGATCGGCGTGGCGCACGTCGACACCGAGACGGAAGTGAGCCTCGATCGTCTCGTCGAACTTGGCGTCCTCGAGGCTCTTGAGCAGGCGGAACCCCTCCAGCGGAGAGTAGAGGCGGCCAGGTTCGACGGCCTGGCGGGCGGTGGTGTACTTGCGGCCGTGTGCGGCCATGTCAGTTACCTCCTGTGGTAGCTAGCGGCGACCATTCGGCCGCCTCCCACTCGTAAGGCGGTGGACCGCCCCGGTTCTGGCACCGGCGAGTGACTACTCGACGTCGATGCCCATGCTGCGGGCAGTGCCCTCGATGATCTTCATCGCTGCTTCGACGTCGTTGGCATTGAGGTCGGGCAGCTTGAGCTCGGCGATCTCGCGCACCTTGTCGCGCGAAACGGTGGCGACCTTTTCGCGGTTAGGCTCGCCTGAGCCCTTGTCGATTCCGGCGGCCTCGCGTAGCAGCACGGCCGCCGGCGGAGTCTTGGTGATGAACGTGAACGAGCGATCCTCGAAAACGGAGATCTCGACCGGGATGATGGTGCCGCTTTGTGCCTGGGTCTGAGCGTTGAACGCCTTGCAGAACTCCATGATGTTGACGCCGTGCTGGCCAAGAGCCGGACCCACAGGCGGCGCGGGGTTGGCGGCGCCGGCCGGTATCTGCAACTTGATGATCGTCATGACCTTCTTGGCCACAGCTGCCTCGTTTCGCTTCTGAGAGTTAGGTGGTCTTCTTGACTTGCTCGAAGCCGAGCTCGACCGGCGTTTCGCGACCAAAGATCGAGACCATGACCTTGAGCTTGTTCTGATCGACGTTGACCTCGGAGACCTCGCCCGAGAAGTCGGAGAGCGGCCCCGACGTAACGCGCACGATCTCGCCGACCGAGAACTCCGCCTTCGCCTTGGGCCGCTCGACTGACGCGGTGTGCATGATGCGATCGACCTCGGCCCGCGACAAAGAGACCGGCTTGTTCTGGGCGCCGACGAAGCCGGTCACGCCCGGCGTGTTCTTGACCAGCGACCAGGAGTCGTCGGTGAGCTCCATCTGAACGAGGACGTAGCCGGGAAATACGCGGCGTTCATTGGTGACCTTTTGGCCGTCCTTGGTCTCGACGACCTGCTCGGTCGGCACGACGACCTTGACGATGGTCTGCTGCTGACCCATCGACACGATGCGGTGCTCGAGGTTGGCCCTCACCTTGTTCTCGTGGCCCGAGTAGGTGTTGACGACGTACCAGTGAAACACGCCGCGATTCTCCTTACTTGATCAGTTTGACAACTTCGCTGACGAGCTTGTTGAAGACGACATCGTAGCCCGCCGTAAGCGCCGTCGCGATGAACACGGCGACGACCACGACGATCGTCGACTGGATGAGGTCCTTGCGCGTCGGCCATGTGACCTTGGCCAATTCGACGCGCACGTCGCGCAGGAACTTGCCGGCCCCCTTGCGCTCGCCCCGACGGGCGGCGCGACTCCTTTGCGGCCGGCTGCGCGCCGCTTTGACATCCGCCTTCTTTGCGGCGGTCGACTTGCCGGCAGGGCGATTGTCGCTCTGTCGCTTGGTCTGCTTCTGCTGCTTGCCCTTGACGGCTTTCGCCACTTGACGCTCCACTGCTAGTTGGCAGGGCTGGAGGGACTCGAACCCCCGACCCCCGGTTTTGGAGACCGGTGCTCTACCAATTGAGCTACAGCCCTAAAGAGGGCGCGCTAACGCGTCTCTTTGTGAACGGTATGCGTGCCGCACCAACGACAGTACTTCTTCATCTCGATGCGGTCCGGGTCGTTCTTCTTGTTCTTGTTGGTGTGGTAGTTGCGGCGCTTGCACTCCTGGCAAGCGAGCGTAACAAGCTGGCGCACGATTCACCCTTTCAACGGAAGCAAGTTAGGATAGCAGGACGCCCGAGGGGGGTCAACGCGAGCCCCACGACCGGTGAGACCACCGATTCGCGCCGGCGATCGCCCACGGGGAGCCCGGCGCGCGAGTATAGCAGGGCGGCGAAGACACGGGCAAAGGAGGCGCGACCGTGATCGACGACGAGAGCGAAGCGGCGGCGCTGAGCCCCGACTCTGTCGGGGCCGACGCGCCGCCGCCCTCGCCGCCGCCCACTTCGCCGCCTGCATCTCCGCCGCCGCTGCCCGAGGGACCGCCCGCGGCAACACCTTGGCGCTGGCCGCAGGTGCTCCTGGGCACGATCATGGCTTACATCCCCGAAGCACTGCTCACCGCGCTGCTGGTCGGCTCCGGCACCAGCTCGACCAGCGCGAAAGCGAGTATCGCGCTCGCCGTATCGGCGCTCGTCTTGACCGCGATGCTCGACGGTTGGCAGCTCTTCTCAGCTTGGACCTTCTCGCTGCGCCGCGGCCACCAGTCGTGGTCGGCATGGGGCTTTCGCCGGCCGACGAGGACGATCATCTGGATCGTGCCGGCGGCCTTGTTCGCAGTCTACGCCGTGGCAATCGTGCACAGCGCACTCGTGCACCCGCCGGAGCAGACCCTCGTGGGCGATTTCCCGCACACGCGTGCGGGGCTCGCCATCTTCCTGCTCACGGTGTGCGTGGCGGCGCCGTTCTTCGAGGAGACGTTCTTCCGCGGCTTCATCTTCAGAGGTCTGGCAAACTCGTGGGGCGCCGTGTGGGCCGCGGTCGTCTCCTCGGCGTTTTTCGCCGCCGTGCACATGCAGCTGACGATCTTCGTGCCGATCTTCGCCCTCGGTATCGCCCTTTGCTGGGTCTACCAGAGGACGGGTTCGATCTGGACCAACATCACGCTCCACAGCACGTTCAATCTGATCTCGGTGCTCGTGTGGTGGGCGGGGAAATGACGGAGACGGGCAGCCGAGCCGCGAGGCCGGGTACCTAGACCAGGAGCGTCGGCTTGCGCAGCTCGCGGCAGCGGCAGCGGTTGTCTCCGGGCAGCGCTGCCAGGGCCTTGAGCAGGATGTGCCCGATCAGCGCCGCGTCGTCGTGGAAGATGCGCGCCAACTCCTCGTGCCGCCACTCCCGCACGACTCCCTCGGCGTAGTTGACGACGACGTAGATGCCGGCGTAGCAGGCGCCGATGTCGCGCGCAAGCCAGACCTCGGGCACGAAGCTTTGACCGATGATGTCGCCGAGGCCCTGGAGCTGGCGCACCTCCGCCGGCGATTCGAAGCGCGGCCCCTCGGTGACGACGTAGGTGCCGCGCGCAAAGAGACGGCGACCGGGCGCGAGGCTCTGCACGGCAGCGCGCAGAGCCTCGCGCCCGGTCGCGCACACCGAATCGCGCATGATCAGCAAATGGTCGCCGACGACCGCGCCATGACGGTCGCGGTCGGTCGTTCGGTCGACGAAATCGTCGGCGATGACCAGGTCGCCGGGATCGAGCAACGGATTGAGGCTGCCGACACCGGCGTCGGCGAGGATGCGCCGTACCCCGGCCCGGTGCAGCACGCTGAAGACCTGGCGCGAGGCGCGCCCCCGCGAGACGCCCTTGCGCCAGCCGTGCAGGCGCACGTGCAGAGCGCGCCGCCCATCAAGCTCGAAGAGCGTGAACGGCGGGCTCTCGCCCCACGGAGTGTCGAACACGAGCGCCTCATCGACGACCCTGGCGCCGGGATCGAGATCGCCGGGCAGCGGCGCCGCCAACGACCCCGATCCGCCGATAAGAGCAAAGGCTGCCTTGGGGACGGCGGTCGCAGCCACGGTCTAGTACCCCGTGATCTGCGCCGACACGCGCAGAGCGACGAGCTGCACGTGATCGCCGGCATCGGCGGTGAACTGCTTGAGACTCTGTGCAATCGCCTTCGGAAAGGCGCGCACGGCGCCGACCTTCGTCTCGCCGGCGCTCACCGGATCGCCGAGTGCCACCGTCGGCGAAGCGACATGCGTGAGCACGATCATGAGGCTGGGATCGTTNNGTTGGTCACTTGCCCATCGACTGGACTGAAGATGGTGCTCCCCGGCACGGCGCCGACGTCGAGGCCGGCCGTCGCCGAGGAGCTGTCGCTGCCGTTGCCGCCCATCAGGTAGTACTGCACGCCGCCGCCACTCTTGAAGGCGTCGGCCAACTTGGTGGCGATGCCGCCGCCGCTGACGAGACTGCCCTGCGGCGAGAAGGCGACGGCGTTGGCGTTGTCGACGGGGTGAAAGGCGATCGCCGTCGTCGCGTCCACAGGCACGGGCAGGAGCACGGGGGCGCCCTCAATCTGAGCGACGGCGACGTGGCTCGCGCCTCCCTGTGCGCCGAAGCCCGACACGGTGCCGAGATCGGGAACGTGCGCCGGCGTCGACCAAGGTAGCGAGTAGGCTGCCCAGACGGCGAGCACGACGAGGGTCAAAGCGACGACCAGCGCTGCGAGACGCCGGCGCCTGACTCGCTGACGGCGCGGCGCGGCGGCGCGGCCCCGTTCACCATTCAGGCCTTGCATGAGCTAGACCTTACACGCGGTCGGTGACCCGTTCAACCGTCCGACCGGTCTCCCACGAGCCTCGGCGATCGAAGCTGGGCGGGCCGCGCGAGTGCTCCGCCGCGGCCCGCGGGGCACGGCGTTGCCAGCCTTGGCGAAGGTTGCCGCGCGAATGGCTCAACTCCCGCAACCGGGAACCGATAACAGCAGTGAGAAGCGGTTTCGGCCGCATCTCGTTTTCCGTGATCGCCGGTCGCTGGGCTCGGAGGTGAGCCGTGAAGAAGATCTTGATCAGAGTGCCGGTCACCGGCATCCTGCTCGCCGCACTTCTCGCTCTCGTGCTCCCGGCCGCAGCGTCCGCCGGCACCCAGGTCCGCCACCACTTCCACGCGGTCGCTGCGACCACCAGCGTCACGGCCACCAGTGTCCAGCTGACCAAGGACGAGCAGCTTCTCGTCACCCTGATCAACCAGCAACGTGCCAAGGCCGGCCTCAAGCCGGTCACGGTGCACACCAAGCTCGTCGCTTCTGCCCGCGGCCATGCCGTCGAGATGGCGGCCAAGAAGTACTTCGCGCATAACTCATACAACGGCGAGCACTTCGACGCGCGGATGATGCGCTATGGCTACTCGATGAGTGGCTACACCTACTGGCGCGCCGGCGAGGACATCTACTGGGGCGCCGGCCTCTTCTCTTCGCCCGTCGCCGCCGTTGACGCCTGGATGGCCAGCTCGTTGCACCGAGCCGTCATCCTCGGCGCCAACTTCCGCGACATCGGCGTGGGTACCGGCTTCTGCAGCAGTTTTGGCGGCCAGAGCAATGTGACCTTCTACACGCTTGACATGGGGCGCCGCTACTAGAAGATCGCGGTGCGAGCAGCGAAATAAGGGCGCCCGAGAGGCGCCCTTTCCTTTGCTGCTCGCACGCCCTTCGCCGGCGCCCCCGCCTCGCAGTCGCGCGAACCGTCGCGTCCTCGTCGTCCGGTAGGATGCGTGCATGGATGACGACGCACTGCGCAGACTGCTGACCAGCGACGAGCACGAGCAGGTGGTCTCAGTCTCCCACCGGGCGGCGCGGGCGGCGCGCTGGGCGCCGATGCCGAAGGCGCTCGCGCCGGAGCTCCGGGAGGCGCTGGTGGGGCAAGGCGTGGAACGCCTCTACAGCCACCAGCGCGAAGCCTTCGACCTGCTGCGCGCAGGTGAGCACGTGGTCGTCGCCACCGGCACCGCCAGCGGCAAGTCGCTCTGCTTCACCCTGCCGACGCTCGACTCGTTCCTCAGCGATCAGACGAGTCGCGCGCTCTACCTCTACCCCACCAAGGCGCTGGCGCAGGACCAGGCGCGCAAGTTGAGCGCGCTGCGGCTGCGCGGCGTGACGCCGGCGATCTACGACGGCGACACGCCGCAGGACCAGCGCGCCCAGATCCGCGCCCGCGCCACGATCGTGCTCTCCAACCCCGACATGCTGCACGTCGGCATCCTGCCCAACCACGAGCGCTGGGCCGAGTTCATCCACCGCTTGCGGTACGTCGTGCTCGACGAGGCGCACGTGTACCGCGGCGTCTTCGGCTCGCACGTCGCCCAAGTCGTGCGCCGCCTGCGCCGCCTCTGCGACGCGTACGGCTCTCACCCGCAGTTCGTCCTCGCCTCGGCGACGATCGCCAACCCGCAGCCGTTCGCCGAGAAGCTTGTCGGTTTGCCGTTCCGCGCGATCGCGGAGGACGGCGCGCCGTACCCCGAGCGCACAACCGTCTTCTGGAACCCGCCGCTCGTGAACCCCGACATGGGCGAGCGGCGGAGCGCGCTGGCCGAAGCGAGCTACGTGATCGCCGAGGCGATCCTCGACGGCGCGCGTCTGATCGGCTTCGCTCCCACGCGCAAGGCCGCCGAGCTGATCTACGCCGCTGCGCGGCGCCGGCTCCAAGACCGCGACCCCGGCGCCGCCGACAGCATCCAGCCCTACCGCGCCGGCTACACAGCGCAGCAGCGTCGCGAGATCGAGCGCAAGCTCTTCGGCCACGAGCTCGACGGCGTCGTCGCAACGTCGGCGCTCGAGCTCGGCATCGATGTCGGCTCGCTCGATCTCAGCCTCGTCACCGGCTTCCCCGGCACCGTCACCAGCTTGCTGCAGCGCTGGGGCCGGGCCGGCCGCGCCGGGCACGGCTGGGCCGTGCTCGTCGCCGGCCAGGACGCCCTCGACCAGTACTTCATGCGCGAGCCCGAGCGACTGCTCTCGCGCACCGTCGAGGAGGCGATCATCGACCTCGACAACCCGCACATCTCGCGAGCGCACCTCATGGCGGCGGCCTACGAGCGGCCGTTGACGCCGGCCGACGCGGAGTATTTCGGCGAGCCCGCGCTCGTGCGCGCGGACGGGCTCGCCCAGTCCGGCCTGCTGCGCCGCCGCGACGACGGCTTCGTGTGGGCGCAACCACACTCGCCGGCGCCCGACACGTCGCTGCGCAGCGCCTCGAGCAACGTGTTCGTGATCGTCGAACAGACGACGGGCGGCGTGCTCGGCACGGTCGAGGAGGAGCGCGTCTTTCGTTTCGCCCACCCCGGCGCCGTCTACCTGCACCTCGGCCAGAGCTACCTCGTCACGCGGCTCGACCTCGACGCCCACACGGTGCTCGTCGACGACTTTACCGACACGTACTACACGCAGGCGAAATCCGACAAGAACATCCTCGTCGCGGGGCAATCGCTGGCGCGGCCGCTGGCGCCCGGCGCCAGCCTCTTCTTCGGCACGATCGAGGTCACCGAGCAAGTGATCGCTTACCAAAAGCGCGACGTCACCGACAACAAGGTGCTCGCCACGATCAACCTCGACCTGCCGGAGCAGGTGTTCACGACCGAGTCACTGTGGGTCGCACTCTCGGCTGAGTTCCTGGAGACGAACCTTGCCGAGGGCGAGCTCGCCGGCTCCCTGCACGCCGCCGAGCACGCGAGCATCGCCATCCTCCCCTTGTACGCGATGTGCGACCGCTGGGACATCGGCGGCCTCTCTACGCCGTGGCACTGGCAGACCGATGCCGCGACGATCTTCATCTACGACGGCTACCCTGGCGGCATCGGCCTCTCGCGGCGCGCGTATCACGCTTTCGAGGACCTGGTCGACGACGCGCGCCTGCTCATCTCCGAATGCGCCTGCGAAAGCGGCTGCCCCTCGTGCGTGCAGAGCCCCAAGTGCGGTAACCTGAACGAGCCGCTCAGCAAGCAAGGTGCGCTGGCGTTGCTGGCGGCGATGCGGGCAGCGCCGCCGACTCCCGGCGCGAGCTCGGACTCCACGACGAAGGCAGTCGCCGCGAAGAGAAAGAAGGTCTGACGTGAGCGACACAGTCGAGCCGACCGACGAGCGCGCACGCCGCGACGCGTACAGCGCGCCGCCCGGCGTGCGCATCGAGCGCCTGCCCGTGGAGCGGCTCGACGCGATCGAGCCGCTATGGCGAGCGCTGCTCGAGCACCTCGTCGACCTCGACAGTGTGGTGCCGATCCGCCCGCCCGACGAATCCTGGCCGAAGCGCAAGGCCAACTACACCGAGTACCTCGAGGAGCCCGACTCCCTGCTACTCGTCGCCGTCCGCGCCGAGGCGATCGTCGGTTACGTGATGGTGCACGGGCAGGAGTGGGACGAGGTCTGGCACACCTCCCCGCGCTTCGCCGAGATCGAGACGCTGAGCGTCGCCGAGGGCGAACGTGGCAAAGGCATCGGCAGCGCCCTGCTCGATGCGGCCGAAGCGGAGCTCGAGCGCCTCGGCATCGACGACATCGTCATCGGCGTCGACTCCGTCAACGAAGCGGCGCGACTCCTCTACGAGCGCCGCGGCTTCACCGTCGGCTACCACTTGATGCACGGCCGTCTCAGCGATCGCGGGAAGCCGCGGTCGAACGAGCGCCCGCGCCCTGCAGGCGAAGCGACAAAGGTGGAGCCGTGACCCCGACCTACGTCAGCGTGATCGGCGCCAGCGACGCGAGTCCGGAGTTGGCGAGCAAGGCCGAAGAGCTCGGGCGCTTGCTCGCCGAGCGCGCCTGTGTCGTCGTCTGCGGCGGCCGCGAGGGCGTGATGGCGGCGGTCGCCAGAGGTGTGAAGCACGGCGGCGGCGTCTCGATCGGCATCCTGCCGGAGGCCGATCGCCGGCGCGCCGCCGCCGACCTCACCTACTCCATCCCCACCGCCATCGGCTACGCGCGCAACCTCGCCGTGATCGCCAGCGGGGACGTCGTGATCGCTGTGGGCGGCGCCTGGGGCACGCTCAGCGAGATCGGTCTGGCGCGCTCCATCGGCCGCCGCGTGATCCTGCTCGACAGCTGGGAGATGAGACCGGCAGAGGGCGAGCTCGATGGTGTCTCCGTCGCGAGCTCGCCGACCGAGGCCGTCGAGCTCGCGACGCGCCTGGCGTAGGATTCCGACCCAGCCCCCGCTCGACCGGGCCCGTCGAGGGGTCAGCGGTTGGGGGATCGTTGACCTCACCTCATCTCGAGAGAGCCATCGTGCCGCCTCACGCGACCTCCCGTTCAGGAGTCTTGGCGCTTTGCGCCTGCCGGGAGATTGTCACTCAACTCCTCACCACATCGTCAACCTCTGTCGGCTCTCACCGGGACACCACGAGGGCAGCGTGCGCTGATAGAGTTGCCATCAGCTCGGGATCGACCACTCTGGCACGGGAGCCTGTCGGGTGACGCCACGACCGACACGACGAACGCTCGTATCGACCAAGTTCTCGCCGCCCGAGGTTGCGCACGCCGCGATCCGGCCGGAGGTCATCGAGAAGATCGCGGTGGCCGGCCGGCGCAAGCTGCTGATCGTCTGTGCGCCAGCCGGCTACGGCAAGACCACGTTGCTCGCCGAAGCTGGTCGACGTCTTGAATGGCCGACCGTGTGGTACAAGCTCGACGCACTCGATCACGACCCCTTCGCGCTGATCGCCTCGCTGGCCGAAGGCATCCGGCGACAGTTTCCGGACTTCGGCGACGTCCTTTTCGAACGCTTGGAGAATGCCAACGAGATCCCCCTTCCGGCGCAGGAGATGCTGACCATCTTCCTGGCCGAGCTGGAGGAGGCAGTCGACGCCGACCTGCACATCGTGCTTGACGACTACCACGAAGCAGCCGACTCCCCCGAACTCAATTCGGCGCTCAGCTTCATCGTGGAACGACTTCCCGCGTCGCTCCATCTCTGCGTTCTCACCCGCTACGAGCCGCTGTTCGCGACGGCCAAGCTTCGCCTTTCCGATGAGCTGGCTGAGGTCGGCGTCGATGACCTTCGGTTCGACGCCGACCAGATCGCGGCGACTCTCGCCGCACACAACATCCGGGGACTCGAGGTCCATCAACTCCAGCGGCTCGCTGAGCTCACCGAGGGCTGGCCGGCAAGCGTCGTGCTTGCCGGCAAGGCGCTCGAGTGGAGCGACTTGCCATCGATCGAGGGCGCCCTTGCCGACCCACGCCTGCAGAAGGACATCTACTCATATCTGGCGGAGCAGGTCCTGCAACGGGAGAGCGCCGAGACTCAGGCCTTTCTCATGAGCACGTGTTGCCTCGACCACATCACAGTCGAGCTCGCCAACGCCGTCGCCGACATCGACTGCGCCCAGCGGTTGTTGAGCCACCTCGAGGAGAAGCGCGTCTTCACCTTCGCGAGCGCGGACCGCTCAACCTATCGCTACCACAACCTGTTCCGCGACTACCTGAGACACAGGTGCATGCTGGAGTCAGGGACGAGCTCGTTCCGCGAGCTTCAACTGCGAACCGCCAAGGTACTCGAGTCGGCAAGCCACCACGAAGCGGCGGTCGAACTCTATCTCGCCGCGAACTGCCCCGACGCGGCGCTCGACACTGTTGCCCGAGCGGGAGAGCAGGGCATCGAGAACAGTCGCTCCGAGACAATACGCTCCTGGCTCGATCGGCTCCCACCACAGATGGCATGGACACACCCCTGGGCGAACTTCTTGCACGGACAGGTGCTCATGCGAGAAGGCAAGTTCGACGATGCACTAGACCTCTTCCGCACAGCGGAGGAGGCGTTCGCCCAAGAAGGTGACCGCTGGGGTCTCTACCAGACCATGTCGGCATTGGAGTGCACTTTCTACTGGCACGGAGACCAAACGAACGCGGTAAAGTGCTGCCGGCGCGCGCTGGAATTCGCGACGTCTGATGAGAATCGCGTCCACACGCTGTTGAGCCTTTGCTCGGCATGGCTCGATGCATGCAGTTGGACAGACTTCGACCGGACGCTCCGGCAAGCGCGAGATCTACTACAATCGAGCCGATCTCCAGAGCAAGCTCGATTCCGCACGTTCTTGGTTGCCAGCCGACAATGCAGAGGCAACTACCGTCGCACGGGTGCCGAAAGGATGGAGGACAAGACCATCACAGACGCATGGGGAACGACGGCTCTCAGACTCGCGTTCGTCAGCCTCTCCGCCATCGGCCAGTACCACCTGGGCAACTACGAAGTTTCGATTACTATTCTGGCAACTGGGTTGGATCTGGCCAACCGCTGCGGATATCGCATGCTGGCCCCGACGCTTCTGGACACGCTTGGACAAGTGCGATCCTCGACTGGATCTTTCAATGACGGAATGGCCTTGATTGATCGCGCCGCCGAGGATCTCAACACGTTCGGCGACGCATTCTTCCGTTCAGTCCTTGCCAGCCATCGAGGAACATCACAGCGGCGTCACGGGCTGGTCGAAGAAGCACTTGGATGCTACATCGTCGGGGTCCAGACTGCCCACGGCGCGAACGTGCCGTATGCGCAACTGACCTGTCTTTCAAACCGGGACTTCACGCGGGGCCTTCTGGGAGATGGCAGCGCAATCGCCGAGCTCGAGAAGCACGCCCGGAAGAGCCGACGCGTCCAGCTCATGTTCATCGCCCTCAAGTGCGAGTTTTTCATCGCCGTGCTCGAACACACATCCGGGAATACCGACGGTGCAATCAGTCGACTGAGGACTTGCATCCCTCAGCAGCTCGAGCTGGGCCACATCAATTTCCTGAGTCAGGAGTTGCTCTTCTCCCCCGAGCTCGCGCTTGACCTCATCCGCTGCGAGGACCGGGCCGACGTACTGGCCGGGCTCCTCGACGCGATCGCGCTCCACTGGAACAGCGCCGGCCTGCTCGCCCGGATGCTGCCCCTCGGCGACGATGTCGCACTCGGTGCACTGCGGGCAGCGGCACGTCATCGCTCGGCCGAAGAGACGACGCTGCTGGCTGCCCGAGCGAGACGACATCGCTCATCGGCGGTGCGGAGGCTCGCCGCACAATTCGCCGCCCAAGCGATCGACCCCGGCGCCCCAACGCGGGTCCCATTCCCCGAGCTCACCGATCGAGAACTGCAAGTCCTCACGCTCATGGCCGCTGGACACAAGAACATCGAGATCGCGGCGCACCTCTACCTCTCCCTGGCCACGGTCAAGACCCACGTCAACCGTATCTTCAGCAAGTTGGGGGTAGACGACCGGGTGCAGGCGATTCTTCGATACAACGAGCGAACCACCGTATAGCCTCGTCGTCGCGGCACGGCGATGCTTCCGTTCAACCGTACAAAGTGAGATAAATACAACCCTGGGTTGATTCCTGATCCCTCGCGCCTCCCTACGATTACCCGGTCAGTGGGGTCGCCACGCGGGAGAAGGGGATATGGAGTCGTCGTCATCTGTTGTCTACGTCGAGTCGAACCGCATGAGCAAGCGCAAGCGCACAGTGATCGACATTCTCCGGGACAGTCCCGGCTTCGTCTCCGGTGAGGCGATCAGCGGCACGCTGGGCATCTCGCGCAACGCCGTGCACAAGCACGTCAAGTCGCTGCGCAAGCGCGGCTATCGTATCCTCGGCATTTCACGTCGAGGCTACCGCCTCGAAGAGGAGCCGTGCAAGCTCGTCATGCCCGTGATCACCGAGATGACGGCGAACAGTGTGTTCGGGCATGCGTTCCGTTACTACGACGAGATCGAATCGACCAACGTCGAGGCAAAGACGCTGGCCGTCGGCGGCGCTCCCGAGGGCACGGTCGTGATCGCCGAGAGCCAGTCGGCCGGCCGCGGCAGGCTCGGCCGGCGCTGGACCTCTCCAGCCGGCAAGGGCTTGCTTTTCTCGGTCATCTTGCGGCCCGACATGCCGATGGGCGACGCGCACCTGTTCACTCTCGTCGCGGCGGCCGCCGCGTGCGAGGGTATCGAGGCACAGACCAAGATCCCGGTGCAGGTCAAGTGGCCCAACGACCTCTTCGTCAACAACAAGAAGGTGGGCGGCATCCTCATGGAGGTCGCCGGCGAGCAGGACGAGATCGACTGGGTCGTCGCCGGCATCGGCATCAACGTGAACACCGAGTTCACCGAACTGCCGGTGGCCCTGCGCCGCACGGCAATCTCGCTCAAGATGGCCGGGGGCACGCCGATCGATCGCAGTGAGCTGCTCGCCAACGTGCTCCTCGCACTCGAGAAGAACTACAGCGAGGCGCTGAGGGGCGGCTTCGGCCGTCCCCTGCAGAAGTTCCGCGAGCGCGACTACCTGCTGCATCGCAGCATCAGCGTGCAGACCCGCGAAGGCGCCGTCGTCGGCGAGGCGACTGGCATCGACGACCGCGGCGCACTCCTCGTCCAGCTGCCGCACCGCCACGTACGGCGCTTCCATTCGGGTGATGTGACGCTCCACTAGGGCGTCGAGCGGGCGGCTGGCCGTTGACAGCCGCCCGCTCGCGTCACTACATTGTCAACCTCGCCCCAAAAGGAAAGGTTGACGATTGTCCGCTCTCACCACCCGCGCCATCGCGCTCGTTGCCCTCTTCGCGGCGCTCATCGCCGTCGGCGCCCTCATCACCATCCCCATGTTCGGCCCGGTGCCGTTCACCCTTCAGGTGCTCTTCGTGCTGCTCGCGGGTCTCATTCTCGGCCCGTGGGCCGGCGCCCTCAGCGTGATCGTGTACCTCATGCTCGGGCTCATCGCCCCCGTCTATGCCGGAGGCGCTACCGGACTGGGGGCACTTTTCGGGCCTTTCGGCGGCTACCTTGTCGGGTTCGTGCTCGCAGCCGTTGTCACCGGCCTGATCGGTCGCCGCGCCTCGAGAGAGAGCGTGATTCAGCTGACTTTGGCCGGCCTGGCGGGACTGGTGCCGATCTACGCCATCGGCGCAGCGTGGCTCGCATGGCAGCTGCACACGGCGAACTACCACTCGGTCGTCTGGGGCGGGATCCTTCAGTTTGTGCCGCTCGACACGCTGAAGGCGGTCGCGGCGGGCTTTGCGGTCAAAGCCCTGGCTAGCTTGCCGGTTGGTCTTCCTGCACTGCGCGAACCCCGCTGATGTCGGCCAGCGGCGCTCCGCGCAGCCGCAAGTTGATGCGGCCGCGCTCGTACTCCCGCATGAAGTCGGTGGAGCTGCCGTCGCGGTAGGCCAGGTCCTTGTCGCGCAGCACCTGCGCCAGAACTTCGACGTACTTGCCGTCGAGTGAGACGCCGGCCAGCGCGCGCAGCTCCCCGAACGCTTCGAACGAGCTGCGCGCCGCCCTGTAGGGGCGATCGGATGTCATCGCATGGTAGGTGTCGGCGACCGCGAGCATCTTGCTCAGTTCAGGGATCTTGTCGCCGGTGACGCCATCGGGATACCCGCTCCCGTCCAGCCGCTCATGGTGGAACCGCACGATGTCGGCGATGCCCTGGTAAGCCGCCAAGTGCGAGAGCACCTCCGCGCCCTTCTCGGGATGCTGCCGAATGTAGACCCACTCCTCCTCGGTGAGCGCGGAGTCCTTTTGCAGCACGGCATCGGGCGTCCCCACCTTGCCCAAGTCGTGGAGCAGGCCGGCGAGGTGCAGAGCGTCGATATCAGTGTCCGGCAACCCAAGGGACTCGGCCATGTCCCGGCAGTACATCGCCACTCCCGCGGAGTGACTGGCCGTGTACTCGTCCTTGCTGTCGAGCAGAACGACCATCGCGGCGGCCAGACCGATGTTCATTTCGAGATACTGGTCTGACAACTCCCTCTGCTTGGAGAGGTGTTCACGCTCACGCACCAGGAGCTTGAACATGTACTGGCTCGCGAACAGGGGCACAAACAGCAGGACGACGACGACCACGCCCGCTGGGGCGTAGAGAGCAGCGACGACCATGCCGACGCCGGTAAGAACCGCAAGAGACTGGAGAAACGGTCGCATCTCGTCTCGCCAGAAAGAGCCGAGCGAGCGACCGTACTTGACGCCAACGCCGATCCCCGCGAGGGTCATGTCTGCGCTTTCGTAGATCGCACCGCAGACCACACCGGAGATCAGCAGCCACGGCGAGACCCGCGTCAACGGGAATGCCAACGAGCGTTCAAGCGCTCCGAAAGCGGTGGCGGCAATGAACGCGGACACTGCGAGATTAGCGGTGTTGTAGACAGCGACCGTTCGCGTTGACTCCCTCCAGGCGCCCCACGCCCCGACGACTGCGGCTACGCACATCGCCGGAACTCGGCCCGTGAACATCACGGCAAGGAGGATCGGCAAGTTCGCTGCCGTCATGGTCACCTTCTCCGCGACCCACACGGCCATCTCCTCGGCAATAACGCCAAGGATCGCCAAGATGACGGCATCGCGAATGTAGGCTTGGGAAACGGTGGCGCGTACCGTGACTGCGTAGACGAACGCAGCTGCAGCGGCAGCACTCAGGAGTCCCGCGACGATACGGAACCTGACGGTACGTCTGGACGTCAATTCATCTCGGCGCATGCGTGCCTTGATTGTCGGCAGCTTTGGCGCCGAGCGTGAGAACAAACGCTTCTGCGACTATGGAGCGACTGACGGCTAGTGGATCTTGCTGTTGCCGCCGCCGGCGACCAAAGCAAAGAGCAGTGAAGTGATGACTGTTTCGATCTTTCTCATGGGAATCTTCTTTCAGGCAGTCGTTGACTAGTGAATCTTGACGTTGCCGGTGATCACTTCATTCCCTCCTGAGGCTAAAGATTCCGCCAACCCGTGCCGATAAATATGGGTTGACGCTTATCGTGAGCCGCATGGTAGTGGAGCCCGCGCCCTGCTGGGTGCCCGACCATGTGGACATCGCGTACAAGATGCCTCGTCGGTTTAGCCATTCCTCACAAGCCCCGGGCTCAAAGGCACCTGCCCCATGCGGATGGCCCGTGACAACTCGCTCCGCCACTGATGTAGATTACGCAGGAACCGGCGACGGTCCCACCGACGAGAGGCGAGCGGCACAACGTGGAATCGGCCAATAACGCGGCGCTGAACCCCCCGCTCTACGCCAACCGCAATTTCATCCTGCTCTGGGCGGGGCAATTCGTCTCGCAGATGGGCGACCGCCTGGCGGCGGTCGCCTTCCCTTGGCTCGTATACCGCAGCACCGGCTCGGCGCTCTCTACCGGCGCCATCCTGATGATCTATGCCTTGCCGTACCTGCTCTTCGGCGCGGTGGCTGGAGTGGTGATCGACCGCTTCAACAAGCGCTGGCTGATGATCGGCGCCGATGCGGCACGCGCCGGCCTGCTGCTCTGCGTGCCGCTGGTCGCCGGCCACTGGCTGCCGGCCGTTTTCGCGCTTGCCTTTCTCACGGCGAGCGTGGGTGTGTTCTTCGACCCCTGCAAGCTCGCCCTGTTGCCCGACATCGTCGCCTCGAACCGCCTGCTGCGGGCAAACTCGCTGCTGGCGACAGCGGAGACGATCACCGAGGTCTTGGGCTATGCCGCGGCCGGCTTGCTGCTCGCCTCGATCGGATTGAACACAGCTTTTCGGATCGATGCCGTGTCGTTCGTGGTGTCTGCATACGCATTGCTCTTCATGGCGTACAGGCCGACCGTGCGGGCGGCGGCGCATGCCGCCGCCCGCACGGTCGGCAAAGATATCCGCGAAGGCCTCGGCTTCCTCCGGCATCACATCGGCCTGCGTGCGAACACGCTGTTCGTCCTGATAGCTGCGCTCGGCGGCGGCGCGTCGTACCCTCTGACCTTCTTGCTGGCCGTGCGCGTGCTTGGCGGGGGCGCCCGAGCTTTCGGCATCATGGAGGCGGCGATCGCCCTCGGCTATTTGACCGGTGCTCTCGCCATGGGCGCCCTCGGCAACCGCGTACGCAAGGGCCTGGCAATCACGATCGGACTCGCACTTATGGGCGCGGCGCTCGCGCTCGTGTCAACCGCGAACAGTCTCGCCGTGGCGGTCGTGCCCTTGGCCCTCGTCGGCATTGCCAACGCCGCCTTCCTGATCTCGGTCGACACGTACTTCCAGCAGACCGTGCCCGAGCACCTGCGCGGACGCGTGTGGGGTGTGCGCTTCACGCTCACGCAGGGGTTGTACGCGCTCTCGGTGCTCGGTGGCGGCGCGCTCGCCGGCACGAGCATCGGCGTGCGGCCGCTGTTCGTCGTCGCCGGGGCAATCGTCGCACTAGCGGGCATCGGCGGCCTGTTCGTGCGCGAGGTGCGCGACGCGAGATAGCGAAGCGGACGAGCGTCGCTAAAGCGGCAGGCAACGTACACAGCTCAGGCTCGGGCCGAATGACCGCCGCCCGCGCTCGATGATAGCCTAAAGGCCGGGCGGCCCGAGAGGCCGCGGTTCCCCGAGCGAGAAGGACGAGCGTGGCCTCCCCACCCGGCGAGAGCGCCGAAACCAGCATCTACGCAAGCGACACGGATTGGCATCAGCTGATGCTTATTTGCGTGACGCAGTTCATGGCCTGGGCCGGCTTCGGCGCGATCCTGCCGTACCTGCCGGTCTTTCTCAAAGAACAGGCACACGCGAAGATCTGGATGATCGGAGTCGTCGCGTCGGCGTACTACGTCGGCACGTTCATCTTCTCGTCGCCGCTGGGCCGCCTCAGCGATCTGATCGGCCGCAAGCCGGTGATCCTCACCGGGGCCGTTCTGTATGCGATTGCGACCTTCTTGTTCGTCACCACCAGGAATCCGTGGTGGTTCCTGCTCTTCCGCTTCGTCGAGGGCCTCGGCGCCGCCGCCGCGGGGCCGGCCGGCAACGCCTTCGTCGCCGACATAACAACCGACGACAAGCGCAGTCAGGCGTTCGGCTGGCTGACCACGGCGCAGTTCGGCGGTTTGATCGTCGGCCCGCTAGCCGGCAGCGTGATCATGGGTCTCGGTGGCGGCGGCATGCGCGGCTTCCACGCGATCTTCCTGGTCGGCAGCGCGACGATGGCCGCAATCGCCGTCACGCTCGCCGTCATGCTGCATGAACCCGCGCACTCGGTGCGCCGCCGCCAGGAGAAGGTCGCGCGACCGAGCTATCGCAGCCTCGCCAGCGCGCCGATCGTCGCCTTTCTCGTGATCGCTGCCACAGGGCATTTCGCGATGGGCGCCTGGGAGGTGTTGTGGAGCCTCTGGCTGCGCCACCTCAATGCCTCCATGACGTTCATCGGCTGGACGTGGGCCGCCTTCTCGCTGCCGATGCTGCTCTCGTTCCTCGGCGGATACATCGCCGATCGCGGCAACCGCTTCTGGCTGATGTTCAGCGGCTACGCCATCTCCGGCTTCGCCTGGATCATGTACGGGGCGACGCGCAACCTGACAGCCTTCGTCGTGTTTAACGTCCTCGAGGGTTTCGCCATCGCCTGGGCGTGGCCGGCCAAGGCCGCCTTCCTCGTGCAGGTCAGCCCGCGGCGGTGGCTGGGAACCGTGCAGGGGATGGAACAGACATCGATGCAACTCGCGGCGCTGATCGGCACGCTCCTGGCGCCGATCCTCTATGAGCGCATCGGCGGCTACGCGTTGAGTGTCGGCGGCGTGCTCCTCTATGCCGGCATGTTGTATGCCGGACCGATCCTGCACGAAGAGTGGGGCCGCATAAGGGCGTCGGGTGAGGTCCTGCCGGCGGCCGAAGCTGAGCGGCTGATCACGGCCGAGCCGCTGGCGATTCCCGATGACGACCTTTTCGTCATCAGGTAGCATAGGCGGATCGGGCGGCGCGAACGGGCGATCGGCGGGGCGGCGGCATCCGCCACCGCCCCGTCGATCGCCTACTTCACCCGGTCGTAGACTCTGTAGAAGCCACCCATCAGCGGCACGAACCAGGGCTTGCCGCGATAAACGGGATTGCTCGAGAACTTGAGCTCGAGGAAGGGCGTGTCCTCGGGCCGGCCGGCGATCACGTTGGCGATGCGGTCGCCCATGTAGCTGCCGAGCGCCATGCCGTGGCCACAGTAGCCCATCGAGTAGTAGAGCCCGTCCATCTTGCCCATGTGCGGGTCCCAGTCGAAGGTGAAGGCCACGTAGCCGTCCCACGTGTATTCCACCGCCGACCCGGCGAGCTGCGGATAGAGCTTCACCATCTTGTCCTGGAGGATCTTGCCGCTCTTCTGCGGGCTGACGGTCGAGAACGTCGCCCGGCCGCCGAAGAACAGGCGATCGTCGTCGGTCGTCCGGTAGTAGAAGAGCATCTTCTTGGTGTCGAAAACGATGCGCTTCTTGAGGATCAGGCCGGCCGCCAGCGCCTCGTCGAGCTGCTCGGTGACGATGATCTGGCTCTCGATCGGGATGACGCGGCGCTGGAGCCCCGGCGTGACGGGGCCGGTGTAGGCGTTCGTGGCGACCAGCACATCGGCCGCCTTCACCGGCCCTCGAGAGGTGACGACGCGGTGACCATCGGCGCTTGGCTCGAGCGCGACGACAGCGGTGTTCTCATGGATCGTCGCGCCGGCCTTCTGCGCCGCTAGCGCCAGCCCGCGGGTGTAGATGAAGGGGTCGAGGCGGCCGGCGAAGTCTTCGATGAGGCCGCCGCAGTAGCCGCCGGTGCCGAGCTCGTCGTCGATGTCGATTGGCGCCACCAGCGTCGTCTTGTAGTCGGCCTGCTCGGCAAGCAGCTTCTGCTTGGCGGCGAGCAGGCCGAAGTGCTCGGGTTTCCAGGCGGCGCAGAGCAGTCCGCAGCGCTCGTAGCCGCAGTCGATCTTCTCGTCCTTGATGACCTCTTCAACGAAGGTCACGGCGTCGCACGACGCCTGGAAGAGACGCTTCGCCTTCTCCGGTCCGTAGGCCTTGATCCAGGAGCCGAGCGGCCGCTTGCTGCCGACGGAGATCATGCCGCCGTTGCGGCCGCTCGCGCCCCAGCCGACGGTGTGCGTGTCGAACACGGCGACGGAAGCGCCGCCCTTGGCCAGATTGCGCGCCGCTGCGAGACCCGTCACGCCGGCGCCGATGATGGCCACATCCGCCGTCTCGGTGAGTTGCTGCTCGGGGGGCGAGATCGGCGGCAGCGCTGCCAGATCCCTTTGCCAGAAGACTACTTCTTTCACGGCTCCCCCCTGAGTTCGACGACGTGCCCGGCGCGTGCACCAATCGTACTATCGCGGCGAACGCGAATGAAGCAGCGACTGCGGACGCTGACGTAGCGACCGGCGATACGTGAGCGATCGAGACGCACGGTGGGTGGGGCGCCTGCGGCCGCCGCCCCCTCAGTACCGCTTGATCTCGCGGTAGAGCGTGTCGCGCTGCACGGGCACCTTGCCGGCAGCGCGGATCGCGGCGACCATCTCGTCGACACCCACGGAGTGACTCACGCCGGTGGCGCGCACGACGTTCTCCTCGATCATCGTCGAGCCCATGTCGTTGGCGCCGAAGGCGAGCGCCACCTGGCCGAGCTTGAGCCCCTGAGTCACCCACGAGGCCTGCACGTTCGGCACGTTGTCGAGGTAGACGCGGCTCACGGCGAGCATGCGCAGGTAGTCGAAGCCGGAGGCGGGCTCGTGACCTTCCTGAAGGTCGGTGTTGCCCACCTGAAAAGTCCACGGGATGAACGCCGTGAAGCCGCCGGTCTCGTCCTGCAGTTCACGGATGCGGCGCAGGTGCTCGACGCGGTCGGCGACGGTGTCGAGCGAACCGAACATCATCGTCGCCGTGGTCGGCATGCCGAGGCGATGGGCGGTGCGCATCACGTCGAGCCACACGTCGGTGGAGATCTTGTGCGGGCTGATCTCGCTGCGCACACGGTCGACGAGCACCTCGGCGCCGCCGCCGGGCAGCGAATCGAGGCCGGAAGCCTGCAGGCGGCGCAGCGTCTCCTCGACCGTCAGTCCGCTCTGCCCGGCGATGTGGACGATCTCCGGCGGCGACAGCGAGTGGTTGTGGATCGACGGATAGCGCCGCTTGATGCCGCTGAACACTCTCTCGAACCAGCAGATGTCGAGACCGGGGTGCAGCCCGCCCTGCATCATGATCGCCGTGCCGCCGAGCGCCAGCGTCTCCTCGATCTTGCCGTGGATCTCGTCCTCGCCGAGCAGGTAGCCCTCGCCGCTCCCCGGCTTCTTGTAGAACGCGCAGAAGCGGCAGCCCGAGATGCAGTAGTCGGTGTAGTTGATGTTGCGGTCGACGATGAACGTGACGTCGGCGGACGGATGGAGGCGGTGGCGCACCTCATCCGCGCGAGCCCCGAGCGCGAGCAGATCACCGCGCTCGAGGAGGACGAGCGCCTCGGCGTCGCCGAGGCGCTCGCCGATGGTGTTCGCGGAGGACGTCATGTCTGCGTCGCCGCGGTCATGGGCGGGCCGCGGGCTGAGCGAGCTCGAGTTCGGGCACCGCATCGAGCTCGCCAATCGCCTTGGCGCGCCGGTAGAACTCCCACAGGCCGCGCCGGTACTCGTCGGTGAAGCCGAACTTGAGCTGGTCGAAGTAGCGGAAGAGGAAGCGCTCGTTGAAGTCGTACAGAAGCGCTGCTGCTGCTGCCGTGTCGTGCGGGCGCGCGGCGCAGCGGTCGCGGGAGGCGATCAGCGAAGCCTCGATCGCCTCGGTCTCGGCCGCCCGCTGTTCGGCGAACGCGCGACGCACGGCACAGACGGCGTAGACCATCGGCATGCTGGTGACGGCGCGCCACTCCTCGCCGAGGTCGTAGTGGTATGGGTAGACCTCGTTGCGCAGCACGTGCATCGCCTCGTCCCCGATCAGCAGCAGACCGTCGAAGCGCGCCAGGGCGTCGGCCAGCGGGCCGACCCGTGGCGCGAACCGGGGCGAGATGCCCCACTCCCGGCAGAGCACCTTGAGGAGCACGACCGACGTCGCGCTCTTCTGTGAGACCGCGACGGTATGTAACTCGTCGCGCGGCACCATGCTGAAGAGCTGGATCGAGTCGACGGCGCCGAACGAGCTGATCGAGACGCGCGGCAGCAGCACAAGCTCCCCGGCGTGCCGCGCGAACTCGATCGACGATGGCAGAGCGACGTCGATCTCGCCGCCGATGAGCATGCGATTGAGCCGCGCGGGGTCACCGTCGACGATCTCGGCGCGGTGACCCCGCGCGGCGAGCTCCTCGGCGAAGTGCAGGTACAGGGGGAAGCAGTTGACGAACTCGATGCGCCCGACGCGCGGTAGAGCGTCCGCGCGGTCGCCGGTGCTGTCGGCGGCGGCGCTCACGCCGCCGCCTCGTCGAACCGGCGGACGACGCCGTAGAGCGTGTCGCGTTCGACCGGCACGCGCCCGGCGCCGCGGATCAGCCGCACGAGATCGTCGCGGCGCAACTCCTGGCCGGTCTGCGCGCCGGCGGAGTGGCTGATGCGCTCCTCCACGACGGTGCCGTCGAGATCGTTCACGCCGAAGGCGAGCGACACCTGCGCGAGCTTGACGCCGACGTTGATCCAAAAGGCTTTCACGTGACGGAAGTTGTCGAGTACCAGGCGCCCCACGGCGAGCATCTTCAGATCGTCGTAGCCGCTCGGCATCGGCACGTCGGGGAGCTGCGTGTTGGCCGGCTGGAACGAGAGTGGGATGAAGGCGTTGAAGCCGCCGGTCTCGTCCTGCAGCGCGCGCAGCCGCACCATGTGGTCGGCGAGCTCGGCGCGGGTCTCCACGTGACCGTAGAGCATCGTCGCGTTCGACTTGATGCCGAGACGGTGCGCGGCGCGCATCACGTCCAGCCACGCCGCGCCGCTGATCTTCTTCTCGCAGATCAGCCCGCGAACGCGCGCGGAGAAGACTTCGGCGCCGCCCCCGGGGAGCGAGCCGAGCCCTGCCTCTTTGAGCTCGGCGAGCACTGACTCGACCGGCTTGCCGGCGATCTTGGAGAGGTGCACGATCTCGCTCGCCGTGAACGCCTGGATGTGCACGTCGGGGGCGAGCTGCTTGAGGCTGCGCATCATGTCGAGGTAGTACCCGTAGGGCAGCGTCGGGTGCTCGCCGCCGACGATGTGGATCTCGGTCACACCGCCGGTGAGCGATTCGCGCGCCTTGGCGACGACGTCGTCGACGGAGAGCGTGTACGCGTCCGCGTCGCCGTCGTCGTGACTGAAGGCGCAGAAGAGGCAGCGGTTCTGACAGACGTTGGTGTGGTTGATGTGGCGGTTGCAGATGAAGTACACATCGTCGCCGACGGCGCGATGGCGAGCGTAGTCGGCCATCGCGCCGATCGCCAGGATGTCTTCGCTCTCGAGCAGCGCGAGCGCCTCGCCTTCGGTGAGGCGCTCCTCGCCCTCCACCTTGCGCCAGATATCGGCCAGCCCGCCGCGCGCGGCCAACCTCGCGATGTCGTCGCGATCCATCGTCACCTCGGCGATTGCCGGCCTAGCTGAACCGGTCGACGACCGAGCCGGCGAGCTCGTCCAGCAGGTCGACCTCGATCTCATCGGAGCAGCCTGCCAGACAGCCCCGCGCCTCATCGACGTAGCCTACGGCGACCGTGTGCGCCTGCTCAAGCGCACCGCTGGCGCGCACGGCGACGATCAGCGCCTCGATCTCCGCCTCGGCGGCGGGTCTCCCCGCGAAACACGGCCCGAGCTCAGGTCGCGTCCTCAAGGCCAAGATGAGCGGCAACGTAACTGTCCCGTCACGCAGATCGACACCGAGCCGCTTGCCGGTGCGGCTCTCGTCGCCGCGCACGTCGAGCACGTCGTCGAAGATCTGGAAGGCGATACCCAATGCGCGCCCGTAGCCGCCGACGGCGGCGACCGTTTCGGGCGCGCAACCGGAGAGCATCGCGCCGAGGCGGCAGGCGGCTTCGAAAAGACCGGCCGTCTTGGCCTCGCAGCGCCGGAAGTACTCGTCCTCGCGCAGGTCGATCCGATACGCCTCCTCCATCTGCAGGATCTCGCCTTCGGAGAGCCCCAACGACACCGAGCTGAGAACATCAACGGCGGGACCACTGCCGGTCGCGGCGACCTCGGAGAATGCCCGCGCCAGCAAGTAGTTGCCGACCGAGACGGCAGC
>PKYG01000071.1 GCA_003132585.1 Actinomycetota bacterium
CTCTCCACGGCGACGTGCTCGCGCATCGTGATCTGGTCGTCGAGGAAGCGCCGGAACTCGTCCGGGCCGCCGCCGATGTGGATGACTTGCGGCGGCGTGCCGTTGGGCTCCACGCCCACCGAAGCGAAGACCGACTTGCGAAGCTCCGGGATCAGGGTGCGATAGTCGCTGCCCTCGCTGTCGCCGATCGGCCCGAACTCGTCGCCGAGCACGACCATGTCGACGGCGTCGCGGCCGCGGTCGCGCAGCAGGTAGCTGAGGATGTAACGCATGCTGTCGGCCTTGTCGGTGAGGCCGATCTCGACGTTCTTCACGTCGCTGGTGATCGCGGGGTGGGCGAGGCCGACCTGGCGGCAGAGGTCGCGCGCCAGGTCGATCGCCTCACCGACGCCCTTGAGGCCCGCCTTGGCGAGGCGCGCGTCGGTCGCTTCCTGCAGCTTGTCGATCTCCGACTTGGGCGGGTCGACCCATTCGGGGATGAGGTCGACCTTTCGCCGGTTGAGCCGGTTGTAGACGATGTCGACCGTGAGGCCGTGCGCGGCCAGATGATCGCGCACGGCCTCGGCCGCCGCCGTGAGCTTGGCGTCCTCGTCGGGCGTCGCCTGGCGGCGCTCGAGCAGGCGCGGCCCGGACGGGCCGACCACGTACACTTCGGAGCCGCGCGAGAGCAACAGGAACAGGCGCCCTTCGACTCCCGGCCGGGCGCGCAGCTGACCATCGACATTGACGACGTTGGTGCCGCTGACGACGGCGATGTCGACGCCGAGCGCGCAGAGCCGCTCGATGCGACTGCGCACCAGCGTGGCGTCGGCATGACGGTCCTCGACCGCGGTGCCGTCCCAGTCGAAGGCGATCACGGGGAAGACATGCTGCAGCTTCTTGGCGCCCTGCGCCGGTCGTGTGCGCGTGCTGTCGCGAGCTCCTGCCATCGACGCTACTCTAGCTCATGTCCGCCTCGAAACCGTTGCGATAGACTAGCCGCCTATGGCCGACCGATTCGACCTCGTCTACGTGCGCAAACAGTTCCCGGCTCTGCGCCGCACCGTCAGCGGCCGCCCGGCTGCGTACCTCGACAGCCCGGGCGGCACACAGACACCGCAGTGCGTGCTCGACGCGATCACACGGTACCTGGTCGACACCAACGCCAACGTGCACGGGCAGTTCGTCACCAGCGAAGAGAGCGACCGCCTGCTCGACCAGGCGCACGCGGCGGTCGCCGACCTCCTCGGCTGCTCCGCCCCGGAGGTCGCCTTCGGCGCCAACATGACGACGCTGACCCTGCTGCTCGCGCAGACGATCATGCGCGACCTGCGACCCGGCGACGAGATCGTCATCACCGAGCTCGACCACGAGGCCAACCGCGGCCCCTGGCTGCACCTCGCCGAGCGTGGCGTGGTCGTGCGCGAGGCGCCCGTCGACCCCGCCACCTGCACGCTCGACTACGACGCGCTCGAAGCGCTCATCGGCGAGCGCACCAAGGTCGTGGCGGTGGGCTACGCCTCCAACGCCGTGGGCACGGTCAACGACGTCGCCCGGGTCGTGCGCGCCGCCAAACAGGTCGACGCGCTCACCGTCGTCGACGCCGTCCACTGGGCGCTGCACGGTCCCATCGACGTGCGCGCCCTCGACTGCGACTTCCTGCTCTGCTCCATGTACAAGGTCTTCGGGCCGCACGTTGGCGTCATGTACGGCCGGCGCCGTGTGCTCGAGCGTCTTCGCCCGCTCAAGCTGGTCACCCAGGAGGACGAGCTGCCGTTCCGCTTCGAGACGGGCACGCTCAACCACGAGGGCATGGCCGGCACGATCGCCGCGATCGAGTTCATCGCCGATCTCGGGCGGCGGCACGGCGGCGCCGAGGGCGAGGCCGGGCGCGGCGCCGGGGGCGAAGCCGGGCGCGCCACCGACGCCCGCCGCCGCCACATCGTCACCGGCATGCGCGCCGCCGACGCGCACGAGCAGCCGCTGGCAGCGCGCCTCATCGAGGGCCTCTCCGAGATCCGCGGCGTCACAGTTTACGGCCCACCCGCCGGCAGCCCCCGCACTTCGACCGTCTCGTTCACGCTCGACCGCTTCACCGCGCCCGAGGTGGCGCGCACACTCGGCGAGCGCGGACTTTTCGTGTGGGACGGCCACTTCTTCGCGCTCCGCCTTGTCGACAAGCTCGGCCTGCTCGAGCGCGGCGGCCTCGTGCGCGTCGGCCTCGCGCCCTACAACAGCGCCGAGGAGGTGGAGCGCGTCATCGCCGCGGTCGGCGAGATCGCCAAGGCGATCCACTGACCGCCCGATGACGCGACCGTCCATGTCCAAGACATCGCGACCCTCTATGCCCGCTTCGCCGGACCCACCGATGCCCGCACCGCCCGACTCACCGATGCACGACGCATCTCCTGGCATCGCCACCCCACCTGACCCGGGCTCCCTGCGCACCGTGCGTCTGTGCCTGCTCGGCTTCGGCAACGTGGCGCGCGAATTCTGCGCGCTGCTCGCGCGCCAGGAGAGCGCGCTCGCCGACAGCCATGGCCTGCGCGTGCTCGTCACTGCCGTCGGCACGCGCCACGGCAGCCTGCTCGCGCCAGATGGGATGAGCGGCGGCGCGGTACTGGAGGCGGCCGGCCTCGGCCCGGCAAGCGGCACGCCTGTCTCGGCGGCCGACGCCCCCGTCGCCGCCGCTTCCGGCCGCCCAACGCTCCCCGACCCGCCGCGCCTGGCCGCCGACTTGCTCGCCGCCGCGCACGCCGACGTGCTCGTCGAACTAACGGTGATGGAGGGCCACGGCGCTCCGGCGGCAACCGCCCACATCGAGACCGCCTTCGCGCTCGGCCTGGACGTGGTCACAGCCAACAAAGGGCCGATCGCCTGGAACTGGGCACGGATCGCCGAGCTCGCACGCAATGCCGGTCGCCGCATCCGCTTCGAGAGCACCGTCATGGACGGCCTGCCGGTGTTCAGCCTGCTCGAGCTCGCCCTGCCCGACTGCCGGCTGCTCGGCTTCGAGGCTGTCTTCAATAGCACGACCAACTTCATGATCGACGCGATGAGCGAGGGCGTGAGCTTCGCCGACGCGCTCGCTCATGCCCAGGCCGACGGCTACGCCGAGGCCGACCCCGCACACGACATCGACGGCTGGGACGCCGCCTGCAAGGCGGCGTCGCTGGCCAACGTCGCCATGGACGCGCGGATCACGCCGGCCGACATCGAGCGGCAGAGCCTGAGCGACGTGCCGCTCGAGCGCATTCGGCAGGCGCGCGCGGAGGGCAAACGCCTGCGTCTCGTGACGACGGTGTGGCGCGCAGCGGCCGATGAGGGCAAGGCCGGCTCGGCTACGCCCGCTGGCCCAGCTACGCCTGCCGGCCCCGTGCGCGGCCGCCTCGAAGCCCGCGAGCTCACTATCGACCATCCGCTGGCTGCGCTCGGCGACGAATCGCTCGGCGCCATCCTGCACACCGATCTGATGGGCGACATCTTCGTCGCGGAGCTCGGCGCGCTTGTGCCGCAGACCGCCTACGGCGTGTATGCCGACCTGGTGCACCTATGCAGGACGCGTTGATCGAGATCTCCGCCGGGCGCCGGCGCATCGACCCACGAGCACCGCTTGTCGCGGTGCTTGTGCTCGTCGCCGGCGCCGTGCTCGGCGCCATCCTCTACCAGTTCGAACAAGCGCGCGCGACGTGGCGACCAAAGGTCACGCGAACGCCGACGGGCTGGACCGTCCGCGACGCCTCTGGGCGCGGCCCAAGCGCCCTGGCTCTTGCCGGCGACCACATCGTCTGGGACTCCCAGGGCAATGTCATCACGATGGACCTGGGCAGCGGCAAGACGAAGCTACTCGGCGTTGGCGAGAACGAGCAGTCGATGTGGCCTCCCAGTGTCTCCGACCGGTACGCCGTCTGGGTGACAGCGACGAGCGACGGCGACGCGCAGGTCTTGAGCGTCTATGCATACGACTTCGCCTCCCGAAGGCGCGTCCGGCTCACCGGCCTGGAAGGAGCCTGGGGTTGGGGGGCGCCGGCGATGTCCGCCACAACCATGGTGTGGGCGCCGTACGTCGGTGGCAGCTCAGCAGTTGCCGAGATCCGCGGCGAGGATCTGTCAACGGGCAGGCAGTTCGTCGTCGCCTCGACCAGAACGACGGCCCACGGCGCTGTGGGAGTGGGCGCGCCCGTGATCGCGGGTGATCTCGTCGCCTGGAGTCAGGGTAGGCCTCATCCTCACTCCTACCTGGCGATCGTCGTGAGGGACCTTTCGACGCAACAGACGTGGACGATCACACCATTCAAGGCGGCCAGCAACATGCACCTGGCCAGTCAAGCGCTGTCGGGTCGCACGCTGGTGTGGTCGCAGTATGCGACGAAGCACGTGAATGGCGTGGACGTCGGGGCAAGAAACACGATCGTGGCGCAGAATCTCGACTCGGGCGCCCGTCGCGTCATCGCGTCGGGGCGCGGATTGGGAATGCCAGCGATCGACGGCGATCTCGTCGTCTGGACCAAACAGGTCGGGAGCAGGCCGACCACTCTGGTCGTGGGTTTGCGTCTGAGTGGTGACAGACCTTTCGTGATCGCCACGAACGACCAGGGCCTGGTGGATCCTGTGCTCGTCAGCGGCGACACCGTCGCCATGTTGCTCACCGACAATGACAACACGTCGTGGATCGAGACCGTACGGGTCCCACAGTGAAGGGCGGCGCGCCTCGACCCCGGCTGCGCCTCCGCGCCCCACAGCCTCAGGTCGTGACCTGGCTGCTGATCGAACTCTGGGTGCTGAACATCGCCGACCTGCTGCTCACGCGGCGGGCGATGTGGTTGGGCTTCGCGACCGAGTCGAATCGCGTGATGGACCGCTTCTTCCGCGCCGGCACGCTGTCGGCGGTCGTCTTCAAAGTGGGCGTTGTGACCGTGGGGTCCTTGCTGCTCTGGCGACTGCGGCGGCATCGCGCGGCGCTGCTTGCCGCCGTAGCGCTCACCGCGTTCTTCGCCGCGGTCGTCGCCTACGAGGCGCTCTGGGTGGCGAGCCTGTAGGCGGGAACGGGCGGGGCGCCTGCCCGCGCCCCGCCCGTTCCCGCCTCACTTCTCCGACCGCGACCTCACGGACTGGTCGCCAGACTCGTGATCACCAGTCTGCCTTGTGTGTCGCGCGCGACGGTGGCGAAGTTGGGGAAGTACGGACCGCCCGCTTGAGACTGCGGCGTGCGCCGGATGTCGGTGGAGTACAGCATGCTGCCGTCGGGGTTGATGCGCAGCGCCGTGATCGAGACGACGCGCAGCGACCCGATCCTCTCGAGGTCGCCCTTGTCCCATACGGAGGGGC
>PKYG01000042.1 GCA_003132585.1 Actinomycetota bacterium
TTCAGCCGCTGTCCCGCCCTCCTGGCCGGCGACCGACTCGTCGCCCTCGATTATCTCGATGCCGAGGTCGTTGAAGAGGAGCAGGAGGTTGTCGATCTGGTCGGTCGTGAGCTCGACGTCCTGGAGAGCGTCGGCGATGTGGTCGCTCGTCAGGTACCCCTGCTCGCGACCCTCGGCGACCAGCTTCCTGACCTCGTCGATGTTCAGCTCGGGCGATTCGCTTGACTGGCGTTCTTCTGGCATGTCGCGCAAGGTCTTTTCTTCTACTCCTCTACTGGGATGAGGCGGATGGCTTCGCGGATCTCGCAGCGCATGGTTTGCAGCCACACCGCAGCGGCGGACGGAAGTCCTCGTGAAGCCCATCCAGTCTACGCTCCTCGAGGCAGGGCACAAGGAGCCCAGCCAGACCGGCGGCGACACCAAGAAGCGCCAGCCGGGCCGAGAACGCATTGCCGTGTCGGCGTCTGGTCGGCTCATGGCAAGAACCCGCCGCTCATTGCCCTCTTCTGAGAAGAGCACACGACTCCAAGACCTGTGACAGCCACCCCTCTCTCCTGTTTGTGATGCTGCCGTCACCCACCAGGGCGTTGGGGGTTGCCGGGGGAGAAGACACTCTCGCCCTGCTAGACTGATGCCGCACAACGGCGACGACGGCAAAGGACGGCGAGTGTTCGAGGTTTCGCAGGGGCAGGCGCTCCCCGTGCATAGGGACCACCGACGCACGAAGATTGTTGCCACGCTGGGCCCCGCTTCGCGCGATACGCACGTGCTCGAGCAGCTGATCGAGGCCGGCATGGACGTGGCGCGCGTCAATCTTTCGCACGGCAGCCCCCCTGAGCACAGCGACACCATCGCCGCGGTGCGCCGCGCCGCGGCTCGCCATGATGCGCCAGTGGCAATCCTCATTGACTTGCCGGGCCCCAAGCTGCGCCTCGGCGACTTGCCCCGACCGCTGACGGTCATGGCCGGTGAGAGCGTCGTGCTCGGTGACTCGTCGGGCGCCCAGCTTCCGGTCAACTTTCCCGAGCTGCTGCCGCACTTCGCCGCCGGCGAGCTCGTCCTGATCGATGACGGCGCGGTTGCCCTGCGGGTGATTGCGGTGACGCCGCCCACGGTGACGCTGGAGGTGCTGAACGACGGCCTCATCGAGTCGCGTAAGGGCGTGAACCTGCCCGACACCCGTCTGCCCATCGCCGCGCTCACGGCCAACGATCGCGAGCTGCTGGCGTGGGGCCTCGGCCAAGACGTCGACTACGTGGCCCTCTCGTTCGTGCGCTCTGCCGACGACGTGCGTAAGCTCAAGGAGCTCATCGCCGCGGCCGGTGGCGATCAGTTGGTGGTCGCCAAGATCGAGAAGAAGGAGGCGCTTGCCGCGTGCGACGAGATCATCGCTGCCGCCGACGCGGTGATGGTGGCCCGCGGCGACTTGGGGGTGGAGCTCGACGCGGCCCTGGTGCCGATCTGGCAGAAGCGCCTCATCCACGCCGCCAACGTCGCCGGCAAGCCGGTGATCACCGCCACCCAGATGCTGCAGTCGATGGTCGGCTCGCCGCGGCCGACGCGCGCCGAGGCGAGCGACGTCGCCAACGCCATCTACGACGCGACCAGTGCCGTCATGCTCTCCGGCGAGACGGCGATCGGCGCCTACCCCGTGGAGGCTGTGCGCACCATGGCAGAGATCGCCTGTGCGGTGGAGGCCGAGATCGAGCGCGAGGGCCGCGCCGCGCAGCCCTGGAATGCCGGCCTCACCGGTGTCTCCAACGCTATCAGTTTTGGGGCCTGCGAGGTTGCAGAGCGCGTCGGCGCCCGCGCCATCGTCAGTGCCACCTACAGCGGCGCCACGGCGCGCGCCGTCGCCCGCCATCTGCCCTCACGGCCGATCATCGCCATCAGTCCCAACCGGCGCGTTGTCAACCAGCTCGCCCTGTCCCGGGGTGTCGTTCCTCTGCTGGGGTTGCACCGGGGCAGTTTCGAGGAGGTCGTGCGCGAAGCCAACGACCTAGTCCTCGCAGGCGGCTTCGCCGAGCGCGGTCAGGTCGTAGTCGTGACCGCCGGCCTGCAGACGAACCAGGCCGGCAAGACGAACCTGATCAAGGCACACGTGCTGGCCTGAGGTGGCTCACGAGCGAAGGGCCATGACCGCCGCTTGAGTGACCGCCCGCACGTCGTCGCAGCCGAGGGCGCCAACGGCGCCGAGCTCCCACGTCGTGAACCACAAGCCCTAGTCTGCACTGTCGCCGAGGAGTCGCGACGACACGCCGCGGAGAGTGCCTGGCGTTGGAGATGGAGTTGTCCTGCTTCAGTGGCCAGTTCTCGGCTAGTAACGGCTAGCCCCTCATGAGCCGGCCGTAGCGACGGCATCGCGTCGGACTGCTCGCGAGAACACCTGCACCTCGCCGGCTTTCTGTCCGCCGACAGCACAATGAGACCGCCGAGCTGTGCCGCGGCTGCCTGCAGGGCCGCATCGAGGCGAGATCGGCCGCGAGGTGGGCACGGGACCGGGCCCCCGCAGGCGCAGCTGACGCCCACCGACGGGTCACCCGACCCGCCCCTCTTCCTCCTTCTTGACATCTTCACGCTGCCCGCATAGCCTCTGGCGCTGCCATGCGCCGAAGGCCCGACACGACGATCAGGAGGGTGACCATCATCGGTGCCACGCGCAGTTACTCCTCGGACGGCGATCGGCGGCACGGCGAACGATGCCGACTCTGGTGCGTCGTCGTCCCGCTCCTCGTCCTCGCAGCGACCTTCCTCGTCCCGGCTGCCGCCTTGGGGTCGCCCCTTGCCTCCAAGAGGGCACAGGCTCGGCAGATCCAGCGCCAGGTCATGGCGCTCAACGTCCGCACCGAGGTCATCGTCGAGCACTACAACGCGGCGACGGACAGGCTCTCCCGCGTGCAAGCTGCCATCCGCGCAAACCGGCGGCAGCTGGCGATCACGCGCTTCAACCTCGAGCTGGCCAGATGGCAGCTTGCCTACCGCGTCGTTGCGATCTACAAGCAGCCCGAGGCCGACAGCCTCGACATGCTGGTCTCGACCGCCAGTTTCGACGCGCTCGTGACACAGATGACGATGATGAGTCGTCTGGGCGAGCAGAACGCCAGCCTCGTCGCCTCGGTGCAGGGCTATGAGCGCGGGGTCGTCGCCAAAAGCGCGGCGTTGAAGGCGGACCGAACGGCGGCCAGGAAGCTCGTCGCGCAGCGGAGCCAGCAGAAGTCGGAGATCCTGGCAGCGCTGCAGGAACGCAAGCAGATGCTGAAGGGCGTGGAAGGCGAGATCCAACGCCTCGAAGCGCAGCAGGAAGCGGCGGCGAAGGCGCGGGCTCTCGCCGCGCAAGCGGCGGCGACGCGGGCTCTCGCCGCGCAAGCGGCGGCGACGCGGGCTCTCGCCGCGCAAGCGGCGTCGCCGCCCGCGCCCCCAACGTCCGGCTTCGGAGGGAGCGTCCCCGGCCCCGGCTCCGGAAACGCGGCAGGCGGCGCCGTCGCCATCGCCCGCAAGTATCTCGGCGTTCCGTATCTCTGGGGCGGCGCCACGCCCAACGGCTTCGACTGCTCAGGCCTGACCATGTACGTGTACGCACAACTCGGCGTCTCGCTGCCGCATTTCGCCGCCGCCCAGTACAACTACGGCACACACGTGTCGCGCTCGCAGCTGCAGCCCGGCGACCTGGTGTTCTTCGGACTGTCAGCGGCGGGGCTCCACCACGTCGGCATTTACGCGGGCGGCGGGACGATGATCGATGCGCCCTACACGGGCGGCGTGGTCCGCTACGACCCCATCGGCTACGACTACTTCGGCGCGACGCGGCTGTAGGGGCGAGCGCACCGCACCGTCACATCGCCTCGCCGAACCGGACGTTTGACCTCACGGCACGGTCGCCCTAAGACGGTTCTTGACAAATCTGGTAAGAATAGTCAGCAATGGCGTGCGAGCCGGTGGCGCTCGCGCATTCACAGGCCGACCCACGGCAACGAAAGGGCGAGGGCGATGACCCACTTCTGCAACGTACTCGAGGCAATCGAGGACACGCCGCTCATCGCGCTCACCAAGGTGACCGACGGCCTTGAAGGGCACAGAAACTCTGGACAGCCGCGCTGAGCAAGCGTTTCCTTCAGGTCTCCTGACACTCCCAAGAAGGGATTCGCCGGCGCTATTCGCGTTGCTCTACCGCGCTCTTCGTAGGCTGACTGGTCGGGCGGTCGGCGCGCCGACCGCCCGACCGCTGCAAGGACGTCGAGATCCTCGTCTTAGGCGACCAGTTGGAGGTCCTGCATCGTCAGACCGCTCGGCCGAGACTCAGGCGGCGCGATCGTCTTCTCCTCGCCGCCGCCAGCCGGGTTCTTCCCCGCGGCGCCGGGCACACGTTTCTCGTCACCCCGTCCACTCTTTCGCGCTGGCACTGGGAGCTCGGGCGCCGCAAGTGGACCTTCCGGCGGGTCGCCCGTGGGGGCCGTCCAGCGCTCAAGGCAGAGGTCGCCGTGTTGGTGCTGCGCCTGGCCAGGGAGAATCCGCGATCGGGGTGCCGGCGCATTCGCGGAGCGCTCGGCAAGCTGGGCAGCAGCGTGTTGGCGACCACGATCCGCACGCTGGCGCGCCGCCAGGGCCTTACGCCCGGCGCCGCGCCGCAAGCGACCGACCTGGTCTAAAGTTCATCAGAGCCGAGGCGCAGGGCATCCTTGGCCTTTGACTTCTTCACCGTGGACAGCCGCTTTCTGCGCACCTTCTCCGTGGTCTTTGCGATCGCGGTCGCCTCACCGACGGATCCTCATCCTCGGCGTGACTCGGAAACACCAACGCGGCCTCGGTCACTCAGCCGGCGAGAAACCTCTCCTGCGACCTTGCCGATGAGGGTCGAACGTTTCGATTCTTGCTTAAGAGACCGGGACTGCAAGTACGTCGCCAGCTGCGATCAGGTGTTCACCGCGAGGGGATCAGAGTGATTCGCACGCCGATCCAGGCTCCCAAGGCGAACGCCTTTGCCGAACGCTGGGTGCGCAGCGTCCGCAACGAGTGCCTAGACTGGACGCTCATCTGGGGTCGTCGCCACCTTGAGAAGGTGCTGCGCGAGTACGTCGGCCACGACAATCGCCAGCGGCCCCACCGCGGGCTCAGCCTGCGAGTGCCGCATGGCGAAGGGAGGGAGCCTGTCGTATTCACCTCGACCGCGCCAGTACGACGGCGAGACGTCTTTGGCGGGCTGATCCATGAGTACGACCTGGCAGCGTGAGCGAAGCGGGAGTTTCTGTGCCCTTCAAGCCTGGCTCGTCTAGGGCGACCGCCTAGTTCGCTCGAGCTCTGCGCGAACTCGGTGATCCCGCAAGGCTGGCTTGCGGCGAGCTACTTGTGAGGAGCACCACCACTTAATGGTGGGGAGCAGCCTGCAGGGGGCGGGCGGCGACTAGCTGTAGGTGTGGAAGCCTCTTCAGGTAAGCGCGGTTGCACTTGTCCCTCGGCCAGCTGCGCGCGTACCACCAGCCCCAGCTGTGGACGAGAAGCTTGGCGTAGCGGAAGGTGAAGAAGTACTTGAGCCACTGGCGCACGGAGTAGAAGCGCGCGTAGGCACGTAACACCGCCGCCTGCAACTCATGCGGCGTCATCTGTCGCGGGGTGAAGACTACGTGCTGTCCGTCGTAGAGCTGCCAATGCCTGTCGAAGATGCGCCCCTCGGCGTTCATATCGGCGAGCTGCCCCGTGCCCGGCCCCGGTGTGAGGATGTTCAGCATCAGCGAGTCGATGCGATGCTCGAGGGCGAACTCCAGGGTGTCGCGTACGGTGTCCACGGTGTCGCTGTCGGCGCCCAGCACGAACATGCCGTGGCACTTGATGCCGCAGTCGTGCAGCGTGTCGATGGCGCGAGCGATGTCGTCCACGCTCTGTGCCTTCTTGTAGCCGTCGAGGGTCGCCTGGTTGACCGACTCGAGGCCGAGGCTGAGGCGCTGGCAACCTGAGCGCCGCATGAGAATGAGGAGCTCGGCGTCGTCTGCCACGTCGGTGCGCACCTGGGCCGACCAGGGCACCACCAGATTGCGCTCGATCATCAGACCCAACAGCGTCTTGAGGCGCCGCTTGTCGGCGGCGAAATTATCGTCGTAGAAGAAGATGCGCCGCGGCCGCTTCGCTTCGAGCTCGGCGATGACGTGCTCGGGGCTGCGATAGCGGTATCTACGCCCGAACATCGCCGTGACCGAGCAGAAGTTGCAGGCGAAGGGGCAGCCCAAGCTCGTCATGATGGGTGTCGACTTGAGCTTCTCGGAGCCCACGATCAGCGAGAGGTCGGGCACGGGCAGCTCGTCGAGGTTTCGGCAGCGCTCGCGCGGCTCGTTGTGCACAGGTCGGCCGTCTCGGGTAAATGAGAGCCCGCGAATCGTTTCGAGCTCGCGCCGGCCCCGAAGGGCCTCGACGAGCTCGAGCACGAGCGCCTCGCCGCCCTCGCCGCGCGCCACGAAGTCGGCGTGCTCGAGCGCCTCGTTGGCCATGAACGTGACGTGTGACCCGCCGATCACGGTGGGGATGCGGCGAGCGCGCAACTCGTCGGCGATCTCGTAGGCGGCCGGAGCGGTGGAGGTGGTGGTCGAGAGGCCCACTAGCTCCGCCCCACGGACGTCGGCCATGTCGATCGGCGCCATCTGCGGGCAGTAGATGAGGACGTCGTGGCCGGCCGCCGCTAGGGCCGCGCCGATCATGGGCAACCCGAGACGTGGGTAGCGCGAGTACGACCACATGTGGAGGCTCGGCGGCTCGGGTTCGATGAGGCGGATCTTCATGCTCGTCCTTTGGCTACGCTAGTATAGGAGATTCCTCAAGCGCTGCGTGTCGCGGCAGCTCGTGAGCTTGACGAGCGTCTTGGCCTCGATCTGCCTGATGCGCTCGCGCGTGACGCCGAACTTCTGGCCGACCTCTGCGAGGGTGCGCGGGTGCTCGCCCTTGAGGCCGAAGCGCAGCTCGACCACCTTGCGCTCCCGGTGGGTGAAGGTGCTCAGCACCTGGTTGAGCTCCTCCTTCTGCATGATCTCGCTGACGGCCTCGACCGGCATCGTCGCGTCTTCGTCTTCGATGAAATCGCCGAGCTGCAAGTCCTCTTCTTCGCCGATCGGCGTCTCGAGGCTCACCGGCTCTTGGCTGATCTTCAAGATCTCGCGCACCTTTTGCGGCGTGGTGCCCATCTCGGCGGCGATCTCTTCGGGCGTGGGCTCGCGCCCGATGTCCTGGAGGAGCTGGGGCTGCACGCGGATCAGCCTGTTGATCATCTCCACCATATGCACGGGGATGCGGATCGTGCGCGCCTGGTCGGCGATAGCGCGGGTGATCGCCTGGCGGATCCACCAGGTAGCGTAGGTCGAGAACTTGAATCCCCGGCGGTAGTCGAACCTCTCGACCGCGCGGATGAGGCCGAGGTTGCCCTCCTGGATTAAGTCGAGAAACAGCATGCCGCGGACCACGTAGCGCTTGGCGATCGAGACGACGAGGCGCAGGTTGGCTTCGATCAGCTTGCGCTTGGCCTCCATGTCGCGGCGCTCGATGCGCTTGGCGAGCGACACCTCTTCTTCGGCCGTGAGCAGCGGCACCTTGCCGATTTCGGTGAGGTACATGCGCACCGGGTCGGTGCTCGGCGTCTTCACCGAGAGGTCGAGCTTGGGGACGATCTCCTCTTCGGGCTTGGCCTCGGCGCCGTCGCCGGAGAGCGGCTCGTCGCCCTCGACGATATCGATGCCGAGGTCGTTGAAGAGGATGAAGATGTTCTCGATCTGGTCGGGGGTGAGTTCGACGTCCTGAAGCGCGTCGGCGATGCGATCGCTGGTCAGGTAGCCCTGTTCGCGGCCCTCGGCGACCAGATCGCGCACCTCGTCGATGCTCAGCTCCGGCGATTCGCTCGCCTGACGTTCTTCTGAGAGGTCACTCAACGTCTCTGTCCCACTCCTTGCATCCACGGCGCAGCGAAAGCCCACCTCCTGCCGGGGAGTTCTCGCGCCTGCAGCGGGGGTGGTTCATGGGGAGGTGGTCCACGGTGGCGGGGGATCCCTCGTCAAGCCTCCGCAGTCTACGCTCCTTGAGGCGGGGCACAAGGAGCGCAGCGAGACCGGCGGCGACACCAAGAAGCGCCAGCCGGGCCGAGAACGCATTGCCGTGTCGACGTCTCGTCGGCTCATGGCAAGAACCCGCCGCTCATTGCCCTCTTCTGAGACGAGCACAAGACTCCATAACCTCCAGCAGCACGCTGGGTTGCCATTAGGCTTGTCCTGCCCTGCCAGTCTTGTGATCCCGGCCAGGCGATTGTCACCCTTCAGAGGCGTGTGCTCCAGGAACAGGATCGGCTTCGCGGGTAGGACTGCTTCGCTGCCGGCTCAAGGCGATTACCGTGGAGACAGCTGAGCCGAGGCCAGCTTCCCGCCGCCGACCGCCCGGTTAGGCACCGTCCTCGCCGCCTGCGCCTGGCCGGCGTTCAGGCGAGAATCGGCTCGCAACCTGTTGCAGAGAGTGGACCAATGAATGGGGTCGGGTCAGTTGCGGAGGGTGGCCATCAATGACCACCCCCCACGCACGGAGGGTTACTCGTGCTCTGGCTGAACCTCTGCCTTCCAACCCCACATCGTGGCCGCCCAGTTTTGAAGGACGGTGACGAGCCGATTCGGCGCGAGCTGCTCGGCCAACGAGACGAGCAAGTCGACCGCGACCAGTGACTCGACCTCGAAGTAGACACCGTTGCCCTCGGACCGGCAGTCGAGTGTCTCGTCGACCCGGCACTTGATCGTCTTGGCCGTGTCGGCTGACGCTCGCCGGCGGCTGTTGTGTTCGCCTTGTGGCATTGCTCCTCCGTGATCGTGATGCTGCTTCTCATGATAGTCCCAGGCAGCGAAGGTGGTAGCCGATCCGTCACGTCGTCGCCCCCTCCATGAGCGGCCGGCAAACACCGAGAGCGGCGAGGCTGTCGCGCGTCCCCTCGTCGCGATTGCGCTCCGCCTGACGGCGCAGCTCGGGGGTTCGAACCCCCCTCTCCGCCAGAACGACATTACGAATGCCCGCCTCGGTTGAGGCGGGGCATTCTGCGTACACGCGACCGGAAGGCAAGGCCGGGGACGTGGCGTCGCGTCAGCGCGCGAGAACCATACCAACAGCGAAGAGCACACTGTAGACGAGAGCCGTCTGCCCCGTCTCGGCGAGCGCGGCGTTAAGCGAGCGGCCAGTCTGCGCGAACACGCGATGCGTTGCCCGTAACGCCAGTGGCAGCGAAAGCCATGTGAGAAGCGCAGCGAGCGGCAGCGCGTGCATCACTACGAGGATCGTGAGCAGTGCGTAGGGGAGCGTCATGAGCGTCCCGTACTCGAACTTGGTGGCGCGCGCACCGATCCTCACCGCGACGGTTCGCTTGTTGGCGGCTCGATCCTGTTCGATGTCGCGTAGGTTGTTCACCACGATGATGGCGGTGATGATGGCCCCGATCGCCGTCGCTACGAGCCAGGCGAGCACAGACGTGGTTCCGGTCTGCACCCAGTAGGTTCCCACCACGGAAGTCAGCCCGAAGAACAGGAAGACGAACACCTCCCCCAGGCCGTGGTGGCCGAGCGGGTAGGGCCCGCCGGTGTACGCGACCGCAGCGACGATCGCCGCAACGCCGATGACGAGCACCATCACACCTCGCACGAAGGTCAGGTAGATGCCTATCGCGAACGCGAGAGCGAGCACGATCTTCATGCCGCGCTTGACCTGATCTCGGCTCAACAGGCCCGACTGGGTCACGCGCACAGGGCCGAGCCTGTCTGTGGTGTCGGCTCCGCGTTCGTCGTCGTAGACATCGTTCGCGAGGTTGCTGCCGATCTGGAGCAGCAGCGCCACGCCCAGCGCGGCCAGGGCCGGCCCAAGGGAGAAGCCGCCGTTTCTCCACGCGAGCGCGGTACCAACGATCACGCCCGCAGCTGCTGCGGGCAGTGTCTTGGGTCGGATCGCGAGCCACCAGCGCTGGAGTGTGCTCGGGCTCTCTGGGTTGCTGTCAGGCGCCACAGGCGTAGACACGTGCACTTCTCCGCCTCACCACTCTGCAGCCCACACGCTCACCGAGTCGAGTACCGGTCCCAACGCCTCGCCCTTCTCGGTCAGGCGATAGGAAACCTGAGGTGGGCGCGAATCGATGACTTCGCGCACGACAACGCCGTTGTTTTCGAGCTCCTTCAGGCGCTCGCTCATGAGGCGGTCGCTGATGCCTGGAATCGCATCGCGGATCTCGCAGAAGCGTGTCGCTCCCTTGAGCATCACCGAGACGATCGCTCCGGTCCAGCGCCGGCCGATCAGCTCGATCGCCTGACGGAAGACCTCACAGACCTGCGGGTCGTGGTTCTCTGAACTTACCATGAGTGACCTACGCGACTTTCGTAAGTTATAGGGCTTACTCTTCACGAGTGACAGCTTACCAGAAGTAAGTTCTTCTAAGAAGAACACTGGGAGGAAACACATCATGGCTTCATTCGGACTGCTTCTCATCCGTCTCGTCCTCGGTCTCGCATTCGCCGCTCACGGCGCCCAGAAGCCCTTCGGCTGGTTTGGCGGATACGGGATCGAGGGCATGGGCGGCTACTGACCTGTCCCCATTCAGTGGTCCACTTCCTGTGTTGGTGGGAGGGCCGGTTCTCGCGTGGGCGACGTCGGGTCCTGCTCTTCCTCACCAGATGCGCTGATGGCGGTCCCAGAACGAGAAGAAGGGCTCGGCCTGCGGTGGCGTCCAGTCAATCGTTTACGTTGGGGCGGCGTTCCTCGGTCGAGGCGCGCTGAGCGGCGGCTTGGCCCTCGACGGTCGAAGCGATGCAGGGTCAACGAATGTGCTTCCCTTCGGCCCTGCCCGCACCGCCTCATGCAGCGCGCTCCCGCGCAGGAGCTCGCGCCAGGACAGAAACCACACGGTCCAGCCGTTGTCCCAGGTCCCGCCGCGCGGGCTTCCGCTGATCGTCACGGGGTCTCCGGGGACAGCAAGCCGGTAGTAGGTCTTGGCGTGTGCGGGAGAGAGGTTCACGCAGCCGTGGCTTACGTTGGTAAACCCCTGTTCGCCCACCGACCAGTAGGCGTCGTGCAGGTAGTCACCGCTCCAGGTGAACCTCACCGACCACGGCACCTCGATGTTGTAGCCCGGCCCCTTCATGTCGGCGGGGTTCTCCTTGTCGATCGTGAGGTAGGTCCCGTTGGGGGTGTCGTCTCCGGGCCGGCCGGTGCTGATCGGCCAGTCGGCGAACAGGTGCCTGTTCAGGTAGATGCGCACGTGGTGGGTAGGCGTGCTCGCCACGGCGATCAGCGAGTCTCCTATGACGAAGCTCTGCCGGAGGGTGTGCGTGCCGTAGACGCCGGGCGCCCCCTCGACGCCGTTCAGGTGCGCGACGAAGCGAACTCTGGTGTGCGCCGGCCAGTACCATCGCGGTCGAAAGTAGAGGGTTGCATCCCCGTCCCAGTACCAGGCCCCAACCACCCGCCTTGAGGTCCACAGCCTAAGCGAGCGCTCCACCGCCCGGCGATCGCTGATGGGCCGACTGAACTTGAGGATGATGGGCATGCCAACGCCGTAGGTCAGGTCGTGACCCTCGAAGATCTGCGTGGTGAACGTCCGGCGCGGAGTGAGCGTGCGAAACGTGCTCGTTACCGTGACTGTCTTGCCCGCTGCGTCGAGCGCTGTGGCGCGGACCGTGTAGCGCGTGGCGGTATCGAGCGTCCAGCGGCTGTGCCAGGTGGTGGCAGCGGAGTCGAGGATGCCGGTGACGGGTTCGCCGCGTGTGTCAACGGTGACGTCGACGATCTTGCCGCCGAGTACCTTGACCATGATGCCCTTCTGCGGCTTGACGCTGCGGGTGCCGCTGGCCGGTGTGATCGAGAGCCCGGTGAGAGGCATGACCGGCGTGGGGCTTGCGGACGTGCGTTGCCCCGTACTGCCGGCGCACGCACTGCCGATCAGGCTCAGGCACAGCGTCGCCGCAGCGGCCGCCAGCACGCGCCGGCCAGGTCGGCCCCGCGCGAAGCTGGGCGCGCCACGGCGTCTGCGTTCGGCGCGCCTTGCGAGATCGCTCCACATGCTCGTCGGGTGGCGCGTGAGGGCGGCGGACTCGAAGGGTGGTTTCGGTGATCTCTGCACGGCGACTGGGTCCCTCGTTCGGTGATCTTCAGCAGTGCCGTCAGGTTCGCCAGGCACTACCGAGCGCCTTCTTCCCAGACAAGGTGACGAAGGAACATACTGACCCGCCTCCATTCGTTGGTCCAGTTCGCGTGACAGCGCCCCAACTGGGTTCGGACGTGTCCGGTCGGCAACGCGCCGGGGGGAGCAGCGATTCTGCTGCATCGGGTCTCCTCTTTCAGAGCGGACACGTCATGAAGACCTCCAACAACCGGTTGAAGTAGTGGTGGGTTCTGCGACGTTGGTATGGTGTCGCAGCGGTGTACCGGGACGGGCAAGGTCGTAGGCTCGCAGGCGTGAGCCTGCTAGACTCATGTCCGCACGAGCGAAAGAATGGCACAAGGAGCAGCGCGGACAGCGCGGCTGTCGTTCTGACAAGCGCGAGAAGGACGTGCCACTCGTCCGGCTCGCCGGCCGCAGCCAACCACTCCTCAACCGACTGCGAAAGGATCGCCGATGGGCCAGTACGACTCGTCCAAGGAGCTCGTCGTCTCGATCTGCCGCACACTGCTCGAGCGCGGTTATCTCAAGGCCACCGAGGGCAACGTCTCGGTGCGCGTGCCGGGCCGCGAGCTGTTCGCCATCACGCCCTCGAACTACGACTACGCCAAGATGCAGACCGACGATATCTGCGTGCTCGACCGCGACCTGCGCCGTGTCGCCGGCACGATGAAGGCCTCGATCGAAGCCGGCATGCACGCCGCGGTCTACCAGCAGCGCCCCGACGTGAACGCCATCATCCACACCCACCAGCCCTACGCCAGCGCGCTGGCGCTGATCGACAAGCCCATACCGGCGCTCTTCGACGAGCAGGTGCGCTACCTGGGTCGCGGCGTCGAGATCGTGCGCTACGCGCCGTCGGGCACGTCGTTTCTGAAGAGCCGCGTCAAGGCCAAGCTCAAGAGCGGCGACAACGCTTACATCCTGGCCAACCACGGCGTGCTCGTGCTCGGCGGCGACACCGAGCGCGCCATCCACAACATGGCCCTGCTCGAGAAGGTGGCGCTCGACTACCTGCTGACGCTGCTCGCCGGCGAGAAGGCCGCCACCATCCCGCTGCCCATCCGCGAGATCGCCTTCAGCAAGCTGCGCGCCGACGAGAAGAAGCTGGCAAAGCAGGAGGCCGAGGCGGCGCGCGAGGTCGAGGCCGCCCGCACGACCGCCGCTGCCCCGCCCGCCGCCCCCGGCGCCGAGGCCGCAGCCGCCACCTCCGGCACGCCGTCCGGCGCGCCCGCGGACCAGCGCTACGCGATCAGCAAGTACCCCGACGTCGCGGCTGTCTACGCCGGCCTGGAGCGGCTCGTGAGCCAGCCGCTGCGCAAGGTCAAGCCGGCGGTCATGAAGCAGTACCTCGACTACTTCGAGACGAAGTGCGCGCGCTCCAAGGCGCTCACCGCCGAGGCCAGGGAGTACATCCCCGGCGGCGTGCAGCACAACCTCGCGTTCAACTACCCGTTCCCGATCGCCATCGAAAAGGCCGACGGCGCCTACTTGTGGGACGCCGACGGCAACCGCTACATCGACTTTCTGCAGGCCGGCGGGCCCACCGTCCTGGGCAACAACTACGCGCCGGTGCGCGACCAGGTCGTCGAGCTGCTGCACGACTGCGGGCCGGTCACGGGGCTGTTCCACGAGTACGAGCTCAAGCTGGCCGTGCTCGTCAACCGGTTGATGCCGTCGATCGAGATGTTCCGCATGCTGGGCTCGGGCACCGAGGCCGTCATGGCCGCCATCCGGGGCGCGCGTACGCACACCGGCAAGAAGTACGTGATCAAGATCGGCGGCGCCTACCACGGCTGGAGCGACCAGATGGTCTACGGCCTGCACGTGCCGGGCACGTGGCGCTTCGAGGCCAAGGGCATCCCCATGGGGGCCACCAGCCGCACGCGCGAGGTGTATCCGAACGACCTCAAGGCGCTGCGCCGCAAGCTGACCGAGAACAGGCTGCTGGGCGGCACGGCGGCCGTGATCGTCGAGCCGATCGGGCCCGAGAGCGGCACGCGGCCGGTGCCCTTCGAGTTCAACGCACGGGTGCGCGAGCTCTGCGACAAGTTCGGCGCGCTGCTCATCTTCGACGAGGTCGTCACCGGCTTTCGGCTCGGCCTCGGCGGCGCCCAGGGCTACTTCGGCGTCAAGCCCGACCTGACCGTGTTCGGCAAGTGCATCAGCGGCGGCTACCCCATGGCCGGCGGGGTCGGCGGGCGCAGCGACGTGATGATGAGCTTCGCGTCGGGGATCGGCGGCAAGAGCGGCGAGCGCGCCTACGTGGGTGGGACCTTGAGCGCCAACCCGCTGTCGTGCGCGGCCGGCTACTTCGCCCTGCTCGAGATGGAACGCACCAACGCGCCGGTCCTGGCCGGCCGCGCCGGTGACCGTCTCACCAAGGGCCTGTGCGACATCATCACGCGTCGCGGCTTGCCCTACGTGGCCTTCAACCAGGGCTCGATCGTCCACCTGGAGACCTCGGGCGTGATGCTGCTCGACCTGCACAACCCGGTGCGGTTCATCAAGGGCATGAAGCCGCGCAAGCACATGATGGAGGAGATGGGCGCGGCCTACATGGCCAACGGCCTGATCACGCTGGCCGGTTCGCGCATGTACACGTCGATGGCCGACTCAGACGAGGTGATCGACGACGCGCTCGAGCGCTTCGAGAGAGTGCTCAGCAGCGTCGAAGGAGCCTGACAGGCGGCGGACCACCCGGACCCTGCTGCTGCCGACGATCGCGGTCGAGGCTGTGCCGGTGACGCCGCGATGGCGCTCATGATCTCCTCCTCGTGGGCTTTGCCTGTCCTCCGCTCAAGCCTAGAAGAGGGTGCTATGCTGCGCTCATGGCCCCGGCGACGCTCGGCGAACGGAAGGGCAGCCTCGTGACTCAGGCGGGGCGCAGCTTGTGGACCCGGTGAGCAGGTACGTTCTCGCCGTCGACCTCGGCACCTCCGGCGTCAAGGTCGCGCTGATCACAGTCGAAGGCCGCGTGGCCGGCTGGGAGAGCGAGCCGGTCGCCTTGCACGTGGTGCCCGACGGCGGCGCCGAGCAGCGCCCGAACGACTGGTGGGAGGGTCTTGTGGCGGCGGCCGGGCGGCTGCTGCGCAGCCGCCCGGCCGCCGCCCGCGAGGTCGCCGCCGTCTGTTGCTCGACACAGGGCGAGGGCACGGTGCCGGTCGACCGCGAGGGTCGGCCGCTCATGGACGCCATCGTCTGGATGGACATGCGCGGCGCGCCGGCGCTGGCGCGCCAGTTCCGCGGCGCCGTCAACTACTCCGGCTTCAGCGTGGCGCGCATCCGGCGCTGGATCCGCCTAACCGGCGGCATGCCCTCGCCGACGGGCAAGGATCCGGCGGCCCACATGCTGCTCGTCCGTGACGCGTTCCCCGAGGTCTACGAGCGCACCTACAAGTTCCTGAACGTGCTCGACTACCTGAACCTGCGCTTGACCGGCCGGTTCGTCGCCACCTACGACTCGATCCTCACCTCGTGGCTGACCGACAACCGCCACCCCGACCGCATCCGTTACCACGACGGCCTCGTGCGCGACTGCGGCATCGCGGCCGACAAGCTGCCCGAGATCGTCAAGTGCACCGAGGTGCTGGGCCCGCTCACCGGCGAGGCGGCGGCGGCGTTGGGACTGCCGGCGACCACCCCGGTGGTCGCCGGCGCCATCGACAACACCGCCGCCGCCATCGGTTCGGGCGCCGTCGACGACTTCGCCACGCACCTCTACATCGGCACGTCGTCGTGGCTGGCCACCCACGTGCCGTTCAAGAAGACCGACATCTTCACGGGCATCGCTTCGGTGCCCTGCGCCGTGCCCGGTCGCTGGCTGCTGACGGCCCTGCAGGCGACCGCCGGCGGCAACCTCACCTTTCTGCGCGACAACGTCCTCTACCATCGCGACGAGCTGCTCACCGAGGAGCGCGTGCCCGACGTCTTCAAGATCTTCGACCGCATGGCCGAGCGGGTGCCGGCCGGCAGCAACGGCGTGATCTACACGCCCTGGATCTACGGCGAGCGCGCCCCGGTCGACGACCGCGCTCTGCGCGCCGGCCTCTACAACCTCTCGCTCGACACCACGCGCGAGGACATCGTGCGCGCCTTCCTCGAGGGCGTCGCTCTGAACACGCGCTGGCTCATAAAGCCGGTCGAGAAGTTCCTCGGGCGTCCGGTGACCGCCATCAACCTGGCCGGCGGCGGCGGCCAGTCGGCGGTCTGGAGCCAGATCTTCGCCGACACGCTGGGCGTCGAGGTGCGCCAGGTGCGCGACGCGATCCAGGCCAACGCCAGGGGTGCGGCCTGGATCGCGGCGGCCGGCCTCGGCGAGATCGCCTTCTCCGACCTGCCCGGCCTGGTGGGCATCGAGGAGGTGTTCGAGCCACAGGCGGCAAACCGCGGCGTCTACGACGAGCGCTTCGCCGCTTTCCTCGAGATCCACAAGCGCCTGCGCGGTCTGTACCGGCGGCTCAACCGCGATGCGCCGGCGTCGTCGCCCGCGCCCGCCGGCGATCGCGCGGCGGCAGCCGTGGCGCCGACAACGCGCGACGCCGATGCCGGGGGCGGGCCGTGAGCGGCGCCAGGCCGACGCTGCGGACGCGGACGTTCGCCTTTTTGGAGCGGTGGGTGCATCATTGTGTGGTTGGATTGCACTTGTGATTGCGGCGCGCGCGCCGACCGTCGGCTCGACTGGGGCGCATCTCAGACGCACGTGCGGGCGACATCGCCAGCGGCTTCACTCCGCCGGCGCACAGCCTACTTACGTGCGGGGGTGGGCTTTGCGTAGGTCCTCGAGCGACGGAAACGCGATAGCGCCGCTCTTGCAGAGGCTCGCGCAATGTGAGCAGCCGACGATGCACGCGGTGCGCTGCACCACGCACGTCTTGCCGTCGACCCAGGCGTAGACGCCGTTCTGACAGAAGTCGAGGCACGTGCGACAACCGTCGCGGCAGGCGGCTTCCTCGATGGTCGGCCCCCAGTCGATCGCTTCGCGCGGAACTTGGTCCAGCGACGCCATGTCCCCTCCTCCTCTAGGTTTCGAGCCGGCAGCTGCCGCCCCCGATCTCCTCGCGCTCCGCCGCCGCCGGCAGCGGCTCGCCAGGCGTGGCCAAATGCTTGTGCCCATTCGCCGGACTGCGTCGGCGATGCCGCGCGCTACTGGCGGCTCCAGCAGCAAGTCGAGGTCACCGGCGTTGGCGGCCTCGACGGACACGCTGCGCAGCTCGTCTTAGCGCAACTCCTCGATCTTGAGTGTACGCGCGTGGTTTGTCCCCTGCAGCCCGATTCACTGCGCACGGTTCAGTCGTTCGCCTGTGCCGCTGCGCAATAGCGGACGCCCCGGCTTCGCGGAGCAAGCGGCCGATGAGCAGTCGAGAAAGCGTTCCGAGCGCGCTAGGACGAGCGCCGCCACTCACCCGAAGGCTCCTCGGCGATCGCCGCTCATCCGTCTCGACGGCGATGTAGGATTGCGCCCAAGCGAAGGGGGGCGGCATGAGCATCAACACCTACCGGGGTTTTCTCTACAAGCTCGCGCGCATCTTGGGCGACGTGAACGCCGTGCAGAAGGGCAAGGTCGGCAGGCGCGTCGCCCGCCGGGCCGTCGGCAAGCTCACCGGGCGCGGGCTGGGCAAGCTTTTCCGGTAGCACACCTCTCAACCGGGCATGCTGGCGAAGCGAGAGAGAGGACTCGGCTGTCTGGTGTGGAGACAGTGACCTGCCCCCTTGTATGTTCAGCCCAGATCATCGCGGTGGAGTCTAAGTGTCGTTGTGGCAGTCGGACCGGACCGGCAGCCTGAGACCCCCTTGGGTTTGATAGCCCGTATTTCAGTAGATCACGCACGCTCACTAGCGCTCTACGGCCTCTGATGGCGTCGGCTCCTCGCGTAGCTGCGGGAGGTCTTCGCCGCAGCACGCGTCAGCACGGCGTCGGCGAGACGACAAAAGCCGCTGCAAATCAGGGCTTTCTGACGGCTGGACACGTCACGGGAACCTCCAGCAAACGATCCAACCTGCCGTCCCCACGCTGCGTCGGCTCTGCGTCGGCGGCATTGCGAAAGTGCCTGCAAATGGCACATTTCTCCTGTCTGGACACAAGAACAAGACCTCCAGCAGGTCCGCCACAGTGGACCTACTCCCGGATGAAGACCTCTGGCCCGACTGAGCCCGATTGACTACGAGCTGGCCGCCGCTACGGCGCGACCTCATGAGGGGCTAGCATTGCCGGTCCAAAACCGTCCGCGAAAACGGGTGAACTCCAACTCCAACGGACTCAACTCGCGCTGGGGTGTAGGGTATTAAACAAGCGATTGCGAGGAGTTTGGGGGGGATTGGTATGGCTGGCACACGGGGCGCAGCGGCTGGCCGTCGCGCTGGCAGAGAGCAAGGGGCTCGACCCGGACAATCCCCGCCATCTCAGCAGATCCGTGATCCTCCCGCCGAAGGGCGAGGGCTGGCCCGAGGGCAGGAACGAGCGGCGCGACGAGGACCAGGACTTATCCTCATGACCACCAAGGAGGCAGACATGACACCCACATCGTTGCACTCGAAGGGGCGCAGGGCGGCGCCGGTGCTGCTTGCCTTGGTCGTGCTGGCCGCCCTGGCGCTGGTCGTCGCCGCGTGCGGGAGCAGTAGCAGCAGTCCGAGTGCCACGGCGAGCGGCAGTCCCGGCGTCTTGCCCTCGCCGACCCCTGGCAGCTCGATCACCGTCGTCTATCACTATCCGGCACCACCCAAATCGGTGCTCGACCAGTTCACTGCGCAGACCGGCGTCAAGGTCAACTGGGTCGAGATCGGCTGGGACAACCTGCAGACCAAGATCGCGGCGGCGGCGATGTCGAACACCTACTTCGCCGACCTCACCGACGTCGACTGGTCGAAGGTCGGCCAGTACTACAAGACCAAGTGGTTCACGCCGTTGAACCCGTACTTCGACGCCGCGGCGCTCAAGGCCGACATGCCGCAGATCGACACCTTCGCATCGAACGGCCAGCAACTGGCGCTGCCGTTCGATTCGTCGTTCACGGTCACGACGCTCAACACGAAGATCGCCAAGGCGGCCGGCGTGACGGGCACGCCCGCGACCCTCACCGACTACACGAACGCGCTCAACAAGATCATGGCCAAGGGGACGGTGCCGAACCCGCTCGACATCCCGTTCGCCGCGGCCGAGGGCCTGTCGACCTACTGGTACCAGCTCACCGCGGCCTATGGCGGTCAGGTGCTCGACGCGAGCTACACGCCGCAGTTCATCTCGCCGGGCTCGGCCGGCTACAAGGCGCTCGAGTGGATGGTCAACGCCTACAAGTCCGGGCTCGTGCCCAAGGCCAACATCGGCATGGCCGACTACCAGGCGTTCACCTCGGACATGGCCCAGGGCCGCGTGGCCAGCGTCTTCTCCGACTACGCCGGCACCGTCGGCTCGATCTACGACGTGCCGAGCAGCTCCAAGGTGGTCGGCCAGGTGCAGTACATCCCGACGCCCGGCGTCTCCGGCCCGGCCCCCAACCTGGCCAACCCGGACGGCATCGGCATCCCGGCGACCGCCAAGAACGTGGCCGGCGCCCTGGCCTTCATCAAGTGGTTCACCGACACGCAGCAGCAGGCGATCTGGGCCGGCCTCAACGGCGCGTCCGACGTGATCTCGGGCTTCCCGTTGCCGGCCCGGGTGAGCAGCCTGCAGCTGCTGGCCCAGGGCAACAAGGTCTCGGGCGCGAGTGAGCTGATGACGCTGCTCAAGACGTCGCGTGCCGAGTTCCCCGGCCCCGGGGCGCCGCCCTGGTACTCGCAGTTCAGCAACGCGGTCTACACCAACGTCCATCAGGCCGCCGCGGGCGCCGAGACGGTGCAGCAGGCGGTGAGCAACATCGCCACCGAGGTCGACCAGCTCAAGGCGAGCCAGTAGGGACAATGGGCGGCGCCGCCACGACCGAGGTCGCGGTGACCGGCGCCGGTGGGCGTCGTGGGGGCGCCGCGTGATGAGCGGCGAGAGGACGCAGACGGGCAGGAAGCGGCCGCGCAGGCGCGGCCGCTTCCTGCCCTACATCCTCCTCTCGCCGCTCGTCCTGTTCATCGGCGCGCTGGCGCTCTACCCGACGATCGTCACCACCGTCCAGGCGTTCTTCACGGTCGACCCCGTGAACCCGCCGACGCGCTTCGCCGGCCTCGCCAACTTCCGCGCCCTGATCCACAACCCGTTCGTGCGCCAGAGCGCCGTCAACACTGCGCTCTACATCGTCGTCGGCGTCGGCCTGTCGACGCTGTTCGGCCTGGTCATCGCCCTGGTGCTGCAGCGCCGCTCGCGCTGGCGCGGCGTCGTCCTCGCCCTGGTCGTGCTGCCCTGGGCGCTGCCGGGCGTGGTCGAGGCCGTCATCTGGGGCTGGATCTACGACGCCACGTTCGGCGTGCTGAACAGCGTCCTCAAGTCGACCGGTCTCATCGGCTCGTACCACGTCTGGATCGGCATCGGCCGGGTGGTGTCGATCGTCCTCATCGAGCTCGTGCAGGTGTGGCAGGTCACGCCGCTGGCGGCGCTGCTCATCCTCGCGGCGCTGCAGTCGATCCCCCAGGAGATCTATGAGGCGGCGCGTGTCGACGGCGCCGGCAGCTGGGAGAAGTTCCGGCGCATCACGCTACCGCTCGTACGCCCCGGCCTGGCCGTGGCGATGGTCGAGTCGCTGATCCTCTCGCTGAACGTGTTCGACCAGGTCTACGTGCTCAACGGCTTCGCGCCGGGCGGCGCCTCGATCATGTTGCAGACCTACCAGATCAGCTTCAACAACCTGAACTTCGGCCAGGGCTACGCGCTCTCGCTGCTGGCCACCTTCGCGACGATGCTGCTGTCGCTGCTCATCCTGGCCGTCGTCTACCGGCGGGTGGAGTTCTAGATGCGCGGCCGGAGCGGACTGCGTCGCGGCGGCCGCGCGTTGCTCATCGCGCTCATCCTCGTGTGGTCGGCGTTCCCCGTCTACTGGGCGCTGAACACGAGCATGACGACCCTCAACGGGGCGCAGAGCGTGCCCGCCCACTTCGTGCCGTCGCCCTTCACCGCGCACAACTACGGGACGCTGCTCAACCAGACCGGCGGCGGGGTGGGCAACCAGTTCTGGCGCTCCTTCCTGAACGCCACGATCGAGTCGGGCCTGGCGACCGTGCTCACCGTGGCGATCGCCCTGTTCGCGGCCTACGCCTTCGCGCGGCTCGAGTTCCGCGGCAAGCGCATCATCCTTGTCGCCGTGCTGGCCACGCTGTTGCTGCCCGTCTACGCCACGCTGATCCCGCTCTACCGCATCATGTCGAGCGTGCACCTCGTCAACACTTATCTGGGCATCATCCTGGTTTACACGTCGGGCTTCCTGCCGCTCGCCATCTGGATCATGTACAATTACTTCGCCAGCGTGCCGCGCGAGCTCGAAGAGGCCGCCTTCGTCGACGGCGCCACCCCGGTGGTCGCGCTCTGGCGCGTGATGATCCCCGTGTCGGGGCCCGGCATCGCGGCGACCTCGATCATCGTGTTTCTGATGGGCTGGGCGCAGTTCATCTTCCCGCTGGTGCTGAGCAGCGACCTGGCGACACAGCCGGTCACGGTCATGGTGGCCGCGCTCTACGGGCAGCGCATCGTACCGTTCACCCTGCTCAACGCCATAGGCGTGCTCGCGGCGGCCCTGCCCGGCGTCATCGCCCTCGTCCTGAATCGCTACATCGTGCAGGGCGTCATGGCGGGCAGCATCAAGTGAAGGGTACCTGAGCATGGCGGAGATCCGTTACGAGCACGTGAGCAAGGCCTTCGATTCGAACACGGTCGTGAACGACCTCGACCTGCGCATCGACGACGGCGAGCTGATGGTCCTGGTCGGCCCCTCGGGCTGCGGCAAGACGACCGCCTTGCGCATGCTGGCGGGCCTCGAGGAGGTCAGCTCGGGGCAGATCGTCATCGACGAGCAGGTCGTCAACGACCTGGAGCCGCGCGATCGCGACGTCGCCATGGTCTTCCAGAACTACGCGCTCTACCCGCACCTCAGCGTCTACCAGAACATGGCGTTCGGCCTGCGGCTGCACCACAAGCCTAGGGCAGAGATCGACCGGCGCGTGCGCGAGGCGGCGCGGGTGCTGCAGCTCGAGGAGCTGCTGCAGCGCAAGCCCAAGCAGCTCTCCGGCGGTCAGCGCCAGCGGGTGGCGATGGGCAGGGCGATCGTGCGCCAGCCCAGGGTGTTCCTCATGGACGAGCCGCTCTCGAACCTCGACGCCAAGCTGCGCGCGCAGATGCGCGCCCAGATCGCGCGCCTGCAGCGCGACCTCGGCGTGACCATGCTCTACGTCACCCACGATCAGGTCGAGGCGATGACGCTCGGGCACCGCGTGGCGGTCATGCGTCTGGGCGTGCTGCAGCAGGTGGCGCCGCCCCAGGAGCTCTACCGGCGGCCGGTCAACCTGTTCGTGGCGAGCTTCATCGGCTCGCCCACGATGAACGTGGTCGAGGCCGAGCTGCATCGCGAGTCCGACGGCCTGCGGGCGCGCTTTGGATCGCACGACATCAGGATCGACCCCGGCCTCGCTGCGTCGCGGCCCGCGCTCGAACGCTACGACGGCCGCCGCGTCGTGCTCGGCGTGCGGCCGCAGAACACCGAGGATGCGGCGCTGGTCGACACCGGGGACACGGACAGCATGATCGACGCCACGGTCGAGCTGCGTGAGGACCTCGGCCCCGAGGTCGACGTGCACGTGGGCATCGACGCGCCGGCGCCGGCCCTCGAGGCGGTGATCGAGGCGACCGAGTCGGCCGACACGACGGGCGAGGCCGGCGTGGCCGGACGACCCGAAGGCATCTTCGTCGCCCGGCTCGGCGCCGGCACCGAGGCGCGCGAGGGCCGCCAGGTGAAGCTCTGGCTCGACCCTCGGGCGCTGCACTTCTTCGATCCCGACAGCGGCGTGGCGATCTACGAGTGACCGGACTTGGGGCGGAAGGCGGCCGCCCAAGCCGACGGCCCCCCGGGCTCCCCCCGAACGCGATTCTCGACTAAGATGATCGATCGAGATGCTCGATGCCCCTGATCCTGCCTTTCAACCGGCCGACGGCGCCTGCCCGGTCGACCTGCTCGTCGCCGGCGACGCCGTGCCCGATGTCATCGTCGGCGACGTCGCCTGCGAGATCGCCTTCGGTCAGGCCGAGACGCTGGTGGAGCGCGGCGCGCTGACGGTCGGCGGGTCGTCGGCGATCATGGCCTGCGGCGCGGCGCGACTTGGACTGCGGGTCGCCTTCGTCGGCGTCTTCGGCGACGACGCCGCGGGCTGCTTCATGCTCGAAGAGCTCACAGCCCGCGGTGTCGACGTCTCTGGCTGCGTTGTGCTGCCGGAACGAGCGACCGGACTCACCGTGCACCTCGTGCGACCGGGCGCAGAGCGCGACCGCGCGATGCTCACCTCGTTGGGCTGCGTCGGCGAGCTTACGGCGGCGATGGTGCGCCTCGCGCTCGCGGAGCGCGTGCGGCACCTCCATGTGGGCTCGTTCTACCTGCTGCCCAAGCTCGCGCCCGGCCTCGCGGGCCTCTTCGCAGAGGCCCGCGAGGCCGGGCGCACGACGTCGCTCGACACACAGGGCGACTGGGAGGGCCGCTGGCAAGGCGGCCTGCGCGAGGTGCTGCGCGAGACCGACCTCTACTTCCCGAACCGTGACGAGGCGCTGGCGGTGGCGGCGAGCCTCGGCGCGCACCCAATGGCTGGCGCCGACCTCGAGCGTGCGCTCGAGACGCTCGCCGGGCTGGGGCCGCTGCCCGCCGTGAAGTGGGGCGCGCAGGGCGCCGTCGCGCTCGACGGCGAGGCTGTCGTGCGCGCCGCCGCCCTGCGCGCCGCCCCCGTCGACACGATCGGCGCCGGCGACAGCTTCGACGCCGGGTTCGTCTACGGCCATCTGCAGGGCTGGCCGGTCGACCGCAGTCTCGCTTTTGCCGTCGCGTGCGGCTCGCTGTCGACCCGAGCGGCGGGCGGCGTCGACGCACAGCCGCGGGTCGCCGAGGCGCTCGCCACGAGTGCCGATGCGGACGCGGGCCGCCTGCCGCTCTAGGACCCTCCGCCGGCGCCGCGCCCGCCGTCAGTGCATGCCGCAGGCGGCGGCGTAGCCGTCGAGCACGGTGAGGATCTTATGGCGGATCAGCTCCTGCGACGACGGCTGCGCCGGGAGTGACCCGTCGCGCACCGCGCGCGCCTCGTCGGGCAGGTACTGGCTGGAACAGGGTGGGCGGGATGGCGTGCTCCGAGAGGTTGGCGATGAGCCGTTCGCTGGCGGCGTGGATGTCGGCCTGCGGCCAGTAGTAGCGGATGCGGTCGCTGTAGCTGAAGTCGCGCGCGAGACGCAGGGCCGCTTCGTCGCCCGAGTAGTAGGCCTGCCAATGCTCCGGGTGCTCGTGCATGACACGGTCGACTATCTCGCGCAGGTGCGAGAGACGGACCCTCGCCCAGCCTGCGGGTGACCGTCCGAACAGCTCGTCCTCGATCGCCGCCAGCGCGAACAGCCCCTCGCGCAGCGCGAACGTGAGGGCGGGGCCGACCTTGAGGACGGCGAAGTGGTCCTCGACCAATGCGCGCAGCGCGGCGGAGGGCTGACACAAGTTTGAACCGCACCGCGGACTGCCCGATCGCACTGCACCCACGGGTGCCTTGAACCCCAGCCGCTTCCGCGCCGGTTTCGCGTCGGCGCGCTGAGACAAGCGCCAGCATACGGCGCCGTTTCAAGGCCGTTCACGACTCCAAGACCTCCAGCACTTTGGAGGCAGGGGGTTCTCAAAACCGCGACACAGCGGGGAAGCCGGCCGCACGATCGTGCGTATTGCGCGCAGAGCCAAACGGGAGGAAAGGGACCTTGCGCTTGCGCGGCCGGTCGACTAGCCTGCCGCTATGGGATACACGGTCTTTCGACCCGACGAGCTCCAGTTCCAGGTGGCGCAGCGCGGCGACCAGCGACGCAGTCTCGCGCCCCTCTCCGGGGCCCTGCACAACACGCGCGCCAACATCTGGCGGCTGCCGCCGGGCGTACGCGGCAGCCGCCACCTCGAGCACGTTCAGGAGGAGATGTTTGTCGTCCTCGAAGGCACGGCGACGCTCCTCCTCGGCGACCCGCCCGAGCGCGTCGAGCTCCCGCGCGGCTCGGTCGCCGTCGTCGAGACGGAGACCGCCCTGCAACTGCGCAACGAGAGCGACGCTGAGATAGTCGTCCTGATCGTCGGCGCCCCGCCGGAGCAGGGCAAGGCCGAGCACCTGCCCGACGTGGACTAGCCCGAGTCGACCCTCGCGACAGCCGTTCTGATCAAGACGAAGCCGGTTCCCGGCGCATCTATGACGGCGTCTGCACGCGCCAGTTCGAGACCGTATCTGACCCGCATCCCTGAAGTCGGTCCAGACTGAGGTTATTGGTCAATGACTACGCGCCGCCGGCATTCACGCAGGATTCGGCTCACGCACTATCACAGGAAGTGGACCACCGGATGGGGGTAGGTCAGGTCCTCCGATCAGAACGAGCCGCCGCGCGCCGCGATGACCTCCTTGAGGAAGTTGTTGTGCAGCGAGCTTGCCGGGTCGTCGGCCCAGCGGCAGAGGAGCTCGAACATGGACTTGGTGACGGTGAACGCGAGAAGACTCGGATCGAGGTGCTTGCGCATGGCCTGGTCGGTGGCGCCGATGACCGTCTGCGGTAGGTCGAGGTCGCCGAGCACGGAGGCGAGCTGCCCGCAGCCGGAGCTGAACGGTGCCACGACTGGGGGGTCGTCGGGGCGGCGGTA
>PKYG01000022.1 GCA_003132585.1 Actinomycetota bacterium
TTCGGGGCTGTGCTCGCCGAGGCCCGACAGCGCCTCTTCGGTACGCCGCAGCGCCGCCTCCAGCTCGATCGCCTCACTGAACGCTTCGAGCAGGTACTCGTTCACCGGTCTGTCGTCGGTCAACTCCGGCGTCTGCTCGTGCATCCAGATGCGTCGGCGGCGAGCGCGTGCGATCGTGCCGGAGTCGGCATGCTCCGTGCCCGCGATGAGCCGCAGGAGGGTCGTCTTGCCGCTGCCGTTGCGGCCGACGAGTACGGCGTGATCGTGGGCGTCGAGTGCAAACGAAACGTTCGCGAACAGCCGCCGGTCGGCGAAACCCTTCTCGACGTTGTGGAAGGTGACGAGGGTCATGACCGGGCCGGGTCTAGCGGCCGGTGGCGCGTTCGCCGCGCCGGCCGCGCCGCTGGGTCGGCGTGATCCACGTACCGGCCTCACCTTTGAGCGCCGGCAGCGCGTCGAGCAGCTCCGCGATGATCGCTGTTCCTCCGGCGCGCGCAAAGCGGATCGCGGCGTCGACCTTCGGTCCCATGCTGCCGGCTTTGAAATGGCCGGCCTCGGCATATGCGACCATTTCCATCCAGGTCCCGCGGTCGAGCGCGCGTTGCTCCGGCGTGCGGTAACTCAGGTAGATCTTGGATACATCGGTGAGGATCATCAGGATGTCGGCGCCCAGGTCGAGCGCCAGACGGCTGGCGGCAAGGTCCTTGTCGATCACGGCCTCGACGCCGTGCAGGGCGCCGTCGCGGGCGCGGTAGACGGGTATGCCGCCCCCTCCGCCGCAGATCACCAGGGCACCGCCGTGCACGAGCTGGGCGATTGTTTCGAGCTGCACGATTCCCACTGGCTCGGGCGAAGGTACGACGCGACGCCAGCCACGGCCGGCGTCCTCGCGCATCGCGAAGCCCTTTTCGAGGGCCATCTCCTTCGCCTTGCCCTCGGAGTAGAAGGGCCCCACCGGCTTGCTCGGTCTGCTGAAGCTGGGGTCGTTGAGGTCGACGATCGTCTCGGTGAGCAGCGTGACCACGGGGTTCGCGGCCCGCAGGCGGCGCAGGTGGTTGCTCAGACACTGCTCGAGCATGTAGCCGATCTGGCCCTGACTCTCAGCGCCGCAGACGTCCATGGGCATCGGCGCCACGAGCTTGGCCGCAGTCTCGTTCTGGATGAGGATGTTGCCGACCTGCGGACCGTTGCCGTGAGTGACCACGACGCGGTAGCCGTCGACGACCATGCGCGCGATGCGCCGGCACGTGTCGTCGACGTTGACGAGCTGCTCTTCGAACGTGCCGACTTGGCCGGGTTGGAGGATCGCGTTGCCGCCAAGGGCGATGACGACGGTTGTTTCGTTCTTGGTCATCGGTTCCATCGTTCGAGTCGCTTGCAGAGTCGTCGGCCAAACGCAAGGCGCCCCTAACGGGGCGGCTGACGCATAGACTCTATGCACCTATGCATCGTACACCAGCTGGGGCTGCCTGGCGAGTATCGATACCGGCGAATTCGCTGCACCTTGCGGTTCACCTTCCGCTATCATGATGGCCGGTTCAGTGCATTTGGCCCGGGAGGTCGGATGACCGCCATTTCGCTCGACACGGGCTCGCTCACACCGGAGCAGGTCGATCTCTTGCTCAAGCGTCTGCCCGCCGACATCACGTACGTCGACGAGCACGACGAGGTGCGCTACTACTCGGGCGGCGACAGGATCTTCACGCGGATGCCGGTCGTGATCGGCCATAAAGTGCAGCAATGTCACCCGCCGGCGAGCATCGCCAAAGTGCAGGAGATCATCGACGCGTTCCGCGCCGGTCGCAAGGATGAGGCGGAGTTCTGGCTGAAGACACAGAAGCGCTTCGTGCACATCCGCTACATCGCCATGCGTGACGGCGACGGGCGCTATCGCGGCACGCTCGAGGTCGTGCAGGACGCGACCGTCGTGCGCGACTTCAAGGTGGGCAAACGGCTGCTCGAGGAGCGCGCATGAGGCCGACCGGTCGACCGAGCGACGCGAACCGCCTGGTCGAGCTCGACACCGGTGTGCTCACCGCCGAGCAGATCAACCTTCTTATCAATCACCTGCCGTTCGGCGTCAGCTTCGCCGACGAACGCGACGCGCTCTGCCTGTTCACCTCCGGCCCGCCGTACCAGGACTGCAACCGCGAGACGATCGGCGGCTCCGTGCAAGCCTGTCACCCGATCGGCGCGCTGCCCACTCTCGAGCACATCCTGATGGAGTTTCACGCCGGTCGCGACGAGCCGTTCGTGCAGTTCGACGAGAGCGGCGAGGGCGCCGAGTATGTTCGCTACTTCCCCGTTCGTGACGAGCGGGCGGCGTATCGAGGCGTGCTCGAGGTGATCGAGAGCGCGCGACGGGTGCGTTCGCTGCACGGCGAGCGCCGCTTGAGGTTGTGGTGATGTACACGGCGCTCGCACAGCTCGGTTGGAGTATCCGCAGCATATCGGTCAAGCAGCTCGACGATCTGCACGCTGAGATCGAGGCCCACCGTCGCCGTGGCCTGTTTGCAGACGAGGTCTACGAGATGTTCGGCCGCCACTTCTCGTTCGCGCTGCCGCCCGAGCGGCCGGACGCGCACAGCATCGTCATCGCCGCCGTGCCGTCGCCCAGAGTGCGCGTCTCGCTCGTCGTCGACGGTCGGGCACGGGAGTTCACAGTCCCGCCGCAGTACGCGCGCCACGCCGAGGTCAAGGAAACCGTGCGGGCGATGCTTGCCGAGACCGTGGCGCCACGCGGGTTCGGCGTGACGCCGGCTCGGCTGCCGCTCAAGCTCCTGGCCGCCGGCAGCGGTCTCGGCATGTACGGCCGCAACAACATCCTCTACGTGCCGACCATGGGCAGCTATCACCAGCTCGTCGCCTACTACTCGGATGCGCCGTCAGCGGACGAATGGGACGAACCTCTGGTGATGGCTCGCTGCCAGGATTGCCCGGCCTGCATCAAGGCGTGCCCGACCGGCGCGGTCACGCGCGAACGCTTTCTGCTGCGTGCCGAGCGCTGCATAACGTTCTTCAATGAGGACCCGGGCGACCTTCCGGACTGGATCGCCCCGAGCTGGCACAATTCCCTCGTGGGGTGCATGCACTGCCAACGAGTCTGTCCGGCCAACGCCGAAGTCGCCGGCTGGCAGGTGCCCCTGGTCGAGTTCGACGCTGAGGAGACGCGGCACGTGCTGAGCGGCGCCCAGCTGGATCAGCTGGCGCCGCCGACGATCGTCAAGCTCAGGCAGGCGGGTCTGGACGACTGCCTCACGGCGCT
>PKYG01000050.1:0-4761 GCA_003132585.1 Actinomycetota bacterium
ACCGCCTGGATCACGGTCTGCGCGCCGAGCACCACGTCGCCGCCGGCGAACACGCGCGGGTCGTCGGTCTGGAAGGTGAAGTCGTCGATCGCGATCGTCTTCCATTTGGTGCGCTTGACGCCGTGCTCTTCGCTGGTGCCGTCGAGGTTGGGGAACTGGCCGATGGCGGCGATCACCTGGTCGCAGTCGACGGTGAACTCGGAGCCTTCGATCGGCACGGGGCGGCGGCGGCCGGAGGCATCGGGCTCGCCGAGCTCCATGCGCAGCATCTCGATCGCCTTCACCTTGTTCTTCTTGTCGGTGACGATCTTGACCGGCGCTACCAGCAGCTCGAGCTTGACGCCCTCCTCCTCGGCCTCGTCGACCTCGGTGTGATGAGCGGGCATCTCCTTGCGCGAACGGCGGTAGAGGCAGGAGACTTCCTTGGCGCCGAGGCGGACGGACGTGCGGCAGGCGTCCATGGCGGTGAAGCCGCCGCCGATGACGGCGACCTTGTCGCCGACGTGCACGGTGCCGTTGAGCTCGTGCTCGCCGAGGAAGTCAATCGCGGCGACGACGCCGTCGGCGTCCTCGTGCTCGATGCCCATCTCGTTGGAGTTGAAGGCGCCGAGCGCGAGGAAGACGGCGTCGTACTTCTCCTTCTCGAGAAGATCCTCGAGAGTGAAGTCGTCGCCGAGGCGAGCGTCGCACTGTAGCTCGATCCCCATGCGCCAGAGCACGTTCAGCTCCTTATCGATCAGGTCGCGCGGCAAGCGGTAACTGGGGATGCCGTAGCGGAGCATGCCGCCGGGCTTCGGCATCGCCTCGAAGATCTTGACCGTGTGACCCTCGAGCCGTGCGTAGAAAGCGGCGGCGAGGCCGGCGGGCCCGCCGCCGACGACGGCGATGCGCTTGCCGGAGTCGGCCTTGGGCTCGACCGGCAGCAGCAGCTCGCCCTCCTGCTCATCGTCGAGGCACCGGTCGGCCATGAAGCGATGCAGCCAGCAGATGGTGATCGGGTGCTCGACGAGCTGCCGGCGGCAGGGTCCTTCGCAGGGCCGCGGGCAGACGCGCCCGAGGATCGCCGGGAACGGCAGGTCCTCGCGCAGCTTGCGTACGCCGCTCTTGTAGTCGCGGTGCGCGATGTAGTCGAGGTACTGCGGGATCTTGATGTGCGTCGGGCAGGCGTCGCGGCACGGCGGCGTGCAGAAGGAGTTGTGATCGCTGAGCAACAGCTCGAGGTAGAGGTGGCGCATCCCGCGCACGCGCTCGGTGTTGGTGTGCACGACCATGCCGTCGGTGGCGGCCGTGGCGCAGCTCGGGATCATCTTCCTGGCGCCTTCGACCTCGACCACGCAGACGCGACAGGCGGCGCTGGACGGCAGACGCGGTTCGTAGCACAGCGTCGGGATGTGGATGCCCACCCGCTGCGCCGCCTCGAGGATCGTCTCGCCCTTGTCGCAGACGACCGGCTGGTCGTCGATCGTCAGCGCGATGCGATCGGCGCCCTTCTGCAGAACCGTGATCTTGTCGGTCGTCGTCGCCATCGCTCCTATGCTTTCTCGGCCGTCGCGTCGGCCTTGATGCCCGAACGGACCTTGACGGCGTCGAAGTTGCAGACCTGCCGGCAGGTGTCGCACTTGATGCATGCGGCGGTGTCGATGACGTGCGGCTGCTTCTTCTCGCCCGTGATGCAGTTCGTGGGGCACTTCTTGGCGCACAGCATGCACCCGGTGCACGCCTCGGCGTCGATGTAGTAGGTGATCAGCGCCTTACACCGGCCCGCGGGGCAGCACTTCTCGTCGATGTGCGCCTCGACCTCATGGCGGAAGTACTTGAGCGTCGTCAGCACCGGGTTGGGCGCCGTGCCGCCGAGGGCGCACAGCGTGCCGTCGATGATGTAGTGCGAGAGCTCCTCGAGCAGGGCGATGTCGCCTTCGCGCCCCTCGCCCTCGCAGATGCGCTCGAGCGTTTCGAGCATGCGCTTCGTGCCCAGCCGGCAGGGCACGCACTTGCCGCACGATTCGTCCTGCGTGAACTGCAGGAAGAACCGTGCGAGGTCGACCATGCACGTGGTGTCGTCGACGACGACCAGGCCGCCGGAGCCGACGATCGCGCCGCTCGCAGTGAGGATCTCGTAGTCGATCGGCGTGTCGAGCATGTCGGCGGGCAGGCAGCCACCGGAAGGCCCGCCGAGCTGCACGGCCTTGAACTCGCGGCCCGGCAACATGCCGCCGCCGACCGTGAAGATCACGTGCCGCAACGTGGAGCCCATAGGGACCTCGACGAGACCGCCGTTGGCGACCTTGCCGGTCAGCGAGAAGATCTTCGTGCCGCGCGACTTGTCGATGCCCATGGCGAAGAACTCGTCGGCGCCGTGCGTGAGGATCCAGGGCACGTTGGCGTACGTCTCGACGTTGTTGATGTTGGTCGGCTTGCCCCAGAGGCCCGAGACGGCGGGGTAGGGCGGCCGCGTGCGCGGCATGCCGCGCTTGCCCTCGATCGACTGCATCAGCGCCGTCTCTTCGCCACACACGAAGGCACCGGCGCCCTCGTTGACGAAGACGTCGAAGGCGAAGTCGCTGCCGAGCACGCTCGGGCCGAGTATGCCGCGCTGGCGCGCCTGGTCGAGCGCGTGACGCAGCCGGTCGACCGCGAACGGGTACTCGGCGCGCACGTACACGTAGCCTTCGGAAGCACCGATCGCGAACGCGGCGATGATCATGCCCTCGATCACGACGTGCGGATTGCCTTCGAGGACGGAGCGGTCCATGAAGGCGCCGGGGTCACCCTCGTCAGCGTTGCAGATCACGTACTTCTCGTCACCGGCGCTGAGGCGCGTCAGGTGCCATTTCGTGCCGGTGGTAAACCCGGCGCCACCGCGGCCGCGGAGGCCGGAGGCGGTGATCGACTCGATCACGTCTTCGGGATCGTTGTCGGCAAGCACGCCGGCGAGCGCCTTGTAGCCGCCCTGCGAGAGATAGTCGTCGATCGAGTACGGGTCGACTTTGCCGTTGAGCGCCAGCACGAGGCGACGCTGCCCCGCGTAGAACGGGATGTCCTTTTCGTACGGGATCGGCTCGCCGCTCTGCGGGTCGCGGTACAGACGCTTCTCGTGGAAACCGTCGCCCTCGATGCTGGCGGCGATGATCTTGGCGACATCGTCGGCGCGGACACGCGCGTAGAAGATGCCCTTTGGCTGCAGCACGACGATCGGCCCCTGCTCGCAGAAGCCGTGGCAACCGGTCTCGACGACGCGCACCTTGTCGGCCAGCCCGCAGGTCGCGAGCTCCTCTTTGAAGGCGGCGGTCACGGCAGGCCGGCCGGAGGCGTGGCAGGCGGTGCCGGCGCAGATGCGCACCTCGAGCGCGCCTTCATGGGCGACGACGGCGTCGGCGTGGTACGCGCGCTTGAGACCCGCCATGATCGCGCTCGCCTTGTCGGTGACCGTGATCATTCGAGCCCCTCGAGCTTACGCAGGTCGCGGACGAGGCTGCGCGCCTTGTCGGGGGTCATGCGACCGTGAGTCTCGTCGTCGCCGACACGCACGACCGGCGCGAGGGCGCAGGCACCGACACAGCTCACCGCCTGCAGCGTGAAGAGACGGTCCTTGGTGGTCTTGCCGACCTCGATGCCGAGCTCCTCTGAGAACGCGGCCGTGATCAGCGGCGCGCCGGCGACATGGCAGGCCGTGCCGTGACACACGGTGATGATGTGCTTGCCGACCGGCGACAGGCGGAACTGGTTGTAGAAGCTCACCACGCCGTAGAGCTGCGACAGCGAGGTGCCGGTCTGCACGGCGATCTCCGTGAGCGCCAGGCGCGGCAGGTACCCGTAAGCCTCCTGCATGTGCTGGAGGACGGCCATCATGCCCCAGCCAGCGTCGCGGTATTCGTCAAGGATCGGCCCGAGCAACGCCAGGTCCGGCTTGGGCTGTAGGTCGGCGCGCACGGCGGCGATGCGCGCCTCGTTGGGCGCCGGCAGCTCGTACTTGGACTCGTAGTTGACGCGGATGACCTGCACCGGGCAGTTCGTCTCGCACAATGTACAGGCGCGGCAGCGAGGGTCGTCGCTGGCCGGGTCGATGATCGTGCGGAACAGCCCGCGGCTGCGCTCGGGTAGCTGCTCGCGCTCCTCCGGGTACTGGACCGTGATCTTCTTCATCGGCAGGTGCCGCACGGTCGTCTTCAGGGCTTTGAGCATGCCGAGCATCTAGTCGAGCACCGCCACGTTGGTGCGCAGCCGGTCGAGCCGCCAACGCAGGACGAAGTCGAACGACACGATGAAGACGATCAGCGCCGCCCAGCTGTAGATCGCCATGGCGGTCTTCCAGTGCGGCGCCCAGAGGATGATCGCCGCGGACGCGGCGATGTTGAACAGCCCGAGCGGGATGAGGATCTTCCAGGCGAAGTCCATGAGCTGGTCGACCTGCAGGCGGGGCAGCGAGAGCCGGATCCACACCAGGGCAAAGACCAGCACATAGGACTTCGCCAGGAACCAGACGATCGGCACCAGCGCGATGCCGTGGATCACGAGCAGGTGGCTCCACGGGCCGCGCCAGCCGCCGAAGAAGAGCGTGACGGCGACCATCGACATGATCGTCAGCCCCGCGTACTCGTTGAGGAAGAACATGCCGAAGCGCATGCCCGAGTACTCGGTGCCGTAGCCCGAGACCAGCTCGGACTCCGACTCCGGCAGGTCGAACGGGCCGCGGTTGAGCTCGGCGATGGAGGCGACGTAGAAGATCAGGAAGGTGAACGGCGCGATGAAGCCGATCCACTG
>PKYG01000050.1:4773-5223 GCA_003132585.1 Actinomycetota bacterium
GAGTACTTGTTGTACGAGGCCCAGCCGCCGATCAGGATCGCGAGTACCGTGAAGCTCGTGATCGCGACCAGGTAGATGAGGCCGACGTTCAGGTCCTGTGGCGTGAAGCCGAGCGTGTAGGGCAGCACGAGCTGGATCGCCACCGCCGGCACCATCACCATGATCGGCGCCAAGGTGAACATCGCCCAGTCGACGCGCGCCGGCGCGAAGTCCTCTTTGCCCATCATCTTGAACGCGTCGGCGACACTCTGCAGCACGCCGTGCCAGCCNNGGCGCGATGAAGCCGATCCACTGCGCGTTCTGCTGGAAGTCGACGACGGCGTTGAGGTTGAGCGAGCCGACGATCATCGCGACGACGAGGATGCCGAGGATCATCGGAATCTCGTAAGAGATCATCTGCGCGCCGGCGCGCAGGGCGCCGATCAGAGAGTACTTGTTGTACGAGGCCCA
>PKYG01000050.1:5314-9223 GCA_003132585.1 Actinomycetota bacterium
CTCTGCAGCACGCCGTGCCAGCCAGTGCGGTTGGGGCCGTGGCGGTCCTGCATGAAGGCCAGGACGCGGCGCTCGAAGACGATGTTGACGAGCGCCGCGACGAACACGACCGCGTAGGCGATCACGATCGCGACCACACAGCGAAGAATCTCGAGGAACACGTGCATCAGCGGTCGATGCCTCCAAGGACGAGGTCCATGCTGCCGGAGATCGCGACCGCGTCGGCGATCTTGTTGCCGCGCAGCAGCTTGGGAAAGATCTGCAGATTGATGAAGCAGGGGTCGCGGTACTTGAGCCGGTACGGGTACCGCGACCCGTCCGAGACAATGTACGTGCCGTACTCGCCGCGTGGGTTCTCCTGCGCCGTGTAGGCCGAGCCGGGCGGCGGCGTGATCACATACGGCGGCCGCAGCGAGCCGACCTGGACCGGACCTCGCGGAAGCATGTCGAGGCACTGGCGCACGATCTTCGCCGACTCGCGCATCTCGTCGATGCGCATCTGGTAGCGGTCGAACACGTCCCCGTGCTCGGCGAGGCACAAGTTGAAGTCGAGCTCGGGGTAGACCGAATACGGCCGCGTGCGGCGCAGATCGGTAGCCACGCCGGAAGCGCGCGCGTTGGGCCCGGTGATCGCGTAGTCGGCGACGTCCTGTCTGGTCATGACGCCCTTGCCCATCGTGCGCTGCAGGAAGATCGCGTTGGTCTTGACCAGCGCCTCGTACTCATCGACCAGCTTGGGGAACCTGTCGAGGAAGTCGCGGCACTGCTCGACCCACCCGTCGGGCAGGTCGTAGCGCACGCCGCCGAAGCGGAAGTAGTTGAACATCATGCGCGCGCCGCTGAGCGACTCGAGCAGGTCGAGGATGATCTCGCGGTCGCGGAACATGTAGAAGACCATCGCCGTGCCCAGCGGCGCCAGGTCGGCGACGAAGGTGCCCACGGCGACCAGGTGGCTGGCGATGCGGTTGAGCTCGGCGGCGATGACGCGGATGAACTCGGCTCGCCGCGTCGGTTCGATGCCGGCGAGCTTCTCGACCGTCATCACGTAGCCCCACTCGCAGTTCATGCTGGCGACGTACTCCGTGCGGTCGACGATCGGGATGTACTGGAAGTAGGTGCGCTTCTCGGCAAGCTTCTCCTTGCAGCGGTGCAGGTAGCCGATCACGGGGATCACGTCTCTGACCATCTCGCCGTCGAGGGTGACGACGAGACGCAGCACGCCGTGGGTGCTCGGATGCTGCGGCCCCATGTTGACGACGACCTGGTTGAAGCCGAGGCCGGCCATGTCGCTGCCGTGGCCGGCCTCCTCCGACTGCCGGATGCGGTCGAGAGCGAGCTGTGTCGCCGCGTCGGGGACGGGTGTCGCGAACTGGTCAGACATTCGGGTGGTTCTCGATCAGGTCGACGTAGTCCTTGCGCAGCGGGTGACCGATCCAGTCGTCCTTGAGCAGGATGCGGCGCAGGTCGGGATGGCCCTCGTACTTGATCCCGACCATGTCCCACGACTCGCGTTCGTGCCAGTCGGCCGACGGCCAGACGTCGCTCACGGTCGGGCAGGTCGCCTTGTCGCGCGGCACCTGGACGTGTAGCTCGAGATACGTGTTGGTCGCGAACGAGTAGAGGTGGTAGACGCTCTCGAGGTGCGTGAGCTGGTCAACGCCGGCGATCCAGTTGCACGAGTCGTAGCCGATCTCGGGCAACTGCTTGAGCCGCCGCGCGACCTCGCGCAGCTCGCCGCGGTCGAGGTGGGCGATGACCGTGTCGGGCATCTGGACGCCGACGTCGACGAGTTCGCCGTCAAAGAGCTTCGCCAGACGCGCGGCGAGCTCGTCGATCTCGACCTTGACCGAACCGATCTCCGCCGGCATGCGCTAGCGCTCCCTCGCCGCAGCGGCAGGTTGGACCGCGGCGGCCGGCGCGGTTTCGACACCGGGTTCGCCGGCGCCGGCCTTCGCGAGCTTCGGCGGCACGAACTTCATCTGCTGGATCACCTTCTGCAGCTCGAGCAGACCCTGGAAGAGCGCCTCGGGGCGCGGCGGGCAGCCGGGGATGTACACGTCGACCGGCACGACCTTGTCGACGCCGTTGACGACGTTGTAGCCGTCGTAGAACGGCCCGCCGCTGGTGGCGCAGGCGCCCATCGAGATCACCCATTTGGGCTCCGCCATCTGGTCGTAGAGGCGCTTGAGCACCGGCGCCATCTTCTCGTTGCAGGTGCCGGCGACGATCATCAGGTCACACTGACGCGGCGTGGGCCGAAAGACCTCCATGCCGTAGCGCGCCACATCGAAGCGGGCGAAGCCGGAGCTGAGCATCTCGATCGCGCAGCAGGCGAGGCCATAGGTGAACGGGAAGACGGAGTGCGAGCGCGCCCAGTTGAAGATGAAGTCGGCGGTAGTGGTGATGACATTCGGTTGCTGGAAGTGCTCGAGCTTGGGGTACTTGAGGCGCCCGGCGATCGGCGGCGGCAGGTTGTCTCTCAGGCCCACCTGAGCGCCCCCTTCCGCCAGGCGTAGGCGAGCCCGACGAGCAGAACGCCGATGAAGATCATCATCTCGACGAAACCCGCGGTCCCGAGCGACCGGAAGGTGATCGTCCACGGGAAGAGGAAGATCGCCTCGACGTCGAAGATGAGGAAGAGCAGGGCGAAGATGTAGTAGCGCACGGCGAACGGCGCCCACGGCGTACCCACCGGCTCGATGCCGCATTCGTACGGCGAGCGCTTGACCGGCGAGGGGTGGCTCGGGTTGATGAGCTTGGAGAAGAGCAGGATGAGCACGACCAGCGCCGCGCCCGATGCCATGAACGCGCCGACGTAGAGCAGGTTGGACAGGTATGAACCAGTCATGCGATCGCTATGCCGTCCTTCCCTGGGGAGTGATCCAGAGTGTCGTGCAGCCTGAGCATGGCTGCCGTTTGCACGCGCGACTATAGCAAAGCGCGAGGCTGCTCCGCAACTTGAGGCCGCCGCCGGCAGGGATGCGAGTTAGCGGTCATTTCCAGGAATATTCACAAGGCTGGAACGAAGCGTCCAAGTGGGCTGCCGATGTTTGCACGGCGTCCGCCCGGCAGCCCACCCTCGACCCCGCCGCCGCCGCTGCGTTGACGCCGATGGCGGCCGAACCTACTATGAGGTCTCGGCAACACACCGGCAGGAGCGCACCTCCGTGGGCAACATCGGTGCCCCCGAAATCATAGTAGTCCTCGTCCTCGCCCTGCTCATCTTCGGGCCCAACCGGCTGCCACAACTCGGCCGCCAGATCGGACGCGCCCTGCGCGAGTTCCGCCAGGCGACCTCCGACCTTAAGTCCGACTTCGACCTCGCCCTCAACGAGGACGACGAGCCGCGGCAGCCGGCGGCCGCAGGCACTCCGGCTGCCCTCGAAGCGGGGTCCACGGGGGATGCGCCCTCCAACGGCACGGCGAACGCACAGACTGACCTCGCCGGGTTCGCCGCGACCCTGCCGGCCCCGGTCGCCGCCGGAGCTGCCGAAGGCGCCGCAGACTCGGACGCGGCCGAAGGCGACGCAGAGCCGGACGCGGCCGAAGGCGTCGCGGCCGCGGACGCGGCCGAATCTACGCTCGCCGATGCCGCTGTGCCCGATGACGCCGAAGGGACCCCGCCCACGACCGACGGCGGCTCGTGACGCCGCTGGCCCGCCCCATGGTCGCGCAGGACGCACGCCTGACGTTGATGGAGCACCTCGGCGAGCTGCGCAGTCGCCTCATCCGCAGCGCCATCGCCGTCGTCGTCGGCATCGCCCTGGCAGTCATTTTCCAGCACGAGATCTTCAAGCTGCTGCTGCACCCGCTGCCCAAGCGCATCCATGCGATCACCACCTTCAGCCCCGCCGAGCCGTTCATGGTCAGCCTCAAGGTGTGGATGTACGCGAGCCTCATCTTCGCCAC
>PKYG01000050.1:9292-15948 GCA_003132585.1 Actinomycetota bacterium
GTGGCGCTCTTCCTGCTCGTCTTCGGCCTCGTCTTCGAACTGCCGGTGATCATCGTCCTCTCGGTCACGCTCGGCATCGTCGACATCGCCTTCTTGCGCAAGTACCGGCGCCACGCGATCCTCATCAACGCGCTCATCGCCGCGATCGCCACGCCGAGCCAGGACGCCTTCTCGATGATCGCGATGCTCATCCCGCTGCTGATCCTCTACGAGGCCTCTATCTGGGTCGCCAAGTTCGTCACTCGCAAGAAAGGGTCTGAGGACGCGGAAAGCGAACGGAACGACGAGGACAAACCGTCTGACGACAGCGACCTGAGCGGCGCCCCCGCCTGACGGACGGGCGCCGCCGAGCCGCACCACTGTTATGCGTGTACACTCACTGACATGATGACCTACAACCGCTACCAGTCCGGCGGCCGTTTGCGCACGCCGGCGCCGGCGCCCAACGGCGGTGGTCGCCGGCGTCGGCGCAACGGCCATTCGCGCGCCAAGAAGTGGCTGATCGTCGCTCTCTGCGTGCTCGCGCTGCTCTTCGTCGCGCTCGTCTCGGCAGGCGCCGGCGCGGTCATCGCGGTCACGCGCGACCTGCCGTTGCTCGATCAGCTCAGCAACCCCAAGCTCAAGCTGACGACGATCATCTACGACCGCAACGGCCAGGTGATCGCCCAGCTCCACGGCGTGCAGAACCGCTTCATCGTCAAGAGCGGTCAGATTCCCGACCTGATGAAGCAGGCGACCGTCGCCAAGGAGGACCAGCGGTTCTACGCGCATCACGGCATCGACTTCCAGGGGCTGATCCGGGCGCTCATCGAGGACATCAAGGCCGGCCACGTGGTGCAGGGCGGCAGCACGATCACCGAGCAGTACGTCAAGAACACCTACCTGAGCAACGAGCAAAGCGTCACACGCAAGATCCGCGAGGCGGCGCTCGCCTGGCAGCTCGAAGACAAGTGGAGCAAGGACCGCATCCTCACCGCGTACCTCAACACGGTCTACTACGGCAACGGCGCCTACGGAGTGCAGGCGGCAGCGCAGACGTACTTCCACAAGAACGTCTGGCAGCTCCGCCTGCCCGAGGCGGCGCTCCTGGCGGCGCTGCCCAAGTTCCCCACCGAGTACTCGCCGATCGCGCACCCGGAGATCGCCAAGCAGCAGCGCAACATAGTGCTCGGGCTGATGCAGCAGCAGGGGTACATCAGCACGCGCGAGCTGCTCAAGGCGCAGAACTCGAAGCTCGTCTTCCACCAGAACCCGCCGCCGGCGTTCAGCGGCCCGGCCGCCTACTTCGTCGAGTACGTGGTCAAGGCGCTGACCAATATGTACGGCACGGCCCAGGTCTTCGGCGGCGGCCTCAGGGTCTACACGACGATCGACATGAGGGCACAGATGGACGGCATCAACACCGTCAAGAAGTACCTCGGCCAACCCGGCCAGCCGGCGTCAGCGCTGGTCTCCGTCGACCCGCAGACCGGCTACATCCGCACCATGGTCGGCGGTCTCGACTACGCCAAACAGAAGATCAACTGGGCGACGCAGGCGCAGCGCCAGGCGGGATCGGCGATGAAGCCCTTCACCCTGGTCGCCGCCGTCGAGATGGGCGCCAACCCGGCGACCACGTACTACACCTCGCGCCCGCTGAGCATCCCCATGCCGGGCGCGGTGCCGCCCGTCTGGGACGTCCACACCTACAGCAACACGTACCTGGGCAGGATCAACCTCGTTCAAGCCACGTGCTATTCAGACAACACCGTCTACGCACAGCTGATGATGGACGTCGGGCCGGCGAAAGTCGTCGACGTGGCCCATCGCATGGGCATCAAGAGCCCCCTCGAGGCGGTCTACTCGCTCGTGCTCGGCAGCCAGAGCGTCAATCCGCTGGAGATGGCCTCGGCGTACGCCACGCTCGCCGATGGTGGCGTCTACCACAAGCCGCAGGCGATCACCAAAGTCACGACCGCCGACGGCAAGGTCGACTGGACGGCGAACACCAAGGGCACGCGGGCGATCTCGGAGGGCGTCGCCTACACCGTGACGCAGATACTCAAGGCCAACATCGTCGGCGGAACGGGCACCCCGACCCGCGCGTACTTCACGCGGCCGGCGGGTGGCAAGACGGGCACCACGGAGAACCATGTCGACGCCTGGTTCTGCGGGTTCACGCCGAACCTCTCGACCGTAGTCTGGATGGGCTACCCGGAGAACTACCTGCATCCGATGTTGAGCATCCCGGTCTGGGGCGGTCCCATCGCCGGCGCCACCGTCTGCGCGCCGATGTGGGGCTACTTCATGGCCAGAGCGGTCGCCGACCTGCATCTGCCGTCGATCGACTTCCCGCTCCCCAGCGCGATGCCGGTCTTCAAGCCGTGGAAGGGCCACTGGTCGACGACGGCGCCGTCGCCTTCGCCTTCGCCGAAACCCAAGCCGACGGTCACGATGACGATCAAGCCGTCGCCGACACCCACCAAGACGCCGACGCCGACGCCGACGCCGACCAAGACCGGCACACCGACGCCGACGCCCACCAAGACTCCCTAGAGCTCACCAGCTCTCGTAGCGCTCGCTGCCCTTGCGGTACTCCTTGACGGCCCGCCCCGTGCCCTCGGCGATCGTGAGGATCTTGCACGTCGTCTCGAACACGCTAGTGAGCTGATAGGCCTCTTCGAGCAGGTGCCCGATGGCGAAGGGTCCGTGACCGCGGAGCATCACGAGGTCATACTCCTTGAGCCACTGCGGCAACAGCCCGGCGACCTCGACCGAGCCCGCGGTCAGCTCGGCGCTGACGACGGGCACCTTGTGCAGCAGATACGAGCCTTCGGAGTCGATCGGCACGATCTCGTCCCGGACGAGCGATTGGGCGATCGCGTAGGGCGGGTGCGTGTGCACGATCGCCAGCGCCGCCGTGCTCTGGTAGATCGCGCGGTGCACGACGATCTCGGTGCTGGCGAGGGTCACGTTGGCGTCGTTTTCGTCGAGACCGATGTCGATGATGTCGCGTTCTTCGAGCCGGCCGAGCATCGACCCGCGCCGCGTGATCAGGATGCGGTCACCCATGCGCACGCTCATGTTGCCGCCGTGAGAGCTGATGAGGCCGGCGACGAAGAGGTCCCGGCCGATGCTCTGGAACTGATCGATCATTGCGCCTCCACCCCGGCTGCCTCGGCCAGCCCGGCGACCCCGAGCGCCTCGAGCTTGGGCCGCGAGGGAACGCCGGCGGCGTTCCAGCCGCGACAAATGTAGTACTCGGCGAGCATCGGCGCCAGGTCGACGACGTGGCCCTTTGCGGGACCGGCGGCGACCGGCTCGTTCAGGAGCCGCGGCGGCAGCGTGTCGTCGACTGCCGAAAAGCCGGCGGCGAGGTTGAACAGCCGCTCGACCGTCCAGATGCGCTCGCCGATGCGCAGCAGCTCTTGCGGCTCGACCGTCTCGCCGCTGACTGCCGACAGCAGGCGCGCGTAGTAGTCCTCCTTCATCGCCAACGCTGTGAACTTGCACAGCGAAAGCGAGTCGAGCACGCACGCGAGGTTCTGCATGTTGATCAGCAGGCCGGCTTTGCCGAGCGTGGCGAAGCGGTCGATCATCTTCGGGATGCCGAGGATCTCCGGATAGAGCATGTTGGCGCGCAGGTGGCAGCCGCCGCGATTGGACGTGGCGTAGGCGAGTCCCTGGCCCTTCATGCCGCGCGGGTCGTAGGCGGGCAGCTCGAGACCCTTAACTTGCATCGCCAGCTCCGGGTGGCCGTGGGCGGCGGCGAAGCGAAGCGAGCCTTGCGCGAGCTCGTCGCCGAAGCCGTCGCGGGACGCGACGGCGTCGACGAGCTCGCGCATCGCGCTCGCGTCGCCGAAGCGCGGCCCGCCCTTGAGCGCGCCGATCTCGGTGAGCTCCATCGCGCAGGCGATCGTGGCGCCGGTGGTGATCGTGTCCATGCCGGCGCGGTTGCAGGCGTAGTTGGCCTCGACGATCGCCGTCAGATCGCCGATGCCGCAGCTCGCGCCGAGCGCCCAGATCGTCTCGTACTCCGGTCCATCGCCGCTCTCCCCGGCGGTCGCCGTGCGCCGCGCGCAGCCGATGCTGCAGCCCCTGCACGCGGCGCGCTTGGTCGTGTGGTCGCGGCGCAGCGTCTCGCCGCTGATCTGCTCGGCGAGCTCGAACACCGACTCGCGGAAGTTGCGTGTCGGCAGCGCACCGGCCTGGTTAAGCACGTTCACCAGCACGGCGGTGCCGAACTCGGGCAGACCTTGCGAGGTGATCGGATTGGACTTCAACATCTTGGTCGCTTCGTAGACGACGAAGTCGAAGCGCTCTTTGTCGGCGGGGTGCGGCCGCCAGCCGCCGTCGCCGGCGAGCACGATCGCCTTGATGTTCTTGGCGCCCATCACGGCGCCGAGGCCACCGCGGCCGACGGAGCGGCCGCGGTTGTTGACGATCGAGGCGAAGAGCACGCCGCGCTCGCCTGCCGGGCCGATCACCGCCGCTTCGCACTTGGGATGCAACTCGCGCAGCCGCGCCAGCGTGTCGGGCACGTCGAGCCCCCAGAGGGCGGCGGCCGGGCGCAGCTCGCTGCCGCCGCCGCCGATCAGCAGATAGCTTGGCGTGGCGCAGCGCCCCGTCACATGCAAATAGTCGTAGCCGAGGTGCTTGAGCGCGTTGCCCCAGCCGCCGCCGGAGTTGCCGTCGAAGATCGTGCCGGTGAGCGGCGAACGCGCGCTCACGCTGTAGCGGCCGGCGGCGGGCGCGCCGGTGCCCGTCAGCGGCCCCGGCGCGAAGATCAGCGGGTTCTGCGGCGCCAACGGCTCGATCTCGAAGACGCGCTCGGCGAGCAGCATGTAGGCGCCGAGCCCGCGGCCGCCGAGGTAGGCGCGCGAGACGTCGGGCGGCACGGCCGCGACCGTCGTGACGCCCGTAGTGACGTCGATGCGCAAGCCTTTGCCGTGCCAGGGGGATGCCGAAGCGAGGTTCACGCTCAGATTATACGCGCAGCATCGGCCGCTCGCATCGTCGTCAGCCTTCGCGGCCGGCGCCGAGCGCCCTCCACTCGGCAGCGGCGAAGGTGTAACGGACGAGCTCGGCGCCGTAATAGTGACCGACCCCGTCGGCACGCATGCCGAGCTTCTCCAGCACCCGGATCGACGCGGTATTCTCGGGATGCGCAACGGCGATCACGCGGCCGAGGCCGGCGGTCGTGAACGCGTAATCCAGTGCCGCGCGGCCCGCCTCCGTGGCGTAGCCCTTGCCCCAGACGCAGCGCGCAAATGTGTACGTGAGCTCGACCTCCGGGCCGACGCCCTCGAGCGGGTAGAGACCGCACTCACCTACGAGCGCGCCGTCGTCGCGCTCGCTGACTGCCCACGGCGCATAGCCGCGCTCGTCCTGCAGGGCGATCATCTTCTCCAGTCCCAACCGGACTCTCTCGCGGTCGCGCACGGCGCCGTCGCCGACGAAGACCATCACGGCGGGGTCGCCGTAGATCGCCGCGAGCGCATCGAGGTCGTCGCGTGCGAATAGGCGGAGCTGCAGCCGCTCTGTCTTCAAGGAAAACCCGGTCACGGCTGCAGCGACTTCTCGACGATCACGAGGTCGACACAGCGGTCGCCGACACGCACCGCTCCGTGCGCGACCCCGACGACGACGAAACCGAGACCCTGGTGGAACCGCAACGATGTCTGGTTGTCGGCCCTGATCTCGGTGATGATCTTCTCGTGGCCGCCCTGCCGCGCTTCGGCGAACGCGACCGCGGCCATCCGCGTGCCGATCCCTTCGCGACGATGACGGTCGGCGACGTACGTGCCCATCGTCAACATATGGTCGAAAGCGTGGGTCTTGACGGATGCGTAAGGCTCGAGAGATTGGAAGGCGACGACGCCCTCCGTGCGGTTCTCCGCGACGTTGAACACGCCGCGCGCGGAGAACCGCTCGATGTACTCGCGCTCCTCCGGCTCTGAGAACGGGGTGTCGAGAAGGCTGAACGACCCGTTCTCGATAACGGCGTTCAGGATGCATGAGATCGCCGCCGCATCGGCGGGCCGCACCCGGCGGATGACGACGGCGTCACGCGATCCGCGTGCGCGCCCGTCAGCAGTGACCGGCGTCACGTGTCGCGACCTACTGCGTCGGTCGCGACGACCGGGTCGCCGGCGCGCCCTGCGCCGCCGCCCGGGCGCTGCCGGAGTTCGACCGGGCGACGATGGCGACGGCCTGTCCGTGATTGGTCACGGTCTTGCCGTTCGTGAGCGTCTTCGTGGCGACGAGGGACTGGTCCTGGGCGGCCGCGGAGACGGCTTGGCCGTGAGTCGCGGTCGCCGTACTCGACTCTGGCGAGGGCTGCTGGGCGGCAAGGCTGTCGGACAACGCCTGATGAGTGTGAGCCGTGCCAGCGCCGCCGTGGCGAACGCCGGCGGACGCAAGGCCGGCCGTTGCCGTCGCTGCGAGCAGCACGGCGGCGGCAATCAGGAACGCTCTCATGATTCTCCCTCTTCCCGGATTCCGAATCGAACCTGTTCGAATCGGCTTACCCGTCGCGGATGAGACGAAACGAGCGGGGGCGTTGGCCGCAGGGCTCGCCCCCGCCCACCCGCTTCAACCCGTCACTTCGGCCGCTTGTCGACGACGCGCACGGCCTTGCCCTCGGAGCGTTGAATCGCCTTGGGCTCCTTGAGCTT
>PKYG01000040.1 GCA_003132585.1 Actinomycetota bacterium
GCCGCAGGCACGACGAACCACAGTCCCACCGTGAATGCGATCAGCGGCACGGTCCACCCTTGCGGATAAGCTGGCATCCGCGTGAGCAGAACGGCGACGACGATCGCGGCCAGCGCTGCGCCGGCCGATCGCTCGATGAGCACGGCGCTGCGACGGAACGGCTTGAGCAGGCGCCGCGTGCGATGCCGGCGGCCGCGCAGGCGGCCCGAGGCCAGTGCCGAGCGCAGCGCCTGCTCGAACTCCGCCGCCGACGGGCGATCCACCGGTTCCGGTGAGCAGGAGAGTTCGACGGCGTCGTTCAGCTCGCGCGGCAGGTCGCGGCGCACCTCCTCGAGCGACGCGAACCGGCTGGCGACCACGTTGGCGAGCGTCTCCGCCGCGGTGTCGCCGCGCACCGGATTGAAGCCGGCGAGCAGCTCGTACAGGACGATCGCCGCCGAGTAGACGTCGCTCGCCGGACCGGCGCGCCGCCCCTCGGCCTGCTCCGGCGACATGTAGGCGAACGTGCCGAGCACGTCGCCTTCGGTGGTCAGCGTCTCGGCGTCGATCAGGCGCGCGATGCCGAAGTCCATCACTTTCGCGCGCCCATCGTCGTCGAGCATGATGTTCTGCGGCTTGATGTCGCGGTGGATGACACCCTGACTGTGGGCGAAGACGAGCGCGTCGAGTACCTCGGCGATCGCCTGTACGGCGCTCGCGTCGTCGAGCTCGTCGGCGACCGCGTCGAGAGACTCGCCGTCGATCAGCTCCCACACCAGGAACGACCGCTCGCCGTCGCTGAAGTAGTCGTAGAGCGCCACGATCCCGGGGTGCGAGAGCGCCGATGCGGCCTCGACCTCGCGCACGACGCGCGCCGACATGCCGCGTTGCTCGGCGACGATCTTCAGCGCCACCGGTCTGCCGAGCTTGTGGTCATAGGCTTCGAAGACGTCAGCGAAACCGCCGGCGCCGATCTTGCGCACGATCTCGTAGCGCTCGTCCCAGTCTTCGTAAAGGGGAGGGCGGGTTTCTGGCATCGTCGGGGCGACTCCGATGAATCTCGTTTCGTTGACTATTCGGTATGGTAGAATCCAGACCTTGTGACGGCCGCCTGGGCGAGTGGTGGAATTGGCAGACACGCTAGGTTCAGGGTCTAGTGCACTTACGTGCATGCGGGTTCAAGTCCCGCCTCGCCCACCAAAAGCTTTCGAGGTGATCGCTTAGTGGACTTCTTCGACGACGACGCGGCAACGCAGATCGCACCGGCGCCGCCACGGCATCCGCGAAGCAAGAACTCCCCGCGGCGCACGCGCATGCAGCGCCTCGGCGTCCTGCTCCTCGCGCTCTTCGTCGTCGTCTTCCTCGTCGCCTGGGGCGTGCGCAGCTGCCAGCAGAACCGTAAGGTCAACGCCTACAGGGCATATCTGGCGCAGGTGAACCAGGCGATCAACGACTCGAACGCGATCGGCAAAGAGGTCGCCCGGTTCTTCGGCAACCCCACCAAGCTCGGCGCCAAGGACCTCATCCCCAAGCTCAAGGAGTGGTCCGACCGGCAAGCCGAGATCGTCACCCGGGCGCGCAGCTTCACGCCTCCGGGCAAGATCGCCACGCAGAATACCGTGCTCGTCTGGGGCATGACGGTGCGCGCCCGGGGCTTCGACCTGCTGCGCACGTCGCTGGTCCGCGGTGCCGCGATCAAGCCGGGTCCGGCCGCCAAGATCGCCGCTCTCGGCGGCTACTTCGCGGGCCCGGACGTCTACTACCAGACCCTCTTCTACAACCAGGTCCAGATCGCGATGAAGGGCGACGGCGTGAGCGGCGTCGCGGTGCCCAAGTCGACGTACTACCAGACGACGCAGATCTTCGACCTGGCGAGTGTCGAATCGATGCTCTCGCGCCTCAGCGGCTCCCCGAGACTCAGCGGCGTCCACGGCGTGGCGCTCGTCGGCGTCGTCGTCAAGCCCCAGGGGGCGACGCAGGTGAGTCTCGTCAAGGGCAAGGACAACCTCGTCACCGCCGCCGCCCAAATCGTCTTCACCGTCAAGATGAACAACTCGGGCACGGTCCCCGAGACCAACGTGTCCGTGAAGGTCACCTTCTCTACGCCCGGCGCAACGCCGATCGTGCAGTCTGGCAAGATCGCCACCATCACCAACGGCCAAACGGTGTCGCTGGACCTGCCGCCGATCATCCCGCCGCCTACGGCGATCAGCAGTGTCTCGACGCTCACCGTCTCCGTCGGCCCGGTCCCCAACGAAAAGTCGACCGCCAACAACAAGGCTGAGTTCAGGATCATCCTGCAGCTCGCCAAGTAGCCGGGCGTGCAGACCGTCCGCGATATCGCCCCCTATCTCTCCCTCGGCCTTGCCGTCGCCGCGGTCATGCTCGCCGTGCTCCTCCTGCTCCTTTGGGTGCGCGTCCGTCGCCTGCGGCGCGCGCAACTCGTCGTCATGGGACGCTCCGAACAGCGCGACATCGTCGCCCACACGGAGAACCTCGACTCGCAGGTACGCAACCTGCGCGAGGCCGTCGAGATCCTCACCGACAAGCTCGACGACCACAAGCGCCACCTCGACCGGGCACTCACCAATCGTGCCGTGGTCCGCTACGACGCCTTCCGCGACACCGGCGGCGAGCAAAGCGCCTCGATGGCGCTCGTCGACAACTATCGCTCCGGTTTTGTCGTGAGCGCGATCAGCGCCCGCGATTTCGCCCGCATCTACATGAAGACGATCGACCGCGGCGTGCCCGACCGCGAGCTGTCGCCCGAGGAGGCCGAGGCGGTCGCGCGGGCAGTGCCGCGTCCGCTGACCGACGGGGCTCCGGCGGCTGCGCCGGCGGCGCCGCCG
>PKYG01000037.1:0-56651 GCA_003132585.1 Actinomycetota bacterium
TCGACGCCGGTCTCACGGTGGCGGTGGCGACGGACTTCAACCCGGGCACGTGCTACTGCGAGAATATGCAGATGGCGGTCGCGTTCGCCTGCCAGGAGATGCGTCTGACTGTGGCCGAGGCGTTGCGCGCGGCCACGCTGGGCGGTGCTGCCGCTCTTGGCCGCGCGGACGAGCTCGGCTCGCTGGTGCCTGGCAAGGCGTGCGACCTGATCGTGCTCGCGGCGGAGAAACACGTCGAGCTTCCGTATCACTTCGGCGTGAACCTGGTCGATGGAGTGGTCATCGACGGCCGTCCGGTCGTGATCGCCGGCGGGCCGATCATCCACGGTGAGTCGGCGGTCAACGGCGTCGTCACCATGCCGCGAGCCGAGGCAATCGGATGACGCTGATCGAATGCGTGCCGAACTTCTCCGAAGGCCGACGTCGCGAAGTCGTCGATGAGATCACCGCGGCGATCGCCGCGGTCGACGGAGCGCACGTGCTCGACGTCCAGAGCGACGCGGTGCACAACCGCAGCGTTGTCACGTTCGTGGGCGAGGCGCGGGCGGCGGCCGAGGCCGCGTTCCGCGGCATCGCCGCCGCCGCCCGCCTCATCGACCTGAACGTGCACCGCGGCGCCCATCCGCGCTTTGGCGCCGCCGATGTCGTACCTTTCGTGCCGCTGAAGGCGGCTGAGCTCGGCATCTGCGTGATGGCGGCGAGCGAGCTCGCCGCTCGGGTCGGCCGCGAGCTCGAAATGCCTGTGTATCTGTACGAGGAGAGCGCGCGGCGGCCGGAGCGGCGCAACCTCGCCGACGTGCGCAGCGGCGAGTTCGAGGGGCTGCGCGAGACGATCGGCACGGATCCGGCGCGCCGGCCCGACGAGGGGCCGGCGCGCATCCACCCGACTGCCGGCGCTGTGGCGATCGGGGCGCGGCCACCACTGATCGCCTACAACGTCGATCTCGCCAGCGACGACGTGGATTTGGCAAAGGCGATCGCCGCGGAGATCCGCGAACGGGACGGGGGCTTGCCGAAGCTCAAGGCGATCGGCCTGGCGATCGACGGCGGTGTTCAGGTGTCGATGAATCTCACGGACTATCGGGTGACCTCGCTGACCACTGCTTTCGCGGCGGTGCGTTCACGCGCGGGCGTGCGCGGTGTCGACGTGCGCGCCAGCGAGGTCGTCGGGCTGGTTCCTGTGGAGGCGCTGGCCGAGGTCGCGCGCGCGGCGCTGCAGGCGCCGCGACTGGGCGTCGCGAACGTGCTCGAGTCCCGTGTACTGGATGTGGTGATGGAAGTGCGCGATGAGTGAAGCGGTCGACCTACAGCCAGTCGCGGCGTGCGGCTCCGTCTAGCGACCTTCTCGATCGCCGCCCGGGATCCGGCTACCGGCATGCTCGGCGTCGCGGTGTCGTCGAAGGCGCTGGCGGCCGGAGCGCTGTGCCCATTCGTGCGCTCCGGGGTCGGCGCGGTCGCCTCCCAGACCTACGTCAACCCATTCCTTGGGCCGGTCGTCCTCGACTACCTCGATAAGGGCCTCACCCGGACGACGCCGTGGTCGCGGCGCTGGCGATAGATCACAATGCTGCGTACCGCCAGCTCAACGTCGTCGATGCTCTCGGCCGCTCGGCGACCTACACGGCGGCGAAGACCGACGCGTGGTGCGGCGGCTGCCACGGCGCCGGCTACGCGATCGCCGGCAACATCCTGGTCTCGGAGGACACGGTCGCGGCGATGGAAGCGAGGTTCCTGCAGCCTGACGGCGTGGACCTCGCCGATCGACTCATAGGCGTGCTCGAGGCGGGGTAGGCGGCCGGGGTGCTCGTGCTGCACAAGACGGTGATCCCGTTCATCGACTTGCGTGTCGACGATCACCCCGACCCGGTCGCCGAGTTGCGACGCGTGTATCAGGTCGCTGTGACCGAGGGCAACGGGGAGGAGCTCGCGTTCTACGCCCGAGTGTCGTCGCAGGAAGGTGCCGCCGAAGACCCGGGCGAACTGCCCTGACAGGCGCGCGGCGGCGTCCGCCGCCGCGCGCACCGAAGCTGCCGCCCGTGGCTCCAGGTAGCGATACACCGCGTGGTCCGCCTCGTCCGTCCCGGACTGCGATCGATCCGTCCGACCGTGCTCCTATCATCCCTCTTGACACGAACATGTGTTCCCACTAGCATCGACACGAACATATGTTCGAACAAGGGAGGTCTGGTGAAGGGCCTGACGGCACGGCAACAGCAAGTGCTTGAGTACATCCGCGAGTGCATGCGCGCCAGCGGGTATCCGCCGACTGTTCGCGAGATCTGCGAACAAGTGCAGCTCTCGTCACCGTCGACGGTGCATGCGCATCTCGCGAATCTGGAGCGGCTTGGCTATATACATCGCGACCCGACCAAGCCGCGGGCGCTCGAGCTCGTTCGCGAGCTCCGGCCGCCGCGGCCGTTGCCGCTGGTCGGCCGCGTCGCCGCGGGTCAGCCGCTGCTCGCCGAGGAGAACATCGAAGAGCTCGTCGACGTCCCCGGTTTCATGCGCCAGGGCGACGACGACTTCGTCTTGCACGTCCATGGCGATTCCATGGCAGACGCCGGCATCCTCGACGACGACTACATCGTCATCCATGCACAGCCGACGGCCGAGAACGGCGAGATCGTCGTCGCCCTCGTCGGCGATGAGGCGACGACCAAGCGTTTCTACCGCGAGGCTGGCCGCATCCGGCTGCAGCCCGAAAACGAGCTCTACGAACCGATCATCGTCGCCGAGGGCGACCTGCAGCTCGTCGGCAAGGTCGTCGGGGTGCTCAGGCGGCTATGAGCTTCGTCGCCACCTCATCCGAGTACACTCTCGCCGATGCGGTGACCACGGCGCTCGTGATGGCGCGCGCCAACCAAAGCGGCACGTGTCTGTGGTGCGGTGCACGCAGCCTCGAAATCAGCATCGCCGACGGCGCCACGGGCGCGCTGACGATCCGCTGCCGTGCGTGTGGCAGTGAGCTTGCCGAAGAGCCCCCGGTCGTGTTCAGGGCAGAGGTGGCATGAGCTACGCACGGTGGGAGCAACGGTACGTCGATCGCGGGCCTGGTGCGGGCGCTGTACCGCGGCGGCGGCGCATGCGCGACGCTCGCCGCCGCCGTCTTCGCGGGCTCATGCGTCTCGCCGTGTTCGTGCTCATCGTCGTGATCGCCATCTGGATCAGCGTGCGCGTCGCGATCGCCGTCCCAGACGTTCGCGTTTTCGATGGTCGTCCGTATACCGTCCGCGCGGGAGACACCCTGTGGAGCATCGCGCTCGCCGTCTACGGCCACGAGCGCGACCCGCGTCAAGTCGTCTATGAGATCGAGCAGGAGAACCACTTCCAAGACGGCTCCTTGCGCGAGGGCCAGCGCATCGTGCTCCCCTACCTCGAGTAGAGCCGGCCCGGTGGTATACTTCGGCCGCCGGGACGTGGCGCAGTCTGGTAGCGCACCTGCTTTGGGAGCAGGGGGTCGGCGGTTCAAGTCCGCCCGTCCCGACCACCTCGACGGGTGCCGGGCGGGAGTAGCTCAGTTGGCTAGAGCATCAGCCTTCCAAGCTGAGGGTCGCGGGTTCGAAGCCCGTCTCCCGCTCCATTTCATTGCCGGCGTGCCGCACCCGGGCGAAGCGCACCACCGGTCGACCCGGGCGCCCGTAGCTCAGCTGGATAGAGCGGGGGACTTCTAATCCTCAGGTCGCAGGTTCGAATCCTGCCGGGCGCGCCATGTGACTGACGACCGCCGAGGTGGTATCCTTTTTTGCCGCCATCGAGGCGGCGGACGGAACCGGTGGTGGACGTAGCTCAGTTGGTAGAGCTCCAGGTTGTGGCCCTGGCGGTCGCGGGTTCGAATCCCGTCGTTCACCCCAACTTTTCCAGGCCAGTACTTTCGCGGCGCTCACGTGCGCAGTCTGATCGTCAACATCAGGAACAGCGGCGCCCGAGCTCGCCGAGGGTATGATGCATTCAGGGCGGCAACGCCTGCGGGTGTGGCGGAACTGGTAGACGCGCTAGACTTAGGATCTGGTGAGCTACTGCTCGTGGAGGTTCAAGTCCTCTCACCCGCACCACCCGATAGTGCGGCGCCGGCGATCCACACCGACGGCGCCAGATCGCGAGCGACGATTGGCCCCGACGACCGACGGAGAATTCATAGTGAAGACTGAAGTGAGACCAAGCGCCGAGAACGAGGTCGTGCTCGCCGTCGAAGTACCCCACGAGACGGTCAGGACGATGTACGAACGCACTCTCACACGGCTCTCGCGAGAAGCGCAGATCCCCGGGTTCCGCAAGGGCCGTGTGCCGAGGGAGGTCGTGGTCAATCGTCTCGGCGTCGAGTACATCCGCAGCCAGGCGCTGAACGATTCTTTGCCCGAGTGGTACGAATCGGCGCTCGAGACGACCGAGGTCGATGCGGTCTCCATGCCCGAGATCGACTTCGAGGAGTACCACGAGGATACCGCCTTCTCGTTTACAGCGAAGGTGCAAGTGCGACCCATGCCGCTGCTCGGTGTGTACAAGGGTCTGAAGACGGCCAAACGCACCGTCGATGTCACCGCCGCTCAGGTGGAGGCGCAACTGGCGCTGTTGCAGGAGCGCTTCGCCAGCTTGAAGCCGGTCGAGGATCGCGCTGTCGTTGAGGGCGATTTCGTGCTGATGGACCTGGAGGGGTCGGCCGATGGCCAGCCGATCGAGGGTGCCGAAGCGAAGGACTACATGGCCCAGGTCGGTCACGGCAATCTGATCCCAGGCTTCGAGGAGAATCTCGTCGGCCTCGCCGTCGGCGACGAGAAGCAGTTCGAGATCACGTTTCCGGCTGACTATCACGCCGAATATCTGCGGGGCAAGCCGGCGACGTTCAAAGTCACGGTGAAGGAGCTCAAGGAGAAGGTCGTGCCCGATCTCGACGACTCGTTCGCCGCCGACGCCAGCGAGTTCGAGACCATGGACGAGTTGCGCGCCGACGTGCGTCGCCGCCTCGTGGAGCTGCAGACCGGCGCAGCAGAGCGCGAGTTCCGCGCGCGCGCCGTCGACGAGGCCGTCGCCAATGCGACGGTCGCCGTGCCGTCGGCGATGGTCGAGCGTGAGGCGCACCACCTCTACCACGACCTCGAATCCACGGTCGGCGAGCAGGGCATGGAGATGAAGACCTACCTGGAGGCCCTGGAGAAGACCGAGGAGGAGGTCGAGGAAGAACTGAAGCCGCGGGCGGAGATGATCGTCAAGCGCCGCCTCGTGCTCGAGGCGATCTCCACGGCGGAGAACATCGAGGTGTCCGATGACGAGCTGCGCGAGCGCATCAAGGCCGACGCCGAGGCCCTCGGCCGTGATGGCGATCAGCTCGTCATCGATGTGTATGCATCCGGAAGGCAAGACCTGATCCGCGACGAATTACTTATGGCCAAGGCGGTCGATCTGATCGTCGACAACGCCGTCCCGACCGAGATGGCCGAGCCGGCGGAGGTGACAGCATGAGTCCACTGGTACCGATGGTGATCGAGCAGACGAGTCGCGGGGAGCGTGCCTTCGACATCTTCTCGCGGCTGCTCAACGAGCGCGTCATCTTTCTCGGCACGGCGATAAACGACGAGGTCGCCAACCTCGTGGTCGCGCAGCTCATCCATCTCGAGTCGGACGATCCCGACAAGGACATCAGTCTCTACATCAACACTCCGGGCGGCTCTGTGTACTCCGGCCTTGCGATCTACGACACGATGCAGTTCATCAAGCCCGACGTGTCGACGATCTGCGTCGGCATTGGCATGAGCATGGGAGCGTTGATCCTTGCCGGCGGCGCGGCGGGCAAGCGTTTTGCGCTACCCAACGCCAAGGTCCTCATTCATCAAACGTCGGGCGGCTTCGAGGGCCAGGCGACCGACATCGAGATCCACGCCAAAGAGGTCATCAACATCCGCCAGCGTCTCGACGAGATACTCGCCAAGCACACGGGTCAGCCCGTCGACAAGGTTCGTCAGGACACAGACCGCGACTACTTCATGACGGCCGACGAGGCCAAAGCGTACGGCATCATCGACTCCGTCATCGAACACAGGTGACCGGCCGCTAGCATGCGCCCGGCCTCTCTTCGGTAGGAGGCACTGAGTTGGCAGGACCGACCGACACGAACGACCAGCTGCTCTGCAGCTTCTGCGGCAAGTCGCAGCGCCAGGTCAAGAAACTCATCGCCGGGCCCGGGGTCTACATCTGCGACGAGTGCATCGATCTCTGCAACGAGATCATCGACGAGGAGCTGGCGGCGCCGGCGGCGCTCGACCTCGACAGCCTTCCCAAGCCGCACGACATCAACGCGATCCTCAACGACTACGTCGTTGGCCAGGACGATGCCAAGCGCACCCTTTCGGTGGCGGTCTACAACCACTACAAGCGCGTGCAGGCGGTGGCTGCCGGCGAGTCCGACGTCGAGCTGCAGAAGTCGAATATCCTGCTCCTCGGCCCTACGGGCTGTGGCAAGACGCTGCTCGCGCAGACCCTGGCGCGGATCCTCAACGTGCCGTTCGCGATCGCCGACGCGACGGCGCTGACTGAGGCCGGCTACGTCGGCGAAGATGTCGAGAACATCCTGCTCAAGCTCATCCAGGCGGCCGACTTCGACGTCAAACGCGCCGAGACCGGCATCATCTACATCGACGAAGTCGACAAGATCGCGCGCAAGGCCGAGAACCCGTCGATCACGCGCGACGTCTCCGGCGAGGGCGTCCAACAGGCACTGCTCAAGATCCTCGAGGGCACCGTCGCCAGCGTCCCCCCACAGGGCGGCCGCAAGCATCCTCACCAGGAATTCCTGGCGATCGACACCACCAACGTGCTCTTCATCTGTGGCGGCGCCTTCTCCGGTCTCGAGAAGATCATCGAACGGCGCATCGGCCGGCAAGGCGTGGGCTTCATGGCCGACATCGCATCGAGGGCTGACAAGGACCCCGGCACGATCTTCACCAAGGCGTTGCCGGAGGACTTGCTAAATTATGGTCTCATTCCCGAGTTCGTCGGACGACTCCCTGTCGTCTCCGCGGTGCACAGCCTCGAGCAGACCGATCTCGTGCGCATCCTTCAGGAGCCGAAGAACGCTCTCGTGCGCCAGTACCAGAAGTTCTTCTCGCTCGACAAGATCGAGCTCGTGTTCGCCGACGATGCGCTCGAAGCGATCGCCGTCAAGGCGATGGCGCGCGGCACCGGCGCTCGCGGCCTGCGGTCGATCATCGAGGAGGCGCTTCTCGATGTGATGTTCGACCTGCCGTCGCGGCGCGACGTCAAGAAGTGTGTCATCACGCGGGAGACCATCGACAAGGGGATCAGCCCGACGCTGGTGACCGAGGCGGACAAGTCCGCAGTGCAACTTGACGAAGAGTCGGCGTAACCCGAGCGACAGCCCTGCGCAGCTCCCGCTCCTGCCCACACGGGAGCTGATCGTCTTCCCCAAGATGGTCGCGCCCCTCTTCGTCGGCCGTGACAAATCGGTGAGCGCGATCGAACGCGCTTTCGCGGACAAGACGCCCCTGATCCTCTCCTCGCAACGCGAGCCGCTCGTCGACGACCCGGGCGTCGACGACATCCTGCCGTTGGGCACGATGGCTAGCGTTCTGCAGCTCTTCCGGCTCCCCGACGGCAGCGTGAGGGCGCTCGTCGAGGGGCAGCAGCGAGTGCGCATCGAGCGTTTCGCAGCAACGTCGCCACATTTCGTCGTCAGCTACTCGCCGGTCGCCGAGGTGACACGCAGCGTGGCCCGCAACCGCGCGCTCGCGCGCCGCGTGGCGGGGGAGTTCGCGACGTACGTTCAGCTGCACCCGCAAGTGGCCGACGAGGTGCAGTTCGTGGTCTCGCAGGCCAGCGACCCTGGTGACGTCGCCGACATCGTCGCCGCGCATCTGGTGATCGCTAATCGGGAGAAGCAGGCGCTCCTCGAGATGGTTTCGATCGAGGAGCGCCTCACGGCCCTGTTGGAGTCACTTGTCGAGGAGAACGCCGTGCTGGCAATTGAACAGGAGATCGCCGCAAAGGTGCACGGCCGCATCGAGGGCGCGCAGCGTCAGCTCTACCTCAACGAGAAGCTGCGCGTCATCCGCGACGAGATCGCCGAGGACGGCGAGGGCGGCGACGAGGCGCTCGGCGACTATACGAAGCAGCTCGCCGAGCGCGACTTGTCGCCGGCGGCTCGCGCCCTCGTCGAGAAGGAGATCGGCAAGCTCAGGCACGCGCCGCCGATGTCCCCCGAGGTGACCGTCGTGCGCGGCTTCCTCGACACGGTCTTCGATCTGCCCTGGGGCCGCCTGGCGGCGACACAGCTCGACGTCGCCGCGGTCGCCGCGCACCTCGAAAAGACACACTACGGGCTCAAAGACGTGAAGGATCGCATCCTCGAGTATCTTGCCGTCTGCCGTCTGCTTGGAGCAGACCAGCCGAGTACGATCATGTGCTTGGCTGGGCCGCCCGGCACGGGCAAGAGCTCGATCGTGCGCGCGATCGCCGATGCCTTGGGACGACCCTTCGTCCGAATCGCACTCGGCGGAGTGCGCGACGAGGCCGAGATCCGCGGCCATCGGCGCACTTACGTGGGCGCCATGCCGGGCCGCATCATCGACGGTCTGACGAAGGCGGGCGTTGACAACCCGGTGATTCTTCTCGACGAGATCGACAAGCTCGACTCTGATTGGCGCGGCAACCCGGCGGCGGCGCTCATGGAAGTGCTCGACCCGATGCAGAACTCGGCGTTCCGCGACAACTACCTCGAGACCGACTACGATCTCTCAAAGGTCTTCTTTGTCGCTACGGCCAACGACGCCGACGGCATCCCGGCGACGCTCTACGACCGGCTCGAAGTCACGACGCTCACCGGCTACACACTTCAGGAGAAGGTGCTGATCGCTCGCCGCCACCTGATCCCGCGGACGGCCGCGGAGACCGGTCTGCGCGTGCGCGACGTGCGTATCGGCGCTCCTCTGGTGCGTCTCATCGTGCGTGGCTANNTTGGCGCTGCCCGTGACTGTCGCCGAAGGCGAACTGCACGACTACCTCGGCGAGGCCGTCTGGATCGACACGGCACTGCCGCGTCGTTCGCTCGTCGGCGAGAGCCTCGGTCTCGCCTACACGGCCGACGGCGGCGACGTGCTCACCATCGAGGCCTCGATCGCCAAGGGACGCGGCGAGCTGGTGCTCACCGGTCAACTCGGGGACGTGATGCAGGAGTCCGGGTCCGCCGCGTGGGGTTACATCCTCGCGCACGTCGAACGCGACCGGCGTCTGCGGCCGCTGCTGCGCCGGTCGCCCTTCAACACGTCCAAGGGACTCTCTCTGGCCAACTACGACGTCCGCGTGCACGTGCCCGAGGGGGCGGTGCCCAAGGACGGACCCTCTGCCGGCATGGCGCTGGCCGCGGCGATGCTCTCCGCTTTGACCGGCGTGCCGCTGCGCGCGCGGGTGGCGATGACGGGGGAGATCACGCTCGCCGGACGCATCCTCCGCGTTGGCGGCCTCAAGGAGAAGTGCCTGGCCGCCGTGCGCAGCGGTGTGCGCACCGTCGTCCTTCCCGACGAGAACCGGACGACGGTGCGTGACCTCCCGGACGAGATCAAGCGGCACCTCGAGTTCGTCTTCGTCGCGCACTTCACGGAGGCGCTCGACCACGTTCTCAAGGTGCCGCGCGCGGCCGATTGAGGGCGCCGCGCGCGATCGAACACGCGGGCGTCGAGCGGATATACTTCGCGAGATCGACCCGAGGACGAGACAAGCATGACTGACGCGCAGACACACCTTCTCGTAACGACGCGTTTCGAACCGGCTGCGGTCGAGGACCGCTGGCGCACGGAATGGCTCGCCTCGCATCTGTTCCACGCCGAGGTCGATGAACGGCGGCGGCCGTACTCGATCGTGATCCCGCCGCCGAATATCACCGGCAACCTGCATATGGGGCACGCCCTCAATGGGACCATCCAGGATGCGCTGACGCGCTACCACCGAATGCTCGGCGAGAACGCCTGCTGGCTGCCGGGCACGGATCACGCCGGCATCGCCACGCAGAACGTCGTCGAGAAGCAGCTGCGTGCTCAGGGACTGAGCAAGGAGCAGCTCGGCCGCGAGGAGTTCACCAGGCGCGTCTGGGCGTGGCGCGAGCAGTACGGCGGGACGATCATCGAGCAGCTCAAACGCCTCGGCTGCGCGTGTGACTACGAGCGCGAGCGCTTCACGTTCGACGACGGCTACGTGCGCGCCGTCAACAAGGTGTTTGTCGCTCTCTTCCGCAAGGGCTACATCTACAAGGACCACTACCTCGTGAACTGGTGCCCGCGTTGTGCGACGGCGATCAGCGACCTTGAGGTCGAGTACGTCGAGGAGGCGGGCCAGCTGTACTCCATCCGCTATGAGCTCGAAGGCGATGGCAGCGTGACGATCGCCACGACGCGCCCTGAGACGATGCTTGGCGACACGGCGATCGCCGTGAACCCCGGCGACGAGCGCTACGCCGGAATTGTCGGCCGCACGGCCATCCTTCCGTTGCTCGGCCGCCGCCTGCCGGTGGTCGCCGACGAGCGCGTCCAGATCGAATTCGGCACGGGCGCGCTCAAGATCACACCGGCGCACGACCTCACCGACTTCGACATTGGCCGCGACCACGGCCTCGATACGGTCCAGGCGATCGGGCCGGACGGGCGCATCACCGAAGCCGGGGGGAAGTACGCCGGCGAGGACGTGGCCGAGGCGCGCAAACGCGTCGTCGGCGATCTCAAGTCGGCGCATGCTCTGGAGAAGGCCGAAGACTACGTCCACAGCGTGGCGACGTGCCAGCGTTGCCACACGCACGTCGAGCCGCTGATCTCGCTGCAGTGGTTCATGCGCATGGACGAGCTCAAGGTGCCCGCGACCGACGTCGTTCGGAACGAGCGCGTGCGGTTCGTGCCGGAACGCTGGGGCCGCGTCTACCTTGACTGGATGGAGAATCTCCGGCCCTGGTGCGTATCGCGCCAGTTGTGGTGGGGCCATCAGCTGCCGGTGTGGTACTGCGAGGGTTGCCGCGAGACGATCGTCGACGAGGCCGAGCCGCGCACGTGTCCGAGTTGTGGCGGCGCGGCGTTTCGCCGCGACAGCGACGTGCTCGACACGTGGTTCAGCTCGGCCCTCTGGCCGTTCGCGACATGGGGCTGGCCCGAAGAGACGCCGGAAGTGAAGTACTTCTATCCGACGAGTCTGCTCAGCACGGCGCGCGAGATCATCTTCTTGTGGGTCGCGCGCATGGTCATGATGGGCCTCGAGTTCATCGGTGACATCCCCTTCAGCGATGTGTACATCCACTCGGTCATCCAGGCTGCGGACGGCCGGCGCATGAGCAAATCGCTAGGCACGGGCATCGATCCACTCGAGATGATCGACAAGTACGGCGCCGACGCGACGCGCTTCGGTCTGCTGCTCATGTCCAGCAGCCAGGACGTGCGCTTCTCCGAAGAGAAGATCGCGATGGGCCGCAACTTCGCCAACAAGCTGTGGAACGCTGCCCGGCTCGTGCTGCTCGCGGCCGAAGGTGTCGAAGCAAAGCGGTCGACCGTCGACCAGGTCGACCGCTGGATCGAGAGCCGTCTCCAGCGTTGCGTCGCAGAGCTCCGCGGCGAGCTCGAGGCCTACGATTTCGCCGCCGCCGTGGACACGCTCTACCACTTCGTTTGGGACGAGTTCTGCGACTGGTATCTGGAGATGGTCAAGGTGCACCTCTACGGCGACGAGACGGCCGCAAGGCAGGCGGCCGCCGGTCACGCCCGCTACGTGCTCGAGGCGATCGTCAGGCTGCTGCATCCGTTCCTGCCGTTCGTGACCGAGGAAATCGCCGCCCACTACGGCAAGTCGCCACTGCTCGACGGCGCGTATCCCGCCATCGACGAGGCCGCGGTGTCGATCGCCGACGAGGCGGCGATCGGGCGCCTGCAAGCCGCGGTCAACGCACTGCGCGCCTACCGCGCGGAGACCAAGACGGCGCCGGCGGTTGCCGTGCGCGCTTTGTTCGTCTCCGACGGCACGAGCGGGGGAGAGACGTACCAGACATACGCAGCGGTATTCGCCTCGCTGGCGCGCACCGAGCTGTCTTTCGCCGGCTCCGCCGATAGCGCCGTCTACGTGGTGCTCGTGCCGGGCGGCAGATTCGAGATCGCGACGCCGGCGGTCGATACGTCGGCCGAGGTGGCGCGTTTGCGTGCGCAGCTGGACAAGCTCGCGGCGGAGATCACCCGAGCGCAGAAGAAGCTCGCCAATCCGTCGTTCGTCGAGCGTGCCCCCGACGTGGTCGTGGCGAAGGAGCGCGAGAAGCTCGCCGCGCACGAAGCCAGTCGCGGCGAGCTTCTCGCGCGCATCGCCAAGCTCACTCAGCCATAGGTTCTGCCGTGACGCTCAAGCTGGCAGGCCCGAGCGGCGACTGGCGAGGCTATCTCGATTCACTCGCGGCGTTCGGCATGCGCCCTGGCCTGGAGCGCGTCGAGGCACTCCTCTCCGCCTTCGATCGGCCGCAGGACGGGTTCCGGAGCATCCACATCGTGGGAACCAACGGCAAGTCATCGACGGCGCGCTACGCCGCCGCGATCTGCGCCGCTCACGGGCTACGCAGCGCGGCCTATCTCTCGCCGCACATCACCGGATATGGCGAACGGCTACAGGTCGACGGGCGTCCGCTGGCAGCCGAAGCCTTCGGTCACGCCGTGCTGCGTGTGCGCGAGGCCGTCGCGGCGTTGCCGCGTGAACTCGGCGAGACGACTCAGTTCGAGACATTGACCGTTGCCGCTCTCCTGGCGATGGCCGAGGCCGACGTGGCCGTGGCCGCCGTCGAAGCCGGCCTCGGCGGCCGCCTGGATGCGACCAACGTGCTGCGCGCGCCAGTCGTTGTGCTCACCAACATCGGCCTGGAGCACACTGAGGTGCTCGGCGAAACGCGCGCGGCGATCTTCGCCGAGAAGGCGGCAGTGATCAAAGGTGGCGATGCGGTGTTCGGGGCACTCGAAGGGCTGGAACCGGCGGCTGAGCGTGTGTGCGCCGCCGCCGGCGCGCGGGCGCACGTGCTCGGCCGCGGTTTCGATGTGATGGGACGACCCTCCGCCTTCGGTGTGACGACCGAGCGCGCCCGATACGACGGATTTAGTGTGCCCACCGACGCGGCGTACCAGGTGACAAATGCGGCGCTCGCGCTCGAGGCCGCCGAGCTGCTCCTCGGTCGTCTCGACCCGACGCGCACACGGCAGGCGCTCGCCGCAACGGCCGTGCCCGGCCGCCTGCAGGTCGTCACGCGCCACCCTCTCCTGCTCGCCGACGGCGCCCACAATGCGGACGGCATGCGCGCACTGCTCGCTTCGCTGGGGGCGATGGAATTTCCGCGGCCGCGCGTCGCCGTGATCGCAGTGATGCGCGACAAGGCCTACACGGAGATGCTGGCGACCATCGCTCCCGAGGTCGACGTCATCGTGTGCACTGCGGCCAGCGAGCCGCGCTCACTCGGCGCCGACGATCTCGCGGCCGCGGCTGCGGCGGCGCCAACGGCACATGCACTCAGGCTGGAGACCGAGCCGGATGCGCACATCGCCGTGCGCCGCGCACAGGAGCTGGCGGGCTCCGCCGGCACGGTGGTCGTCTGTGGATCGCTCTACTTGCTCGAGGACCTTGCCGACATGCTCGCTGCTGGCGCCGCTTGAAGAGTCCGGTATACTAACGCGAAATCTTCGAGGGGAGCGCATGGCGCCACGACAACGCAGGTTTCTCGTGCGGTTCATCATCGTGCTCCTGATCGTCGTCGCCGTCGCCTTGGTCTCCTTTCTGATCGGGTATCTCATTGGGCGGCAGATCGCGGTCTGCAGCTTGCCGCTTCTGTAGACGAGGGGCATTGGTATGATGCGCACAGCAGCGAGATCGGGTGCCCTCGTGGCGCCGGTGCGGTAGAGGAGGAGAGCAGTGCCCGAGTGGACGCTTCTGGTCGCCAAGACCACCAACCCGCTAGACCCTGTCACCAACTTCTTCAAGTCATCTACGTGGCATTTCATGACGCTGATGTTCTGGTTCTTCATCGCGGTCATCTGGCTGTCGTGTGCCTACTGGGTGTTCAAGGACGCGCGCCGGCGCATCGACGACGGGATCATCGTCACCGTCGCGGTGCTCACCGGCCTGATCTTCGGACCGCTCGGATTGCTCGTGTACACGATCGTGCGGCCACCCGAGTGCCTCGCAGACATCCGCGAGCGCGAGCTCGAGATGCGCACGCTGGAGCAGCGCCTCGAGGACGATCAGCGCTGCTCCTACTGCAAGACTCCGGTGCGCGACGATTTTCTCGTATGCCCGAATTGCACGCGACGCCTGCGCACCGTGTGCGGCACGTGCGGGCGCCCGGTCGAGCCGAGCTGGCGCGTCTGTCCCTATTGCGAGACGCAGGTCGCGCCCGCCGCCGCCGCCCGCGAGCCCTACGACCGTCTGGTCCGTTAGCGCTACATGGAGCGCACGTTCATCATGGTCAAACCGAACGGCGTCGCCCGCGGTCTCATCGGGGAGGTGGTCGGCCGCTTCGAGCGCCGCGGGATGTCGCTCAAGGGCATGAAGCTGATGTGCATCTCGCGCGAGCTTGCCGAGCGACACTACGGCGAACACCGTGACAAGCCCTTCTTCGGCTCGCTGGTCGACTTCATCACATCGGGGCCCGTGGTGGCGATGGTCTGGGAGGGCACGGCGGCGATCGGCGTCGCGCGGACGATGATGGGGGCCACGAATCCGGTCGACGCCGCCCCGGGCACCGTCCGTGGCGACTTCGCGCTGGAGATGGAGGAGAACGTCGTGCACGGCTCCGACGGACCCGAGAGTGCTGCTCGTGAGATCGCACTCTTCTTCGGCGATGAGGAGCTTGTCTAACTTCAGGCTCGTGCTCGCCTCGCGCTCGCCCCAGCGTCGCGCGATCCTCACGCACCTCGGCGTACCGTTTCGCGTCGCCGTCAGCGACCACGGAGAGCGGATCGTCGCCGGCGAGCCCCAAGACAGTGCTGAGGCCAACGCGCGCGGCAAGGCGCGCGCCGTGCTCGGCCGCGAACGGCTCGCCGGCGACGAGCTCGTGCTCGGCGTCGACACGGTCGTCGTCATCGACGGCCAGACCTTGGGCAAAGCGGGTGACGCGAATGAGGCACGCGCGTGCCTGTCGCTCCTCGGCGGGCGCGAGCACGAGGTCGTCAGCGGACTCTGTCTGTGCGACGGCGAGACCGAGTTCTCTGGTCACGCCGTCACCACCGTGACCTTCGCGCCGCTCGACGCGGCAGCCGTGGACCGCTACGTGGCGACGGGCGAGTGGCGTGACCGCGCTGGGGCCTACGCGATCCAGGGCTACGGCGCGGCGCTCGTCATCTCAGTGGGTGGCGACTACTTCAATGTCGTCGGCCTGCCGGTCGCTCTGCTCGGCGAAGCGTTGGCGGCGTTCGGCATGCCGCGGCTGGCGTGGCTCGGCGACCCTGGCTGTTAGCTTACGACGCGGTACCGTATACTACGAGGACGCAATCTCGCGCGAAAGGAGAACGCCATCGGTTTCCTGGCTTCCCTGACCGGCTTTGGCGCCCGTGACATGGCGGTCGATCTGGGTACCGCCAACACTCTCATCTATCTCCGCGGTCGCGGCATCGTTCTCTCCGAACCGTCCGTCGTCGCGATTGATCACCGCACCGGCGAAGTGCACGCCGTCGGCTCTGAAGCCAAACGCATGCTCGGGCGCACGCCGGCGACGATCAGCGCCGTGCGCCCGCTAAAAGACGGCGTCATCGCCGACTTCGATGTCACCGAGCAGATGCTGCGTCACTTCATCCGCAAGGTCGCCCAGAATCGCTGGGCGCATCCCCGGGTCGTGATCTGCGTGCCCTCGGGTGTGACCGGCGTGGAGAAGCGCGCCGTTGAAGAGGCGACGTACTCGGCCGGCGCGCGCTGGGCGACGCTCATCGAAGAACCGATGGCGGCCGCCATCGGCGCCGGCCTGCCGGTCGCCGAGCCGACCGGCAGCATGATCGTCGACATCGGTGGCGGCACGAGCGAGGTCGCCGTGATCTCGCTCGGCGGCATCGTCGTGTCGCAGTCGATCCGTGTCGGCGGGGACGAGCTCGACGAGGCGATCATCTCGTACGTCAAGAAGGAGTATAAGCTCCTCATCGGCAGTCAGACCGCCGAGGAGATCAAGCTCGAGATCGGCTCAGCTCACCCGCTGCCCCAGGAGGAACAGGCCGAGATCCGCGGCCGCGACCTGGTCACGGGCCTCCCGAAGACGATCGTGCTCTCGTCCGAGGAGGTCCGCGGCGCGCTCGAGGAGCCGGTGCAGGCGATCATCGACGCGATCAAGGCGACGCTCGACAAGACGCCGCCGGAGCTGGCCAGCGACATCATGGACCGCGGCATCATGCTGGCGGGTGGCGGCTCACTCCTGCAGGGTCTGCCGGAGCGGCTGCGCGCCGACACGCAGATGCCCGTCCACCTGGCCGAATCGCCGCTCACTTGTGTCGCCGTCGGCTCGGGCAAGTACCTCGAGGAGTTCGATGTTCTGGTCAAGAGCAAGCGCAACTCCCGGCCCCGAGGGCGCTAGCACGCTCCCCCTCTCGTAGTGGCCCGGAAACGCGCATTGCGGCGGCGGGCAATCGCGGCGCTGCTTCTGGTGTTGTCGGTCGCCATGCTGACCCTCTACTTCCGCGAAACGGCCGGCGGCGCCGTGCACCGCGTTCAGGAGACGAGCCTGGCCGTGATCTCGCCGCTGCAGCGCGGCGCGGCGCGCGCGATCAAGCCGTTTCGCGACGCCTGGCACTGGGTCGGCGACCTGTTCCACGCCAAGTCGGAGAACGCCGATCTCAAGCAGGAGGTCGCCAAGCTACAACTCGACGACGCCCGCTACTTGACGATCCAGCAGGAGAACGATCAACTGCGCGCGTTGCTGGCGATCAAGCGCGATCACATCTTCGCCAACGGCACGAACGACGGGCTGAAGCTGATCCCGGCGCGCGTCATCGCCCGCTCGACCAACGTGTGGTACTCGACCGTGACGATCGACGTCGGTCGGTCTGCGGGCGTTGCGGTCTACGATGCCGTCGTCAATGGTGAGGGCCTCGTCGGACGCGTCACCGCCGTCACCAACAACGCCTGTCAGGTGACGCTCATGACCGACCAGCAGAGCTTCGTCGACGCGATGGTGCCGCCGGGCGGCGCCCAGGGTCTCGTGGCGGGGAGCGTGACCGGCGACCTTACGCTGCAGTACGTCGACAAGTCACAGGTCGTCAAGGTCGGTCAGGACGTCGTCACGTCGGGCATGCGCGATTCGATCTTCGTGCGCGGCATCCCGATCGGCGTGGTCACGGGCGTCGCCCAACAGGACGTGGAGCTCTACCAGAGCATCTCGATCCGCCCGCTGGTCGACTTCCACAAGCTCGATTTCGTCATGGTCGTGCACAAATGAACGTACCGCTGACATCGCCGTCGCTGACGTCGCCGCCGACCGGCAGCAGGGCGGCGCANNTGGAGACCGCACTGGCGGCCAATGTTCGCGTGATGGGCGCCAATCCCGATTTCGCGCTGATCGTCGTCGCCTGTGTCGGTCTCTTGCGCGGCGCCGAGGTCGGCGCCGGATTCGGCTTCCTCGCCGGCACGCTCGTTTCATTCGTGCTGCTCGAACCCGTCGGCGTCAACTCGTTCATCTTCGTGATCGTCGGGTACCTTGCCGGCCGCTACGCCGAGACCGCCGACCTGCAGTCGGGCTTCGCTCCCGTCGTGACGGTCTTCGCCGCCAGCCTTCTGGCGCAGTCGATGTTCGCCGTGACGCAGTTCCTTCTGGCTCGCCAGGTCCCGTTCGTCTTCGTCACGATCCGGGTCATCGTCCCGGCGGTGATCCTCGACACGCTCCTGGCGGCGCCGATGTACGTGGTCGTGCGTCTCTGGATGCGCGGGGAGGTTTCGCGTCGTGCATACCAGACGCCCTAGGGAGACGGTCCGCCGCGAGCGGCCGATCCGCACGGGCCGCGCCGATCGGCCGCTCATCCAGCCGCCGTCGATCGCCCTGCGCGTGGCGATCGTCGCCAGCCTGACGATCGCTCTCATCGGGGTGATCCTCTTCCGGCTCTGGTTCCTGCAGATCCTCTCCGGGCGGGAGTACGTCGCCGAGGCTAACGACAACCGGCTGCGCACGGTCAAGATCGTTGCGCCGCGGGGCATCATCACGGATCGCAACGGCAAGGTGCTGGTCGCCAATCGACCCGGCCTGGCGATCGGCATCCGGCCGATGGACGTGCCCAAGGGTCAGCTCGGTCCGCTAGTCGACCACGTCGCCAAGGTGTTGCACATGCGCGTGGCGGCGATCCGCAAGAAGCTCACCGACCACGCCGGCGTGAACTGGACCCAGTTCAAGTACGGCCAGGGGCTGCAGTACGACCTGATCGTGATCAAGGACGACGTGAGCAAGACGCTGGTGTCGTACGTGCTCGAACACCAGCTCTCGTTCCCCGGCGTCGAGGTGCGCAAGAGCTATCTGCGCGACTACCCGCTGGGAGATCTCGCCGCCCACGTGCTGGGCACGCTCAGCGAGATCTCACCACAGCAACTCAAGCAAACGCAGTATCGTGGCTACGCCGCCGGCGACGTCATCGGTCAGAGCGGCGTGGAGGCGACCTACGACAAGTGGTTGCGCGGCCACGACGGCACGCTCAAGGTCGAGGTGAATGCCCTCGGCAAGCCCAAGAAGAACGCACCGCCGATCGGCGGTCGCCTGCCGCAGCCCGGCGACAACCTCGTGCTCACGCTCGATTCCACGGTGCAGCGCGCCGCCCAGAACGCGATCCTCTATGGCATCCAGTTGGCGCACGCCAGCGGCAAGACGCGAGCCAACGGCGCCGCCGCCGTCGTCCTTGACGCCAAGACCGGGGCTGTTGTGGCGATGGCGAGCTATCCCACCTTCGATCCATCCGTGTGGGTCGGCGGCATCAGCAAGAAGAAGAACTTCCGTGCGCTGCAGGCGCCCGTCGCCAACGCGCCGCTGCTCGACCGCGCCGACGCCGGCCTGTATCCGGTGGGCTCGACGTTCAAGGTGATCGATTCCGTCGCGGCACTCGCCGAGGGCGTGATCACTGCGGGCACGCGCTTCACGTGCCCGGGCTACTTCGTGCCGCCCAACCTCCTCGCAAAGATGGTCTTCCACTGCTGGATCTATCCGGGAGCACACGGCAGCCTCGACCTGACTCAGGCCCTCGTCCAGTCGTGTGACGTCTACTTCTACAACGTGGGTGAGAGGTTCTATGAGCGCAAGGACACGGCGCTGGAGGACTGGGCGATGCGTCTCAGCCTCGGCAAGCCGACGGGCATCGACATCCCCGGCGAGCTCGGCGGCCGCGTGCCGACGCCGACGTGGCGGCGCGCGTACTTCACGAACCCCGTCGACAAGCTGTGGGGCCCGGGCCAGTCGATCAACCTGGCGATCGGTCAGGGCGACCTGCTGGCGACGCCGTTGCAGATGGCGGTCGCCCTCGCCGCGGTCGCCAACGGCGGCTATGTGGTGAAGCCACATCTCGGACTGAAGATCGTCGATCCACAGGGCAAGCTGGTGCGCACGATCGCCACCCCTCAACCCAAGAAGCTCGACGTCGCACCCGCGTACCTCGCGACGATCCGCAACGCCCTGCACCTGGCGGCGACGGTGGGTACGTCGTCGACGGTGTTTGCAACGTATCCGATCCCCGTCGCCGGCAAGACGGGCACGGCGCAAGTCTCCGGCAAGGACGACTACGCGTGGTACATCAGCTACGCGCCGGCGAACGATCCGAAGTATGTCGTCGCCGTGATGATCGAGCAGGGCGGTCACGGCGGCCTGGTGGCGGCGCCGGCGGCGCGCATGATCTACGACGCGCTCTTCGACAAGAAGCTCAGCCATGTCGCCGGCGCCACGAATGGCGACTGACTCATGGACGTTCGCGGCTACTTCCGACATCTCGACTACCTTCTGCTGGCGATCACGCTCGGCCTCATCGGCTATGGCGCGACGATGATCTACTTCGCCACGCGCCACGATCCGCTGACGTCGGCGACCTACTACGCACGCTCGCAACTGCTGTACGCGGCGGTGGGGTTCGCCGTGCTCGTCGCGGTCTCGACCATCGACTATGAACGCTACCGTCGCTGGCAGTGGGCTCTCTACGCGTTCGCTCTCGTGACGATCGCCGCGGTGTTCGCCCTCGGTCCGGTCACGCGCGGTTCGCGGCGCTGGCTCCAGACGCCGTTCATGAACTTCCAGCCGTCCGAACTCGCGCTTTGGATCGTCACGGTGACGATGGCCGCTTTCCTGGTCGATCGCATGGACCTGCTCGGCACGCGCCGCATCACCGTGCAGGCGCTTGCCTATGTGGCTCTGCCGGCGGCGCTCATCTTCTTTCAGCCGGACTTCGGCACGGCCACGGTGTTCATCGCACTGACAATCGCCCTGCTGCTCTTCTACGGCACGCGCTGGACGCACTTCGCGACGTTGTTCGCCGCGAGCGCCGTCGTTTTCGTGGCGGTGCTCGACGTGCTGCCGGCGCTCGGGCTGCACCTGGTCAAGCAATACCAGATCGACAGGTTGCTCGTGTTCCTCCATCCGGGCAGGGACCCCGGCGCCTCCGGTTACAACGTGATGCAATCGATGATCGCGGTCGGCTCCGGGTCGCTCACCGGCAGGGGCAATCTCGCAACGCAGACCCAGCTCGACTTTCTGCCGGAGCATCACACCGACTTCATCTTCGCCGTCATCAGCGAGCGCTACGGGTTCGTTGGGGCGGCCTTGTTGATCGGGCTGTACGTTCTGCTCATATGGCGTGCTCTGCGTATCGCTACCTTGTCGCGCGACATGTACGGCAGCATGATGGCCGGGGGCATCGCCGTGATGTTCTTGTTCCAAGCTTTTGTGAACATCGGCATGACAATTGGTATCATGCCGGTGACCGGTATTCCGCTGCCGTTCGTGAGCTACGGAGGGGCCGCCCTCATTACGAGCCTGATGCTCGTCGGTCTGCTCGAAAGTATCCACGTACGGGCCAGGCGCGCCGTCGGCCCCGGGGGGCAGAGTGGCAAACGTTAGCGTCAAGAAGATCCTCAGCGTGCTCGGCGACGTGCGCGCGTCGGCGTCGGGCTCCGTGCAGGTCTGCCTGGTGGGCCGCGGCGAGGCACTGGCCCGGCTGGCGGCAGACCTGTCGGCCGGCGCGGCCGACGCGCGCGACGGCGTCAGCGATGCGGTCGACGCGCTGGAGCCGGCCGACTTCCCGGCGGAGCCCGGCATGGCCGGTCGCTGGCGCGTCGTCGCCTTCATCTGGGATCAGTCGATTGGCGCCGGCGACGTGCTCCCAGCGGTCGGTGCCGTGAGGGCGGCGGGCGGACACGCGATCGCGGTGCTTCCGTGGGCGGCCGGCACTGCGAGGGAGCCGTATGCGCGCTGGGCTCGGGAGATCGGCATTGAGCGCGGCGACGTCACGTGGGACGGCCGCCCCGGTGGCAGAGCGTCGGCGGCCGTGGCGCGCATCGTCGCCGCGCTCGGCGACGATGCGCTCTCTCTGGCACAGATTCTTCCAGCCGTGCGGCAACAGGTCGTCGATGGGCTGATCGAGAGCACCGCGCGCCAGAACGGCGTCATCGGCGCGCTCGTTTTCATGCGCGGCGCCGACATGCCGGCGATGACGCTCAATCAAGTGAGGATGGTTCTCGGCATCGCCGCCGCGCATGGCGAGGACTTGGGATTTGACCGCGCCCTCGAGATCCTGTCGGTGGTCGGGGCGGGCTTCGGCCTGCGCGCCGCCGGTCGCGAAGCGCAGCACGTGGCCCCGGGGCCGAAGTGGGCCGTCAAAGGGGTCATCGGATACGCTGGAACCATGGCGTTGGGCAAGGCCGCCGAAGCCTATTTTGAGGCTGGAGCGCCGCTTACGCCGGAACGCATACGAAAGATTTCAGGCACTTTTGGACGACTCGGCAAAGGCTTTGCCACATGAGGATGCGCTCCCTGAAGCACTGATAGACCTGCTCTCGCGCGTGAGCCGCCCCGGCAGATATGTCGGCGGCGAGTTCAACGCCCGGCAGAAGGTCGACGGTCACCCCAGGGTCGTGCTCTCCTACCCGGACGTCTACGAGATCGGGATATCGAATCCCGCCCTGCAGATACTCCACACGCGGTTGAACGACGATTCGTCGGCGCTCTGCGAACGCGCGTTTTGCCCGTGGCCCGACATGGCGGCGGCGATGCGCGCCGCCGGCAAGCGCCTGTGGAGCCTCGAGTCGTACGCCGATGTCGGCGACTGCGACCTCTGGGGGTTCACTCTTCCGCACGAGCTCACGTACACGAACATCCTCGAGATGCTCGACCTCGCCGCCGTGCCGCTGCACGCTGCCGATCGCGGAGACGGAGACCCGATCGTGCTCGGCGGAGGGCCGGGCACCGCCAACCCCCTACCGCTGGCGTCGTTCTTCGACGCCTTCTTTGTCGGCGAGGTCGAGGATCGGCTGAGCGAGATCGTCGCCGCTTTCGCGGCGACGACGCGCGCTCAGCGCCTGACAGACCTCGCCGCTGTGCCGGGCGTCTGGCTGCCGGGCTCGAGGGCGCCGGCGGAACGACAGGTGTTCATGGGGTTCTCGCGGAGCCTACCGGTGACCGAGCCGCTGGTGCCGGTCCTCGAAGCGGTGCACGATCGAGCGGTGATCGAGGTGATGCGCGGCTGCACCGCGGGTTGCCGATTCTGCCAGGCCGGCATGTGGTACAGACCGGTGCGCGAGCGGCCCGTCGACCTCGTCGTCGAGGCCGCAGACCGGACCCTGGCAGCCACCGGCTGCGATGAGGTCTCGCTGATCTCGTTGAGCTCCTGCGACTACTCCGGCATCGAGGCCGCGGTGACCGCGATCCGCGCTCTGCGGCCGGGCCTGCGCGTGTCGCTGCCGTCGCTGCGGATCGCTTCGGCGGCGGTGCAGCTCGCACGTCTCGGCGGCGAACAGCGCGGCTCGGTGACGCTTGCCCCCGAGGCGGGCACGCAGGAGCTACGCGACGCGATCAACAAGGGCGTTGATGACGAGAGCTTCGAAGAGGCGGTGCGGGCGACCTTCACGAGCGGGTTCACGGGCCTCAAGCTGTACTTCATGATCGGTCTTCCCGGAGAAGACGAGTCGGCCGTGCGTGCGATCGCGGAGATGGCGGTGCGCGCGGCGGCGATCGCGAAGCGCATCGCCCGGGGCCGCGCGCGCCTCTCGCTGGCGGTATCCTCCTACGTTCCCAAGGCGAACACGCCGTTCCAGTGGGAGCGCTTCGCCGGGACGAGTGTGCTGCGCGAGCGCCAAGCGCTGCTGCGTGCGGCGGTGCCGCGCGGCGTGAGGGTGTCGTTCCACGACATCGGCGCCTCGGTGGTGGAGGCAGCACTCGCGCGCGGCGATGCAGATGCGAGCGCGCTGATCGAATCGGCATGGCGTCATGGCGCGCGGTTCGATGGATGGTCGGAGAAGTTCAAGCTCGATGCGTGGAGAGCGGCGGCGAGCGAGCTCGGGCAGGACCTCGACGAGATCGCGAGCCGCGCGCCCGCCGGCGACATGCCGTGGGAAGCGGCGATCACCGCTCGGATCGACCGCGATTTCCTCATTGCTGAGCGCGGCAAAGCTGCCACGAGGGAGCAGACCGTGGATTGCCGGACCGGCGCGTGTGCGTTGTGCGGCGCGTGTCTCGACGACGTGCAAATGGATGTGGTCGGGTGAGCCACTGGCTGGTGAGGTTCGACCGTCACGGAAGCGCCTGCTATGTGTCGCACCTCGACACGGCGCGGGCGCTGCAGCGGACGTTCGCGCGCGCCGGTATCGCGCTGGCGTTGAGCGAGGGGATGCGACCCAAGCCACGATTGTCTCTGGGGCTGCCGTTGCCGGTCGGCGCGGCAGCCTCAGATGAGCTCGCCGTCGTTGAAGTCGTCGGGGAGTGCGCCGACATCAGCGCGGCGCTGCGCGCTCTGCGCGCGGCGGCGGCGCGCGGCATCGAACCGCACTCGATCGCCGTCGTCGAGGCGCATCCGCATCCGGTGGCGCTGGCGGCGACCTATGAATGTACTTTGGCGGCCGACGCGGCGGCCGTTTCGGCGGCGCTGACGCGGTTCGCGAATGCGTCGCAGGCGGTCGTCGAGCGCGTCTCCCCCAAGGGGAGCCGTCGCCTCGACCTGAAGGAGTTCATCGAAGAGGCGTGGTGCCGCCCAGATGGCGACGCGACGCGTCTTGGATTCACCGTGCGGCATCGCCAAGATGGCGCCGCGCGGCCACAGGAGTTTGTCGACCTCGTTGCCGGTTACGCCGGCGTCGAGGCCGTGATGCGCGCTCTCTACCGGGCGAGCGTCACGTACAAAGGTTTGCCCGCTCAAGGACGAGCGGGCCAGAGCATCGGAGCGACATGAACGAAGACAGCGAGAAAGAGAGAGCAGCCGGCCAGAGCGGGCCGCCTCCGGCAGAGACGGTCGGACACGTCGCGGGAGCGGAGCGACCCGAGGCGCCCAGTGCGGAGTCCGCGCCCGGTGCGGACGCGGTGCCGGGAACTAAGGGACCGCGGCGCCGTGGGCGGCGCGGAGGGCGGCGCCACAAGAGCGCCGCGCAGCGCGCCGCCGAAGCAGCTGTCGCCCAGGTCGAGGACGACACGCCAGCCACGCCGGGGCCAAGCGCGGCGGCTGGTTCGCTGCCAGAGGCTCCAAGTGTCGGCGTCACCTCTGCAGCGACTCAGACTCCGGCGGTGGACGGTGACTCGGCGCCGGCGGCCAGGAGCAAACGCCGCCGGCGGCCGAAGGCGGCGGCGGCGGCGGCGATGGCCGTGGAAACGCCGGCCTTGGCTGAGTCAGTCGTTGAGCCCGGCGTGGAAGCCGAAGGTGGAGAGTCTGCCGAAGACGGGGCGGTCAAGAAGCCGCGCCGTCGCCGTCGCGGCGGTCGTGGCCGCGGCGGCAAGGCGAAGCTTGCCGCAGACGGTGCCGCGACCGGCGAAGAAGTCGCGGCTGCCCATGGCGAGCGAGGGCTTGCTGAACCGGCGCCAGCGGCGGCTGTCGCGCGGCCGGCGACCGCGGGCGGTGGCGAGGCCACTGCGGTCGAAGGAGCGGGCGCGGACGCTGAAGTCAAGCCGGCGCGCGCGTCGCGGCGCGGACGGCGCCGCAAGGCAACGGCCAAGGAGCCCGTCGCCGGCGGTGAGACAACGGCCGAAGGTGGCGCCGAGGAGCCGCGTCCGGCGACGAAGATCAAGAAGCGCGAACGCGGAGTCGATCGCCCGTACCCGCCGCTGGGAGCCGAGATTCCCGACCGAAAGCAGATCCTCGTGTCGAGCGAGCGCAACGAGCTGCGTGTGGCGCTCGTCGAGGACGGACGCCTGGCGGAGATCTACATCGAGCGCCCCGAGAAGACGTCGTACCTGGGCAACATCTACCGCGGCAAGGTNNATCACGCAGATGCTGCGCCCGGGCCAGGAGATACTCGTCCAGGTGAAGAAGGACCCGATGGGCAGCAAAGGGGCGCGCCTGACCACGCATCTCTCTCTGGCCGGGCGCTACATGGTGTACGTGCCCGGCGGCAGCGGCGTCGGCGTCTCGCGCCGCCTTCGCCAGGACGAGCGTGACCGACTCAGAGACCTCTGCAAGAGTCTCAAGGTCCGCAGTGCCGGATTGATCGTGCGCACCGCGGCCGAAGGCGAGGGCGTCGATGAGCTGCGCCGCGACATGCAGTTCCTCTCGCGACTCTGGTCGCGCCTCAAGCAGAAGGCCGACAAGGTGCCCGTGCCCGGCCTTCTGCACGCCGAGGTCGACATCGCGCTCGAGGTCACCAGGGATCTCTTCAACGAGAGCTGCGAAGCGCTCATCGTCGACTCCGAGAAACAACGCAAGGAAATTCTCGCTTTCCTCGACAAGGTGGCGCCCGAACTCAGCAGCCGCGTGCACGTCCACACTGGCGAGGTGCCACTCTTCGAGGCTTATGGCATCGAGGCTCAGATCTCGAACGCGCTCGAGCGCCGGGTGTCGCTGCCGAGCGGCGGCAACATCGTCATCGATCACACCGAGGCGCTCACCGTTATCGACGTCAACTCCGGCAAGTTCACCGGCGGCAAGGGCCTCGAAGACACGATCACACATACAAACCTCGAAGCGGCGCGCGAAGTCGTGCGCCAATTGCGGCTGCGTGACATCGGCGGGATCATCATCATCGACTTCATCGACATGGCCTACTCGCGCAACCGCGAGGCGGTGCTCGCCAAGCTCGAAGCCGAGCTCGAGACCGATCGCACCAAGACCTACGTCGTGGAGCTGTCTCCGTTGGGCCTCGTCGAAATGACACGCCAGAACACCACCGACGGCGCTCGCGGGATCCTCACCAAGACGTGCCCGCTCTGCCAGGGCAAGGCGCGGATCATGTCCGAGGAGACGATTGCGCTCGGCGTCGAGCGGCGACTGCGCGATCTTGCGAGCAAGTCGGCGGCGAACGCGTTCTTGATCGAGATAAACCGCACTGTCGGCGAGCGGCTCACCGCCGACGGCCGCCTCAAGCAACTCGAGCGCGAGATCGGCCGGCGAGTCTTCATCGAGGGCTCGATCGCGCTGCCGATCGAGGCGTTTCGCGTGCTCACTGAGGGAAGCGTCACACAGGTCGAAGCACAGCGGCTGCCTGTGCGCGAGGGCCAAGAGATCGAGATCGAACTCGAGCATGCCCTGACGCACAGTCCCCAGGACGCGGTGGGTTTCGTCGAAGGCTACATGGTGATCGTCGAGGGCGGCAGGCCGTTCATCGGCAAGCGCCGGCGCGTGAAGATCGACAACACCTGGCGCACCGGCGCCTACGCGACCGCCAGCAAGGGCCGGTGAGCCTGAGCGAGAGGCTACGCGAGCGAGGGCGGCGCTTTGACACCCGTGTGCCGATTAGCTAGCATTGGCGGTCGTTGTCTTGTGGGGAGTGATTGATGAAGCAGAGCGACATCGTGTATGCCGTCGTTGCGGTGGGTGGTCAGCAGTTCAAAGTGAGCGAGGGCGACGTGATCGTCGTCGACCGCGTCGCCGCAGAAGAGGGCAAGTCGATCACGCTGCGGCCGCTCGCGGTGCGTACGGCCGAGGGCGTTTTCGACGCTGAATCGGCCGAGCACACCACGGTCAAGGCGAGGGTCGCCGAGCATCTTCTCGGCAAGAAGATCAAAGTGTTCACCTACAAGCCGAAGTCGACGTTCAAGAAGATGCGCGGTCATCGCAGCCGTCTCACAAAGCTCGCCATCGAGTCCATCACCCTGAAAGCACAGAAGGAGATCAAGGGTGGCGCATAAGAAAGGTGCCGGCACCAGCCGCAACGGTCGCGACTCTGAGGCCAAACGCCTCGGGGTCAAGGTCTTTGCCGGTCAGGTGATTCCGGCTGGTTCGATCATCGTCCGTCAGCGCGGTACGCGATTCCGGCCCGGCGAGGGCACCGGCATCGGCGTCGACCACACCATCTTCGCGAAAGTCTCCGGGCGCGTCGCCTTCACCAACGGCAACGCCGGGCGTCTCATCTCGGTCGCTCCCGACGACTGACCCGCCGTCGGCTCCGGCCGCAGGGTTCGATGCTCGCTGATCGCGCCAAGATCTGTGTCCGCGGCGGACGCGGTGGCAACGGGTGCGTCAGCTTTCGGCGCGAGAAGTACGTTCCCAAGGGCGGTCCGAACGGGGGCGACGGCGGCCGCGGCGGCGACATCTCAGTGATCGCCACGCGTCAGGTGCGCGACCTCAACCGCTTTCGTCGCCAGATCCATTTCCGTGCTCCCAACGGCGGTCATGGCCAGGGCTCCGACCGCCGCGGCGCCGACGGCGACAGCCTCATTGTGGAGGTGCCGGTCGGCACCGAGGTGCGCGACTCGAGCGGCGAGCTCGTGGCCGACTTCGTGAACGAAGGCCAGGTCGCCGTCGTCGCGCACGGTGGCGAGGGTGGTCGTGGTAACACGTGCTTTGTCACCGCCACACGACAGGCGCCCCGTTTTGCCGAACGGGGTCTCGAAGGCGACGAGCTGTGGCTCGATCTCTCGCTCAAGCTGCTCGCCGACGTGGGTTTCGTCGGGTTGCCGAACGCCGGCAAGTCGAGTCTTCTCGCGGCGCTGACGCGGGCGCGCCCGAAGATCGCCGCGTATCCGTTCACCACGCTCGAGCCGAACCTCGGTACGATCATCTTTGAGGACCGCATCGTCGTGCTGGCCGACATCCCCGGCCTCGTCGAGGGCGCGAGCGCCGGCGTCGGACTCGGCGACCGGTTCCTCGCACATGTCGAGCGAACGACGTTGCTCGTCTATGTCGTCGACGCGACGACTGGTCCGGAGGGCGCCGCCCTCGCCCTCGATACCGTCGTCGACGAGCTCCGCGCGTTCAAGGAGGGACTGGCGGACCGGCCGTCGGTGGTCGTCGTCAACAAGGTCGACCTGATCGATGAAGCCGAGATCGACGATCTGCTTGCGACCGCGGCCGGGCGGCGGCCGCAGGCGGTCGCGCCGCCGGTCGCCGTGTCGGCGCTGAGCGGCGCGGGTGTGGAGGAGTTGCGCGCCACGTTGAGATCGGCGCTCCAGGTCGCCGATGCGGCGCCGGTGGAGGCGCCGCCGCGGCCTCGCGTCGCGGTGCGCCCGGGCGAGGATCGTGTGTCGCATTTCAGCGTGTCGCGCGAAGCGGACGGCTACCGCGTGGTGGGCGCCGCGCTCGAACGGCTCGTCGCCAAGGCCGATCTTGAGAACGAGGAGGCCGTACGCTACCTGCAAGAAGTGATGGAACGCGCCGGCGTCAGCGACGCTCTGCGACGGGCCGGCGCGAAGCCCGGTGACGACGTCGCCATCGGCGCCGCCGAGTTCGAATTCGCGTGAGGTAGAATGCGCGCCGTGAAGACGGTCGTCGTGAAGCTCGGCTCGAGTACGGTCGCGGATCGCCGCGGACGGCTACGGCGCGGGCTCATCGCGGCGCGCACCGCCGAGATCGCCGCGCTCGTGGGCGAAGGGCAGAGGGTGGTCGTCGTCTCCAGTGGGGCGATCGCCTGCGGCCAGTCAGTCCTCGGCATGAAGGAGCGGCCGCAACAGATCGCCGCTCTCCAGGCCGCCTCCGCGGTCGGGCAGGGCAAGCTTTTCGATGCATATGCGGAGTGCCTTCGGCGGTGCGGCCTGACTGCCGCCCAGATTCTTCTCACGAGCGCCGATTTCGCACAGCGCCTCAGCTACGTGAACGCGCGCGCCACCCTGCGGCGACTGCTCGGGTGGTGGGTGGTGCCCATCGTCAACGAGAACGACACGACGGCGACCGACGAGATCCGTTTCGGCGACAACGACGTGCTGGCGGCGCAGGTGGCGATCATGCTCCGTGCCGACATGCTGCTCCTGCTTACCGATCGCGACGGCCTCTTCAGCAGCGACCCTGAGCGCGATCCCGCGGCGCGGCTGATCGCGCGCGTCGAAGCTGCCGACGATCTTCGCGGTCTCGACGTGCGCGAACGTTCGCGCCGCGGCGCCGGTGGCATGCGCGGCAAGGTCGCGGCGGCGCTAATGGCCGCCGCCGCCGACGTGCGTACGGTCATCGGCAACGGCGGGCGCGACGGCGTCATCACGACGGCGGCGCACGGCGTTGCCGTCGGCACGATGGTGCCGCCGCGGCCAGCGCACGCTTCGGCATTCAAGCTCTGGCTGCGCTACGCGAAACCGGTGCGTGGTAGTCTTGAGATCGACGCCGGTGCGGCACGGGCGCTCGCCAGTGGCGGCGGCAGCCTTCTCCCGGTCGGTGTCGTGGCGGTGCACGGAGCGTTCGTCGCCGGCGACGCCGTTGCGATCGTGACGGTCGGCGGTCGCGAGGTCGCTCGCGGTCTGACGACGATCGGCGCGCGCGAGTTGCGCCGCATCGCCGGCATGCGCACCGGTGCGGCGCGAGAGCTCGTGTCGCACGCCGACGAAGAAGTGGTGCATCGCGATGCCCTGGTGCTGATCGACGAGGAGGCCCTGTGACGATCGAAGAGCTGAGCGCGGCTGCCAAGGCTGCGTCGCGGGTGCTGGCGACATTGCCGCGCGAGCGCAAGGACGAGGCGCTGGTGCTGGTCGCCGAGGCGCTAGAGCGGCGCGCTGCGGAGATCCTCCGTGAGAACGTCGAGGACCTCTCCGCGGCGCGCGCCGCGCGCCTTCCGGATGCGCTCATCGACCGTTTGCGGCTCGACGAGGACCGTCTGGATGAGATCGTCCGCAGCGTGCGCGCCATCGTCGCCCTGGAGGATCCGGTAGGAGAGGTGGTGCGGGGCTGGCGTCTCGCCAACGGCATGGAGGTCCGCAAGGAGCGGGTGCCGCTCGGCGTCGTGGCGGTCATCTACGAGGCGCGGCCGAATGTGACCGTCGACGCCGCCGCGTTGTGCCTGAAGGCGGGCAACGCGGCGATCCTGCGCGGCGGCCGCGCCGCCAAGCACTCCAACCGTATTCTCGCCGAAGTGGTCCAGGGCGCCGTGATCGAAGCGGGTCTGCCGGCGGCCGCCGTCTCTCACCTGACGACCGATCGCGAGGAGCTTCGACAGCTTTTGCAGCAACGCGCTCATGTCGATCTCGTGATTCCGCGGGGCGGAGAGGAGTTGAAGGAGTTCCTCGTGGAACACTCTCTCATCCCGGTGATCTACGCGGCCGGCGGCAACTGCCACGTCTACGTGGACTCCGCTGCGGATCTTGAGAAAGCACTGCGCATCGTGATCAATGCGAAGTGCCAGCGGCCGGGCGTGTGCAACGCCGCGGAGACCCTTCTGGTTCACCGCGACGTAGCGGCGGCTTTCTTGCCGCAGGTCATCGACGAACTGGGTCGGCGAGGGGTCGAGCTCGTGGTCGACAAGACCACGGCCGACATCGCCGCCGACCCCTCGCTCAAGCGCGCCAACAAGACTCACTACGAGACGGAGTTCCTGAGTCTCAAGATGGCGATACGTACGGTGGAGTCGATTGACGAGGCGATCGACCATGTGACGATGTACGGAACAGGCCACTCCGAGGCGATCGTCACCGAAGACGTCACGGCGGCGCGGCGGTTCACCCAGGCGATCGATGCCGCCTGTGTGTACGTCAATGCCTCGACTCGATTCACGGACGGCGGTCAGTTCGGTTTCGGCGCCGAGATCGGGATCTCCACTCAGAAACTCCACGCGCGTGGACCCATCGCGCTCGAGGAGCTCACGTGCGCGAAATACGTGATCTGGGGCGCCGGGCAGGTGCGCGATGGCTAGTCGCTCGGCGATGAACGGATCCGCGCGCATCGGACTGTTCGGCGGGAGCTTCAACCCGCCGCACCTCGGACACCTTGTGATCGCATCCGACGTGTGTGCGCAGCTGGGGCTCGAGAAGGTCGTCTTCGTGCCCGCTGCCAATCCGCCCCACAAAGTGATCGAAGACGATGTCCCGGCGGCGACGAGGTTGGCGATGACGAAGCTTGCGATCGCCGGCGACGGACGCTTCGAGGTATCGTCGCTCGAGATCGACGAGGGGTTCCGCTACACGCTGGAGACGGTTGCTGAGTTCCGCGCCCGAAGTTCGAGTAGCGAGATCTTCTTCATCGTCGGGTCCGACTCGCTTCTGCAGTTCGAGAACTGGCATCAGCCGAGCGCCGTCCTGATGATCTGCCGGCTGGCCGTGGCGCCGCGACCAGGCGACGATCCACAGTCGATCAAAGCCGCGGCAGAGCGCTGGGGTCGGGGGGCGGTGTCGGTGCTGCCGACCACTTCCGTGGGTATTTCGTCGAGTGAGATCCGCGGGCGCGTCCGGCTGGGGATGCCGATCACGTATCTCGTGCCGGCCGACGTCGAAGCGTTCATCATCGACCAGGGACTGTACGGCCGCCCGTGATCGACAGGGCGCAAGCCGAGGCTCTCATACGGGCCTCCGTGTCACCGGTGCTCGCCGAACACTGCCTCCGCGTGGCCGCGCTGGCCGTGTCGCTGGCGCGGCGTTGGGGTGCGGACGAAGAAGCGGCCTTCATCGCCGGAGCGCTGCATGACTACTGTCGCCAGCGCGACGCAAAGGAAGTGCTGGAAGCGTCGCGAAAACACCGCATAGATGTGGGCGAGATCGAACGGCGCTCCCCGGTGCAGCTCCTGCACGGCCCGCTGGCAGCACGCGAGCTTGCGCATCTCGATGTCGATGCGGCGGTCTTGCACGCGATCGCCGTCCACACAGTCGGGTGTGTCGGCATGAGCGTCCTTGACAAGTGCATGTACGTTGCCGATGCGTGCGAGCCGGCGCGGTCTTTCGAGGGCGTCGACGATATCAGGGCGCGCGCTGCGAAGGCTCTCGACAGTGCCGTCGCGCTTGCCGTGGCGCGCAGCATCGTCCATGTCGTCGGGCGGGGACGGCCGCTGGCACCGGTCAGTGTGGCGCTCTACAACGAGGTCCATGGCGCGAAATAGGGGATACCGGGCGATCCGATCGCAGCAGCGTCGCGAAGCGCGTCGGCAACGCTGGCAGACGTGGTTCCTCTATGTCCTGGCGGCGGTCGTCGCGTTCGCCGCCGTCTTTGGGGCGACGATTGTCGCCCGCCACCTTCGCGCCAAACCGGCGACGTCCGAGCCGCCCGGATACGTGGCGCTCGTCACGATCGGCGCGGGAGAGGCACCCCGTCAGCCGGTCGCCGTCCTGGTCGTGTACAACCGCATCACCAGGGCCGCGGCCGAGTACTTCATCCCACGGACTCTGCTGCTCGACGGCCGCTCCGGTGAGTACGTCTTCGCCGGAGACGTGATGGGCACACCGGCATTCGCGGATGATGTTCAGCGGCTGATCGACGCGCATATCGACTATCGGATCGACCTACCGATGGACAGCCTGGCGACGCTTGCCGGCACCGACACGCTCTGGGTCAAGCTCGATGCGCCAGCCACGCTCCAGAGTGACGGTGCCTGGCGAACCTTCAGCGGCCGCTTCAGCGTGCCCACCAGCACTCTTTCCGACCTCATGGGCGCGACCGGCAAGAGCGGCGTGGACGAAGCAACTCTCGAAACGGCCCTCCTGCATTCGGTGTTGCAGATGGCGGCTCTCGAGGCCGCCGAGCAACAGACCGCAGCGTTTGCCGCGGTGAGCCGTCAGGCTGGCGGCAGCGGGGAAGCAAGTGTGCGCGACGTGTTGGCGGCGATGATCGCCGGCACCAGCGCGCTGACGCGGTTCCCGTCCCACGGCCAGGTGTCGCAGGGGCAGTTCGCATACAGGCCCGACCGGGACGCGATCATGGCGCTGATCACGCGTCACGCGCCGGGCTTCATGTCGAAGTACACGGTGCTCGTCCAGAACGGGACCGGCAAGGTCGGCGTGGGCGAGGTCGTCGCCCAGCACCTGGCGGTGCTGAATGTGAACCTCGCGCCACCGACGAACGCCGACTCGTTCGACTACCAGCAGACCCAGATCAGGGCAGGCACGGACGCTACTCAAGTGGCCGAGCAGATACGTGCTATACTCGGCCGCGGCGTGGTGCTCGCCGACCCCAAACTTCCTGCGGACACCGTTTCCGTCATCATCGGTAGTGACCTCAAGGCGAAGGATTTACCGTAGCAGCAGCGAACGTCCAGTTTGAACGGGCACGTGCTCTGGCCGCGGATATCGTTCGTCTGGCCTCAGACAAGAAGGCGCACGACATCGTCGTGCTGAACATGAGTGAGGCGGTCACTTATACTGACTTCTTCGTCGTCATTTCCGGAGCAAATCCCAGACAGACCAAAGCGATCGCCGAAGAGATCCAACGCGGCTTGCGCGACGAGCGTCTGCGGCCGGCTCGCGTCGAGGGTGACCGCGAGGGAGAGTGGGTCCTTCTCGACTACCTCGACGTCGTCGTGCACGTGTTCACACCAGCGGCACGCGACTTCTATCGCCTCGCTGCCCTATGGGGAGATGTCCCGCGCGAGGACGCCGTCGCCGCCAAAGGCTGAGCCGATCGCCGGCCGTCCCGGGCGATCGGCACTCGTGTTTTTCACGATCGCGCTAGTACTCCTCTGGTCCCCATGTGCCGCTCTGGCGCGGCGTCACGCGCCTGTCGGATCGCATGTCAGGGTCGCGGCCGACACTATCGGCGGCGTCGTGCTCGGCGACAACGCGACGACGATGTTGAAGCTCATCAACAAGGCCCGTGCGGCGCACGGTCTCGTGCAAGTGCGGCCGCTCGACGTGCTGTGCTCCGCCGCTCGGGCGCACTCGTGCGATATGCTCTCCGCCGACTACTTCTCGCATGACTCGCGCAACGGTGAGGGCTTCGCCTCGCGGCTGATCCGCTACGGATACGGCCGCGGGGGCTACTCGTCGTGGTGCGTCGGCGAGGTGATCGCCTGGGGCAAGGGCATCTACGGCACGCCGGAGGCCGTGTTCCGCGCGTGGATGGCTTCGGGTTCGCATCGCACGGTGATCCTCGATCGGCGGTGGCGCGACGTCGGACTGAGCGTGGCGCTCGGGAGCTATCGCGGACTGACAAACGTGTACATGTACACCGTCGACTTCGGACGGCGTATCAGGTAAGTCACCGGGAGTCCTTGACCGCCCGCTTCACCCTGGCTAGAATACGAACATATGTTCGTATCTGAACCTGTCATCCTCCACATCGACATGGATGCGTTCTTCGCCTCCGTCGAGCAGGCGCGGCGGCCCGAGTTGCGCGGCCGGCCTGTCGTCGTCGGCGGCGAGCGCGGCGGCCGCGGCGTCGTCTCGGCCGCGTCGTACGAGGCGCGCACGTCCGGCGTGCACTCGGCCATGCCGATCGCCCAAGCGGAGCGCCTCTGCCCGCAGGCGGTGTTCCTGCCGGTCGACCTGGCTGCCTACGCCGCCGTGCGCGATCGCTTGGTCGAGCTGTACGGCAGCTTCACCGACGCCGTCGAAGTCGCCTCCGTAGACGAGGCCTTCCTCGACGTCACCGGCAGTCGCCGCCTCTTCGGTCCGCCGCAGGCGATCGCCCGTCGCATCCAGCAGATGGTCTACGTCGAGCACCGGCTCACCTGCTCGATCGGCATCGGACCCAACAAGCTGCTCGCCAAGCTCGCCTCCGACATCAACAAGCCGGCCGGCATCGGCGAGCTTCGCGAAGCCGACGTCGATGGGTGCCTGCGCGATCTGCCGGTGCGCCAGGTCTGGGGTATCGGCCCGGTCACCGAAGAGCGGCTCACCGCTCTCGGCATCGCCACCGTGGGCATGCTGCAGGACGTACCCATCAGCCTACTGGCGGCGGCGTTCGGCAAAACGGCTTACGGTCTCAAGCAGCTCGCCTTCGGGCGCAGCTTCTCGTTCGTACGCAGCGACCAGCCGCTGCCCAAGTCGGTCGGCCATGAGGTGACGTTCCGCGAGGACAGCAACGACTGCGAGCGTCTGCAAGCCACGCTCCTGGCGCTCGTCGACGACACCATGGCGAGGGTGCGCCGCAAGGGACTTGCGGCGCGCACGGTCGCCCTCAAGGTGAGGTACAGCACGTTTCACACCGTGAGCCGGCGGCGCACGCTGGCGAGGGCCACGACGAGCACCCGGCCGGTCTATGCCGTCGCCGCCGAGCTGCTGACCGAGCTCGACGTGCGCACGCGCTGGGTGCGCCTTATCGGCGTCAACGTCAGCAGCCTCTCCAGCAACGCGTTCCAGCTCTCCTTCGACGAGCACTGGCGCGAGGTCGCGCTCGTCGAAGCGGTCGATCGAGTGAGGGCAAAGTACGGCCGCAGCGCACTGCGGCCGGCGGCCGTCGCCCTCGCGCCCGCCTGCCACCACGGTGGCTAGCCCATGTGCTAGACTTCATCCCTTGTCGGACGCGCTGCACGCTCGACAGCGGGCGGCGCCACGACGGAGTCGAGGCGCCGCCCGCCCAGCCGATCGTTCCTGGCGGCCCGCCGCGCAGCACCGTGACCGCCGATCACCGGCGGCGAGGAGTATTCGCAAGCGTCGCGCACCTCACGATCTCTCGCCGCCGGACGACGAAAGAAAGAGGAGAGCCAGGATGAACGACCCGGGCAAGATCAGAAACATCGCACTTGTCGGCCACCGCGGAACGGGCAAGACGTCGCTGCTCGAGGCGCTGCTGTACAGGTCCGGGGTCGTCAACAGGCTCGGTCAGGTCACCGACGGGACCACCGTGTCCGACTACGACGATGACGAGAAGCGGCGGCAGCTCAGCCTCTCGGCAACCCTGGCGCACGTCGAACGCGGCGGTCTCATCTTCAACCTCATCGACACGCCCGGCGACTCGAGCTTCCTCGCCGACACGATCGCCGCGCTGTGCATCGTCGAAACGGCGCTGGTAACGGTCAACAGCGTGCTCGGCGTCGAGGTGCAGACCGAGCGCGTGTGGGCGCGCGCCGAGGAGCGCGGGCTGGCACGCATGATCTTCTGCAACATGCTCGATCGCGAGCGTGCCGACTTCAGCGCCGCCGTCACCGCCCTGAAGGCGTCGTTCGGCCCGCAGGTCGTCGCTGTCCAACTGCCGATCGGCAAGGAGCACGAGCTCAAGGGCGTCGTCGATCTCTTCAAGATGAAGGCCTATACGCTGGACGGTCAGAAGGTCGCCGAGGGCGATATCCCGGCCGATCTCACAGTCGAGGCGGCAGAGCTGCGTGACAAGCTCACTGACGTGGTCGCCGAGACCAACGACGAGTTGCTCGAGAAGTACCTCGAAGGTGAGGAGATCAGTTCGGACCAGCTGCGGCAGGCTTTCGCCGAGGCGGTCGCCGCAGCCAAGGTCTTTCCGGTCGCCGCCGGATCGGCGACGCATCTCGTCGGCGTCGACCTGCTGCTCGATCTGCTTGCTCTGGCGCCATCACCGGAGGCCGTCGAAGGTTCCACCGTCATCGTCGGCGACGTTGAGCGGCAGCTCGTATGCGATGCATCAAAACCGGCTGCCGCATTCGTGTTCAAGACGCTCGCCGACCAGTTCAGCGGCCGCATCAACGTGTTCCGCGTGTTCCAGGGCACGATCAAGGCCGATGCCACCGTGGTCGTCAGCCGCGACGGTCACAAGGAGCGCATCGGTCAGCTGCTCAAGGCGCAGGGCAAGGACAACAAGCCTGCCGATGCGCTTGTCGCCGGCGATATCGGCGCGGTGGCCAAGCTCAAGGACGTCGTCAGCGGCGACTCGCTCTGCGCGGAGGGCAACACCGTTACATTCCCGCCGATCGTCTTCCCGGCGGCGCTCATGTCGTTCGCCGTCGAAGCCAAGAGCAAGGGCGATGAGGAGAAGGTCATCGCCGCCCTGCGGCGCCTCGCCGAAGAGGATCCGATGATGGACGTCCACCGCGATCCGCAGACCGGCGAGACGATCGTTGCCGGCATGAGCCAGGTGCACGTCGAGGTGATCTGCGAGCGCCTGAAGCGGCGCTTCGGCGCCGAGGTCAACCTGCATCCCCCGCGGGTGCCGTATCGTGAGACGATCCGCGCCTCCGCCAAGGCCCAGGGCCGCCACAAGAAGCAGACCGGCGGCCGTGGCCAGTTCGGCGACACATGGATCGAGGTCCAGCCGCTTCCCCGCGGCACCGGCTTCGAGTTTGTCGACAAGATCGTTGGCGGTGTCATCCCGCGCAACTTCATNNGTCGTCGACGTGCAGGTGAAGCTCTACGACGGCTCGCACCATCCGGTGGACTCGTCCGAGATGGCGTTCAAGATCGCCGGTTCCATCGGCTTCAAGAAGGCGATGGAAGGCGCCCAGCCGGTCATCCTCGAGCCGATCATGCACGTCGAGGTCACGGTGCCGCAAGAGAACGTCGGCGATGTCATCGGCGACCTCAACTCGCGCCGTGGCCGCGTGCTGGGCACCGACCCGCGCGGTCACGGTTCAGCGGTCGCTGCCGAGGTGCCGCTCGCCGAGATGTTGAGCTATGCCCCCGACCTCACGTCGATGACCGGTGGGCGTGGCGACTACTCGATGGACTTCTTGCGCTACGAGGAGGTCCCGGCGCACCTTGCCGGCAAGATCGTCGAGCAGCAGAAGAAAGAGCGCGAGGAGGCCCACAAGGGCTAGCGGTCGGTTGCCCACTCGGCGACTATTTTCCCGCATAACGGTACTTTTTGTCGTCCGGCCGACGGTGGCGGCTCGTCGGAGCATGCAGTAGAATAAGGCTCTCACATACAACGGAGGTTTCCTGTGACTGACATCGGCACGATGCGCGTGAAGAGCGGCCTGGCGGAGATGCTCAAGGGCGGCGTGATCATGGACGTGACCACCGCCGAGCAGGCCAAGATCGCGGAAGACGCCGGTGCGTGTGCCGTCATGGCCCTCGAGCGCGTGCCCTCGGACATCCGCGCGCAAGGCGGCGTGGCGCGAATGGCCGATCCCACCAAGATCAAGGAGATGCAGGAGACCGTGACGATCCCGGTCATGGCGAAGGCGCGCATCGGCCACTTCGTCGAGGCGCAGATCCTCGAGGCGCTTGAGGTCGACTACATCGACGAGAGCGAGGTGCTCACGCCGGCGGACGAGGCCAACCACATCAACAAATGGAACTTCAAGGTGCCGTTCGTCTGCGGTGCCGTGAACCTCGGCGAGGCGCTCCGCCGTATCAGCGAGGGCGCCGCCATGATCCGCACCAAGGGCGAGGCCGGCACCGGCGACGTCGTCGAGGCCGTGCGCCACATGCGCACGATCATCGGCGAAATCCACCACCTGCAGACTCTTGACGAGGACGAACTCTTCAAGACCGCCAAGGAGCTGTCGGCGCCGTACGAGCTCGTGCGGTGGGTCGCCGAGAACGGGAAGCTGCCGGTCGTCAACTTCTCCGCCGGCGGCATCGCGACGCCGGCCGACGCGGCATTGATGATGCAGCTTGGCGCCGAGGGCGTCTTCGTCGGCTCCGGCATCTTCAAGAGCGCCGACCCGGCACGGCGTGCCGTGGCGATCGTCCGCGCGACCACCAACTACCGCGACCCGCAGATTCTCGCCGAGGTCTCGGTCGGGCTCGGCGACGCCATGCCCGGCATCGACGCCGCCAAGATGCCCGAGGAGCTCAAGATCCAGACGCGCGGCTGGTAGCCGTCGCGCGGCGCAGATCACGTGGGCCACAGCGACGGCAAGCGGCGGCGCGACTGGATCCTTTCGCCCGAGCCGATCCCGGCAAGCGCTGACGTGCCGGTCGTCGGCGTCCTCGCGCTGCAGGGCGACTTCCGCGAACACCGAGTCGTCCTCGGGCGACTCGGTGCCGTCACGCGGGAGGTCCGCAGGCTCGACGATCTCGCCGACCTCGACGGATTCGTGATCCCCGGCGGCGAGAGCACGACGATCGTCAAGCTCATGCACGAATACGCGCTCGACGACGGCGTCGTCGCCTTGGCCGGCGCGGGTACGCCGGTCTACGGTACGTGTGCTGGCCTGATCACGCTGTCGCGCGAAAGCGTTGAGGGCGGTGCGCAGACGCTCGGCCTGATCGACATAGTCGTCCGCCGCAACGCGTTCGGTCGCCAGGTGCACAGCTTCGAGGCCGATCTGCAGATGCCGGTGCTTGGCGACGCGCCCGTGCGGGCGGTGTTCATCCGGGCGCCTTGGATCGAGCGCTGCGGGAACGGCGTGCGCGTCCTCTGCTCGCTGCAGGGCCACGCCGTCGCTGCCGAGCAGGGGCAGGTACTCGTCACTGCGTTCCATCCCGAACTCACAGGTGACACGCGTGTCCACGGCTACTTCCTCGACAAGGTACGCGCGCACATGGCGGCGGGCGGTGATGTGGTGCAGAATGTGACCCAGTTGGGAAGGGGGGTGGTGCGCTGATGTCCGGGCACTCCAAATGGTCGTCGATCAAGCACAAGAAGGGCAAGGAGGACGCAAAGCGCGGCCAATTGTTCTCCAAGCTCGCGCGCGCAATCATGGTGGCCGTTCGCGAAGGCGGCCCTGACCCTTCGCTCAATCTGGCTCTCTACAACGCCGTCGAGAAGGCGCGCAGCTACAGCATGCCCAAGGACAACATCGATCGCGCGATCCAGCGCGGTGCCGGGCAATCTGGCGGCGACGCGTATGAGGCGATCCTGTACGAGGGCTACGGACCGGCTGGCGTCGCCGTCATCGTCGAGGTGCTCACCGACAACCGCAACCGCTCGGCGGCCGACGTGCGCAACATCTTCAGCAAACACAACGGCTCGCTCGGCCAGCCGGGCGCGGTCGCCTGGATCTTTGAGCGCCGCGGATCGATCGTCGTCGACGCCGCCAAGCACGACGAAGACGAGGTCACCCTAGCGGCGATCGAGGCCGGCGCCGATGATGTAGTCGTCGACAGCGACGGCTTTCAGATCATCACCGACCCGAGTGAGTTGGCGGCGGTGCGCGACGCGATCGCCGCCGCCGGCATAGCCTTCGAACAGGCCGAGCTGACGATGATGCCCAAGTCGACCGTGCAGCTCGACGAGAGCGACGCCCGTAAGCTCCTCAAGCTCATCGATGCGCTCGAAGAGAGCGACGACGTCCAGGAGGTCTACGCCAACTTCGACATCCCGGACGACGTCCTCGAAGCGGTGGCCGGCTAGCGCCATGGGCCGGGCGAGGTGATCGTTCTCGGCATAGACCCGGGCACGGCGAGCACCGGCTGGGGTGTCGTCGAACAGAGCGGGAGCCGGCTGCGTTCGCTCGGCCACGGGTGCATCGTCACATCAGCGCAGAGCGCCACGCAGGCGCGCCTGCGCAAGATTCACGACGAGTCACTGGCGATCCTCAAGCGTTTCCAGCCCGATGCCGTCGCTATCGAGGAGTTGTTCGTCAACGTCAACGTCAAGACCGCACTGGCGGTGGGACAGGCGCGAGGGGTTATCATCCTCGCAGCCTCGGCACTCGACCTGTCGCCGTTCGAGTACTCGCCGCTGCGCATCAAGCAGGCGGTAACAGGCTACGGCCGCGCGAGCAAGATCCAGGTGCAGGAGATGACCAAAGTGATACTCGGGCTCGAGCGCATCCCCCAGCCGGACCATGCCGCGGACGCTCTCGCGGTCGCCATCTGTCACGCCAACAGTGGGGGCGGCGTGGCTCTCCGAGGGCGGCAATGATCTCGTTCGTCCGCGGTCGCGTGGCTGAGGTGGAGCCCGACAGGGCGGTGCTCGACGTCGGCGGGGTGGGTCTTGCCATCTTCGCTTCCGGTCGGCAGCTGTCGGCGCTCTCGCGCCAGGTGGGCGAGCAAGTGACGGTGCAGACGTACCTGCATGTACGCGAGGACACTCTGCAGATCTACGGTTTCGCCGACGCCCGCGAACGGGCGTTCTTCCAGGCGCTGATCGCCGTCAGCGGCGTAGGGCCCAAGGTGGCGCTCGCGGTACTCTCGGGCTACCCCGTGAATGAGCTCGAGCTCGCTGTCGTGCGCGACGACGCGCAGAAGTTCGAATCGATCTCCGGCATTGGCAAGAAGCTTGCGCAGCGGCTGGTGGTCGAGCTCAAGGACCGCGTCGCCGCCGGCGTCGAGCGCCTTGGCGGCGCGCCGGTCGCCGGCGATGAGCGCGCCTTCATGCTTGCCCGTTCGGCCCTGCAGAACCTCGGCCTGAGCGTGCGCGGAGCCGAGGAGGCGTTGCGGGGCGCCCCCGGAGACGCCGCCGTCGAAGATCTCGTCAAGTACGCGCTCAAGCGCAGCAAGGAGCGGTTGTGATCGACCGCAGCGACAGACTCGCCGATCCGAACGAGAGCGTTGAGGAGCGCGACCTCGAGGTCACTCTGCGGCCGAAACGCTTTGCCGAGTTCGTCGGGCAGCGCGTTGCCAAGGAGCAGCTGCAGATCTTCGTGCAGGCCGCCAAGAACCGCGGCGACACGCTCGACCACGTGCTCATCGCGGGGCCTCCCGGACTCGGCAAGACGACGCTTGCCGGGATCATCGCGAACGAGCTCGGCGTCGGCATGCACACCACGTCCGGGCCGGCACTCGAGCGCAAGGTCGACGTCGCCGGAGTGCTCACCAATCTGCAAGAGGGCGATGTGCTCTTCGTCGACGAGATCCACCGCCTCAACGCTGCCGTCGAGGAGGTCCTCTATCCGGCGATGGAAGACTTCGAGATCGACATCATGATCGGCGAGGGGCCGTCGGCACGCAGCATCCGCATGGCCGTGCCGCCGTTCACGCTGATCGGAGCGACGACGCGCACCGGTCTTCTCACGACCCCGTTGCGCGACCGCTTCGGCGTGTGGCAGCGACTTGAGTACTACGAGCCCGACGAGCTCACGGCTATCGTGCGCCGATCGGCGGGCATCCTCGGCGTGACCATCGACGACCCCGCTGTGGTCGAGATCGCCGGTCGTGCGCGCGGCACGCCGCGGGTCGCCAACCGGCTGCTGCGACGCGTGCGCGATTTCGCCGAGGTCCGCCACGAGGGCCACGTGTCGCCAGAGATCTGCATCGCGGCGCTCGAGCTCTTCCAGGTCGACCACGAAGGTCTCGACAAACTCGACCGCGACATCCTCGCGGCGATCGCCGAGAAGTTCGACGGCGGCCCGGTCGGTCTCGACACGCTGGCGGTCGCGCTCGGCGAAGAAGGCGACACCCTGCAGGATGTCTACGAGCCCTACCTGATCATGCGCGGCTTCCTCAAGCGTACGTCGCGGGGTCGCGTGCTCACTCGTTCCGGCTTTCGTCACTGCGGTCTCGAGGTGCCGTCGTCGGCGTCGGATACCCTCTTCGACTGAGATTACGATGGATGCCCTTCTGCTGCACACCTGCTGCGGACCCTGCAGCACGGTCGCCGTGCCGGCGCTGCGTGAGCGCGGCTTCGAGCCGGTGGCTCTCTTCACGAACCCGAACATCCAACCCCTCGGCGAGCTCGCGCGCCGCCAGGAAGCTCTGCGCCAGTATGCCGCCGGCGCCGCACTCGACCTCGTCGTCCAACCAGAGCCCGGCTTCGACGTGTGGATGCGCGAGCTCGGCGCTGCCGTCGACGGCAGCGCCGACGAGCGCTGTCGACTCTGCCTGCGCCTGCGCCTGAGCTCGGCTGCACGGACTGCCGCCGAGCGCGACCTGCGCCTGTTCTCGACGACGCTCAGTGTGAGTCCGTATCAGCGCCATGACCTGATCGCTGTCGAGGGACGACGTGCCGGGCGCGAGATGGGCGTGGAGTTCCTCTACGTGGATCTGCGTGACCGATATCGTGAGAGCATCGAAGCGAGTCGTCGGCTCGGTCTCTATCGGCAGCGGTACTGCGGCTGCGTGCCCAGCATGTGGGAAGCGTGGAACGACCGGCTGTCGCAGCGCCGGCGCGCGGGATGAACGGCTGGAGCCCAAGGGCGCTGCGTCTCGACGATCTCGAGTACGACCTGCCTCCGGAGCTGATCGCGCAGACGCCGATCGAGCCGCGCGACGCCGCTCGCTTGCTGGTCTACTCGCGGGGGGATGCGGTGCCGGAGGATCGGCGCGTCGCCGAGCTCGCGGCTCTGCTTCGACCGGGGGACGTGATCGTGCGCAACGACACCCGTGTGTACGCGGCGCGCACGCGTTTCGTGCGGCCCACCGGCGGTCGACTCGAGATTCTGTTCCTCCGGCCTGACGCGGACGACACCTGGGAGGTGCTCGTGCGCGGTCGCCCCGTTCAGGGCGAGGCACTGGTGCACATCGATCGGCAGAGTGGCTGGGAGGTGCGCTGTGAGGAGAAGCTCGGTGAGGGGAGATGGCGAGTACGCAGCCTGGCGGGCGACAGCGTGCCCGTGCTCCTCCAGCGTCACGGCGAGACGCCGCTGCCGCCGTACATCCACACGGCGCTTGCCGACAGCGATCGGTACCAGACCGTTTACGCCCAGCATCAGGGCTCGGCCGCGGCGCCGACGGCCGGGCTGCACTTCACGCGGCGGCTCGAGGTGGAGCTTCGGGCTGCCGGCGTGACGATCGAGGAGCTCACACTGCACGTCGGGCTGGGCACGTTCAAACCGCTGACCGCCGAGACGCTCTCCGTACGCAAGTTGCACAGCGAGCGATTCACGATCGCCGCGCGAACCTGGCGGCATATCGCCGAGGCGCGGTCGGAGGGCCGTCGCGTGATCGCCGTGGGTACCACGACCGTGCGCACGCTCGAGCACCTTGCGGCGGGCGGTGCCGCCGCTGTCCGCGGCGACGCACTGGTGGGCGAAGTCGACCTTTTCATTGCGCCAGGATGGGAGTTCCGCGCGGTCGATGCGATCATCACCAACTTCCACCTGCCGCGCACAAGCCTGCTGGCGCTCGTGATGGCGTTCATCGGCGTCGGGGAGACCCAGCGGCTCTACCGGCACGCGGTCGCCGAAAGATATCGTTTCTACAGTTTCGGCGACGCGACGCTGCTCACGTGATGAGCGTGCCGATGAGCGACGGCGCAAGCCTCTGGAGTGACGGCTCGTTCTCTTTCGCCGTCAAACACGCTGACGGCCGCGCGCGAGCCGGCCGGCTTTCCACGCCGCATGGCGATGTCGAGACGCCGTGCTTCATGCCCGTGGGTACAAAGGCAACGGTCAAGGCGGTCGCCCCGCGCGACCTCGCCGACCTGGGCGCGCGGATCATCCTCGGCAACACGTATCACCTTTACTTTCGCCCGGGCGTGGATGTTGTCGCCGCCCATGGCAGTCTGCACGGCTTCATGGGCTGGGATGGTCCCATCCTCACCGACTCCGGCGGCTTCCAGGTATTCAGTCTCGGCGACACGCGGCTGATCCATGACGACGGTGTCGAATTCACGTCTGTCTACGACGGGTCGCGCCATCTGTTCACGCCGGCTTTAGCGGTCGAGGCGCAGGAGCGACTCGGTGCCGACATCATCATGTGTCTCGATCAGTGTGCGCCCGGGACTCTACCGGCGCCCGAGGTGGCACTCGCCGTCGACCGCACGACGCGCTGGGCGGCGGCATGTCTCCAAGCGAAACGCCGTGAGGATCAGCTGCTGGTCGGCATCGTCCAAGGGGGCGTCGACGAGCACCAGCGGCGGCGCTCGGCGGCTGATCTCCTCGCGCTTGACTTCGGCGCTTACGCGATCGGGGGCTTGTCCATGGGCGAGCGCGGCGACGAGATGCTCTCGACGGTCGATCTGATGGACGAGCTGCTCCCGCGTGACAGGTTGCGCTACTTCATGGGCATCGGCGACCCGGTCGGTGTCGTCGCCGTGATCGGTCGCGGCGTCGACGTCTTCGACTGCGTGCTGCCGACACGCCTGGCGCGGACCGGCACCGCCTTCGGTCGCGAGGGCCGGCTGAACTTGCGCAACGCCCGATTCGCAACCGATCGGCGTCCCCTCGATGAGACGTGCGACTGCTATTGCTGTCGCCATTTCTCGCGCGCCTACGTGCGCCATCTCGTCAATCAGAAAGAGATGCTCGGCGCCCAGCTCCTGAGTCTGCACAATCTGCGTGTTCTGGTAAGATTGACCGAAGACGCCCGTGCGGCTATTCGCGCGGGCCGTTTTGAAGAGTTCGCTGGCGAGTTCACAATGCGGTATTCCGCAGGAGGATACAGAGAATGAATGGAATTGTAGCTGCATCGAGCAGCGGGGGCGGCATCCAGATCATCGCCATGATGGTCATCTTCTTCGGTATCTTCTGGTTTCTGGCGATCCGCCCGCAACGCAAGCAGCAGCGTTCCCACCGCGAGATGGTCTCGATGCTGAAGAAGGGCGACGAAGTCGTCACCATCGGCGGCATGTTCGGTACGATCAAGAAGATCGGCCCCGACTTCGTCGAGCTCGAGATCGCCAATCGCACCAAGGTCCGCTACTTGAAGCGCGCCATCTCCTCGATTGTCAGTGAAGAGGAGGAGGAGTACGACGACGAACCCGAGGAGCAGGTCGAGGACGCCGAAGAAGAGGCGACCGACGCCGAGGCAAGCGAGGACGACGAGGACGAGGCTGCTGCGAGCGACGACGACTCCGAGACGAGCAGGGCCTGAGGCTCACGCCTCGATCGTGATCAAGGCGCCGTTGGCGGCTGCGCGGCTCGGCGCCCACGCAGGCTCTTGAGCTTGCAGGGATTTGCAGCGCGCGGAAGAAGTTTACTTCGACGTAGAGTCGAACGAGGAGCCGAACTCCATGGCGCATGTTCTTGCCTTCGCCAACCAGAAGGGCGGTGTGGCGAAGACGACCTCCACGCTCAACCTGGGCGTCGCGCTGCGCGAAAAGGGTCTGCGCGTCCTGGGCGTCGATATGGACCCTCAGGGCAACCTGACGATGAGTCAGGGCATCGACACCGAGAGCCTCGAGAAGAGCATGTACGACGTGCTCGTACATCGCGTGCCGATCGAGGAGGTCATCGTCGAGCGCGAGATCGATGTCGCCACGTCGACGATCGATCTCGCCGGCGCCGAGATGGCGCTTTCGACGATGATCGGGCGCGAGCGNNCTCGCGCGAGTGCAGAAGAAGTACGACTACATCCTCATCGACACACCGCCATCGCTCGGCCTGCTCACGATCAACGCACTGACCGCATCGGAGGGCGTCATCGTGCCTGTGCAGTGCGAGTACCTGTCGCTGCGCGGCTTGCTGCAGCTCGAACGTACGATCGAGATGATCCGCGAGAACATCAACCCGAACTTGAAGATCCGGGGCATTCTGCCGACGCTGCTCGACGCGCGCACGCTGCACGGGCGCGAGGCCGTCGAGGTGCTCCGGGAGAACTTTGGCAAGCTCGTGTACAAGACTGTGGTGGCGAAGACGATCCGCTTCGCCGAGGCTCCGGTGCGCGGGAGTTCGGTGCTCAAGTACGATCCCAAGGGCAAGGGTGCCGAAGCCTATCGCGCACTCGCTCGGGAGGTGCTGAATGGGAAGTCGCGCTGACATGCGGGACGGTCTGAACGAGCTCTTCCGGCGTACCGAAATGAGCGCGCCGCCGCCCGACGAGTCGCCGGGTGCCGAGCCGGTCAAGGGGCGCCCCTACGTGACCACGATCAAGGTCGTCGGCGTCGGCGGCGCGGGCACCAACGCGGTCAACCGCATGGTCGACTCCGGTATTCGCGGCGTCGAGTTCATCGCGATCAACACGGACACGCAGGGGCTCGAAGTCTGCGACGCCGACGTGAAGATCCACATCGGTCAGGAGATCACCCACGGGCTCGGCGGTGGTGCCGATCCCGAGATCGGCAGGCAGGCGATGGAGGCGTCGCGCGACCAGGTCAAGCAGGCGCTGCGGGGCGCCGACCTGGTCTTCGTGACGGCGGGCGAGGGCGGCGGTACGGGCACGGGGGCGGCGCCTGTGATCAGCTCCGTCGCGCGCGAGATCGGCGCCCTCGCGGTGGCGATCGTCACGCGGCCGTTCTCCTTCGAGGGCACCAAGCGCGAGCGCCAGGCGATGGACGGCATCGACCTCCTGCGCTCGGTTGCCGACACCGTGATCGTGATCCCCAACGACAGGCTGTTGCAGGTGGTCGAGCACAACACTTCCGTCGTCGATGCGTTCAGGTTCGCCGACGACATCCTTCGTCAGGGCGTGCAAGGCATCACCGACCTGATGACGGTGCCCGGACTGATCAACCTCGACTTCGCCGATGTGCGCACGATCGTGCAGGACGCTGGCTCGGCCTTGATGGGCATCGGCATCGCCTCCGGCGACAACCGTGCGCTCGAAGCGGCGAACGCGGCGATCCATTCGCCGCTCCTCGAGACGTCGATCGACGGCGCTCGCGGCATCCTGCTCAATATCACCGGTGGGCCGGATGTCTCGCTCTACGAAGTCAACGAGGCGGCGAACGTCATCTCGGAGGCGGCTCACGACGACGCCAACATCATCTTCGGCGCCGTCGTCGACGAGCGTCTCGAAGGGCAGATATCGATCACCGTCGTGGCGACGGGGTTCGGCGAGCATCTGGGCGCGCGGCCCGCGGCGACAAGCGGCTCTGCCGAACGGCCTGCCGCTCGCGACCGTGTGTTCGAGGCGCCGCCGCGCTACGACGACACGGCCGAACTCGAGATCCCGTCGTTCCTGCAGACGCCCGAGGAGTAGTGTGAGGTCGATCGACCTCGATCTCGACCTCGACATCTTCCACGGACCGTTCGACCTCCTCGTCACGCTGATCCTCAAGGAGGAGATCGACCTTTGGGAGGTGCGCGTCTCGCGGATCATCGCGGAGTACGTCGTCAAGCTCGCCGACTCGGGCGAGTTCGACCTCGAAGCGACGTCGAGTTTCGTCGTCCTCGTGGCGTCCCTGCTGGAGATGAAATCGCGGCTGCTTGCGGCGGCGCCCGGCCTCGAAGACGACGAGGAGTTCGAAGCCGACGAGGCCGGTGAGGAGCTGTTGGCGGCGCTTGTGCGCTACGGCCAGTTCAAACGCGCCGGCGAGGCGCTTTCGGTGCGCTGGGCGGATCACGCGGCGCGGGTGTACCGGCAGGCGCCGATCCCCGCGCGCTTTCTGCGGGCGGAGTCGCTCGGGCAGGCACTACCTGGCGAAAAGCTCGCGAACGCGCTGGAGCCTTTGCTGCGCCAGCCGCCGGCCCCCGACGTGAGCCACATCACCGACCTTGCGATCACCCTTGTGGAGGAGCTGCGCCGCCTGCGCAGCCTGCTCGTTCGCAACGGCGGATTCACCTTCTCCGCGGTAGCGCCCCGCGGCAGGCTCGAGAAGGCTGTCACCTTCTTCGCCCTCCTCGAGCTCCACAATCGCGGTGAGGTCGAGTTGCGTCAGGCACGCCCGTTCGCAGAGATCGCGGTTACGGCGCTAACGGTCGCCGAGGCCCTCGCGGTCGCGGGGTGACGCGCAGCGCGCTTGTGCGGTACCATCGGGTCGTACCCTCGTAGGATTCTGACCATGGATTCGCTTGCACGGCGCCTCGAGGCGCTCATCTTCATCGCGACGCGGCCGGTGCCGCTAGAGGAGCTTGCGCTGCACTGTGGTTGCAGCGTCGAAGAGGTCCGCAGGGGGCTGGCCGAGCTCGAGGCCGAGTTCGTCGATGACCGTCACGGCCTCGAGCTTGTGCTCGTGGCCGGGGGTGCGACGTTCAGGGTGACGAAGGAGTGCGAGGCGGCCGTGCGGAGTCTCGCCGGCGCGCGGCAACCAGACGACCTCTCACCGGCGCTTCTCGAAGCGCTCGCGGTCGTGGCGTATCTGCAACCGACGACGCGCTCAGAGGTCGCTCAGGTGCGTGGCGTGTCGTCGGAATGGGCGTTGGCGGCGCTTGAGGAGCGCGGGCTTGTCGAAGTCGCCGGCCGCGCGGACACTCCCGGTGCGCCGATCCTGTACAGGACGACCGACCGATTCCTCAAGCTGTTCGGGCTGGCGAGCGCAGTGGATCTGCCTGCTTTGGGTAAGTTCGCGCTCGATGCGGGCGATGTCGAAGAGATCCGCGCCCGCTTGACGTCGAATGCGGCACGGAGGTCCACATGAGCGAAATGAACCTGGTGGTCTTTCTCGCCCGCGCCGGGGTCGGTTCGCGGCGAACGTGCGACGAGCTTGTCGGCGAGGGGCGAGTGGCGGTCGCCGGTGAGGTGGTCACGTTTCCGCGTCACAAGGTAGGCGCCGACGAGGTGGTGACCGTCGATGGCGAGGTCGTCGAGGCCAAGGAACTCCGCTACGTACTCGTCAACAAGCCACGCGGCGTCGCCTCGACCCGCAGCGATCCTCACGCGGATCGGGTGATCGTGGAACTCGTGCCCAACGGTCGCACGCTGTTTCCAGTGGGCCGTCTCGATGTAGACACGACGGGCCTGATCATCCTGACCAACGACGGTGTTCTGGCGAATCGGCTGATGCACCCCCGATATGGTGTGTCCAAGACGTACGTCGCGAGAGTGCGCGGCAAGGTCTCGCGCAGCGCGCTCGACGCTCTCCGGGAGGGGGTGCAACTGGAGGACGGCGTCACGAGTCCCGCCGAAGTGCGTCTCGAGAAGCAGAGCAACAAGACGGCGCTGGTCGAGGTGGTCCTCCGCGAGGGCCGCAAACGTCAGGTGAGGCGTATGTTCGATGCGGTCGGGACGCCTGTCGAAGAGCTTCATCGGCGCCGATTCGGGCCGATCGGCGACAAGGGACTTGCGATCGGCGCCTTCCGCGATCTGAGCGGCGACGAGATCGAAGCGTTGCGGCGCGCTAGCGAAGCGGTCGTTCGCGCGCTCGACGACGAGGTCGAGGGCGAGCCCCTGACCTTGGCCGGCGAAGCGGCGCCGGCTTCAGACTCGGAGTCGTAGCCGGGCAGGCCGCGGCGTCACGCGCCGGTCTATGCACGAGCACCCGGCGCGGCGAGAATCGCCGTTGTATACTTCCTTTTCCCACGATCGAGCGGAGCGACCGGCATGCGTACAGAGAACGACGTCGTCCTGCGGGCGGTCCGCGGTGCGACGACCGTAGAGACGGACACCAGCGAGGCGATCTGCGCGCGCACAGCGGAGCTGTTGCAGAAGATGCTCGAGCGTAACCGCATCACGGTCGCGGACATCGTGAGCATCCTGTTCACCGCGACGGCGGACTTGACCGCCGACTTTCCGGCGGTCGCGGCGCGGCAGATCGGGCTCGCGGAAACGCCGCTGCTCTGTTGCCAGGAGATCCCCGTGACGGGCGCGATGGCGCGCTGCGTTCGCGTGATGCTCACGTGCTACGCCGCGCGCGAGCCTGTCATCCGTCACGTGTACTTGCACGATGCGCGCCAACTGCGTACCGACCTGCCGGAGTGAGCGATGCGGTTCATACCGGAGCTTGACCGGATCGTCCCGTACGAGCCCGGCGCACCGCTGGAGCTGGTGATGCGCCGCTTTGGCTTGGCCGAAGTCGTCAAGCTCGCCTCCAACGAGTTCCCGCTGCCGCCGTTCGACGAGGTCAAAGCGGCCGTGATCGCGGCACTCGATGACCTCAACCGCTATCCGGACGGGCATGCGACGGATCTGCGCGCGGCACTGGCGGAGCACTATGGCCGCGCCCCCGCCGAGGTCACGGTCGGCAACGGATCGTGCGAACTCATCATGCTGCTCGGCGACGCGTTGCTCGAATCTGGTGACGAAGTCGTCTTGGGCGACCCGTCGTTCGTCGTCTACAACGACATCTGCGTGCGCCACGGCGCCGTCGCCGTCGCCGTGCCGCTGCGCGACTTCACCCACGATCTCGAGGCGATGGCGGCGGCAGTGACGGCGCGCACGAAGATAGTCTTTGTGTGCAACCCCAACAACCCCACGGGCACGTATGTGAGCGCGGCGGCGATCGAACGCTTCGTCGACCAGGTGCCGGAGGACGTGCTGATCGTGCTCGACGAGGCCTACAACGAGTTCGTGACGGCCAGCGACAGCCAGGCCACCCTCCCGCTGGAGGCGCGCCACGAGAACGTCTGCATCCTGCGTACGTTTTCGAAGATCTACGGGTTGTGCGGACTGCGTGTCGGCTACGGTCTGTGTGCCGCCGCGGTGAGGACGGCGATCGACAAGGTGCGCCAGCCGTTCAATGTGAACCGGCTGGCGCAGGTTGCCGCGTTCGAGGCGTTGCGCCACCAGGATCAGGTGGAGCAGCGGCGTCGTCAGAACGCCGCGGTGCGCGACTACATGGTCGAACGTCTAGCGGCGCTCGGTCGCGCGACGGTGCCGAGCGAAGCCAATTTCATGCTCGTCGACACCCGCGACCTCTGCAAGCCTCAGGACAAGGTCTGCGCTGCGTTGATGTCGATGGGCGCGATCGTGCGTGACGGCAACGCCCTCGGGTGCCCGGGATGGGCGCGCGTTAGCGTGGGCACCAAGGAAGAGACGGATTTCTTTCTTGCGAAGCTGGGATCGCTTGAGCCCACATCGCTCGACGAAAACGAAGGGAGGCCGAGCTGAGCATGATGGTCATCATGCAGGAGGGGGCGACCGAGGAGCAGATCGCCCACGTCGTGGCGCGCATCGAGGAGATCGGGGCCGCGGCTCACATCTCCAAGGGCGAGCGTGTCACTCTGATCGGCGCCATCGGCGACCGCGAGGAGCTCACGGGACTGCCGCTGGAGGCGTGCCCCGGTGTGGACCGCGTGGTCGCGATCCTCAAGCCCTACAAGCTTGTGAGCCGGGAGTTCAGGCCCGCGGACACGGTGATCACGGTGCGTGACACCAAGGTCGGCGGCGGCCATTTCGCCCTGATCGCGGGTCCATGCTCAGTGGAGACCCCCGATCAGGTCCTCACCGCTGCCCGCGCCGTCAAGGCCGCCGGCGGCACGATGCTGCGCGGCGGCGCCTTCAAGCCGCGGACCTCGCCCTACGCGTTCCAGGGGCTCGGCGTCGACGGCCTCAAGATGATGGCCGCCGCTCGCGACGAGACCGGTCTGCCGATCGTCACCGAGGTGATGGACCCGCGCGACCTCGACATCGTCGCCGGGTATGCCGATGTGCTTCAAGTGGGCGCCCGCAACATGCAGAACTTCCTCCTCCTGGCCGAGCTCGGCAAGCTGAACAAGCCCGTGCTGCTCAAGCGCGGGCCGTCGGCCACAATCGAAGAGCTGCTGATGGCGGCGGAGTACATCGTCAAAGAGGGGAATCGCGACGTGATCCTCTGCGAGCGCGGCATCCGCACGTTCGAGACAGCGACGCGTAACACGCTCGACATCGCTGCCGTCCCGATCATCAAGCTTGCCAGCCATCTGCCCATCCTGGTCGACCCCAGTCATGCGACCGGGCGTCTGGATCTCGTCTTGCCGCTCTCGCTGAGCGCGGTCGCGGCGGGCGCCGATGGCGTGATCGTGGAGACCCACCCCAATCCCGAGCACGCGTTGTGCGACGGTCCACAGTCGCTGCCGACGGAGGCGTTCGCCGAATACGCAGCGCGTGTGCTCGAGCTCGTCGCGTGGACGGGCAAGACGACCGTCTGATCGTGTGAAGACCGCGGCTCCCCAGGCGCGATCGATCGCCGTCATCGGCGTTGGGCTGATGGGTGGCTCCCTCGGCTTGGCCGCGCGCGAGCGCGCCGGCGTGGGCGAGGTTCGCGGCTATAGTCGTAGCAAGGAGACGCTTGAACTCGCACTCGAACGCGGCGCGATCACGCGGATGTGCGCTTCGCTCGAGGAGGCGGCGAGTGCCGCCGATCTCGTCTTCGTCGCGACGCCGGTCCGACTTGTGCCCGAGCACGTGGCGCGGGCGGCTGCCGTCGCTCACGCCGGAGCGGTGGTGAGCGACGTCGGGAGCACGAAGGCGGCGCTGATGCGCTCGCTGTCGCCGGAGGCTCAGCGGCGCTGCGTCGGCGGGCACCCTCTGTGCGGTTCCGAGACAGCCGGCGTGGCGAATGCGTCGCCGGCACTCTACGAAGGGGCGACGTACTTCCTCACGCCCGGCACGCACGTCGACCCGGGTGCCTACCAGCTGCTCCACGACTTCGTCAGCCGGATCGGCGCCCGCCCGGTCGCCGTCGACCCCGAGGAGCACGACCGCATCATGGCGCTCGTCAGCCATCTGCCACACGTGCTTGCGAACGTGCTCATGACCCAGGCCGGCGAACAGCAAGGCGCTCGTGACGCCCTGCTCAGCGCGGGGCCGAGCTTCCGTGACCTCACACGTATCGCCGGCAGCAACCGGCGCGTGTGGACCGACATCTTCATGGAGAACCGGCAGGCGTTGCTCGCGTCACTGACGGCGTACAGCGACGGTCTCGACGAGGTGATTCACGCGCTCGAGGCGGCCGACGAAGCGCGGCTCGGCGAGACGATCGCCCGGGCTGCCGGCCATCGCGAGCGCATGCTCGCCGCCGGCAGCCTCACAGCCGAAGACTTCTTCCGCCTCGTCGTCAAGATCCCGGACCGTCCCGGCGTGCTCAAGGAGATCACCGTGGCGCTTGGCGATGCCGCGATCAACATCGAGGACCTGTCGTTGCACCACATGAGCGCCGAGCTCGGTGGCAGCTTGACCGTGTACGTGCTCGGCGCCGATGTCTGCGCACGCGCCGCCGGCATCCTCAACGGCCTGGGATACGAAGTGATCACCGGCAAGGCGATCGCTTGAACGCCGGTCACGCAGTGTTCCGGCCGGCCGGTCCGTTGCGCGGCAGCGTGCGCGTGCCCGGCGACAAGTCGATCACGCAACGGGCGCTGATCCTTGCCGGGCTGTGCGTGCGGCCGGTCCGCATCCTCAGTCCTCTCTGGGCCGGTGACACCGAGGCGACTGCGGCGATGCTCGAGAGCATGGGTGTGACGCTCGACCGTGCAGACGACAGGCGGCACGACGTCCTTGTGGGTGGTCGCGGCCTGCGCGGTCTGGAGCCGCCGGACGGCGTTCTCGATGCACGCAACTCGGCGACGGCCATGCGCCTGCTTGCCGCGGTCTGCGCCGGCCAGCAGGGGCACTACCGCTTCGACGGCGATGTCAGCCTGCGAACGCGACCGATGGACCGAATCGTCGAGCCGCTGCGCGCGATGGGCGCGAGGATCACGGCGCGCGATGACAAGTACGCGCCGCTCGAGATCGACGGCGGACCGTTGCGACCGGTGCGCTACCGTCTGCCGGTCGCCAGCGCGCAGGTCAAGTCGGCGGTGCTGCTCGCTGGCCTGTTCGCCGTGGGCGAGACGACGGTCGAAGAGGGCATACCCAGCCGCGACCACATGGAGCGCATGATGCGGGCAGCGGGCGTGCCGGTGCACAGCGCCGAGGGCGCGATCACGGTCACCGGCGTGTCCCGCTTGCAGCTCGACGAAGTCCACGTGCCCGGCGACATCTCGTCTGCCGCCTTCCTCGTGGCGGCGGCGGCGCTCGTGCCGGGCTCGGACCTGAGTATCGCTGACGTCGGGCTCAACCCGACTCGCACCGGCTTTCTCGAGGTCGTGCAGCGCATGGGCGGCGATTTGTCGTGGGTGGTCGATGCCGAGATCGGTGGCGAGCCCCGCGGGACGGTCCGGGTACGCCATGCTCCGCTGACCGGCACGCACGTGTCGGCGGGCCAGATCCCCAACCTGGTCGACGAGGTCGCGCTGGTCGCACTGCTTGGCTGCTATGCGGACGGCGAGACGGTCGTCGAGGGTGTCGGCGAGCTGCGTGTGAAGGAGAGCGATCGGCTGGCGGCGATCGGTGAAGTCATCAACGGTCTCGGCGGCGACGCCGCCGTGGCCGCCGACTCGTTCGTTATCCGGCCTCGCCCGCTGCGCGGCGGAGTCGTCGACAGCGGGGGCGACCACCGGCTGGCGATGCTCGGCGCCGTCGCCGGTCTGATCGCCGCTGAGGGCGTCGCCGTCGCCGGGTTTTCCGCTGCGGGCGTCAGCTTTCCCGGCTTCAATGATGTGCTGCAGGAGGTGCTCTCCTAGATGACAATCGTCGCCATCGACGGGCCCGCAGGCTCGGGCAAGAGCACGCTGGCACGGCTGCTGAGCCGGCGCCTCGGCTACCTCTACCTCGATACCGGCGCCATGTACCGCGCGATCGCCTACCTGGCGCTGCAGGACGGCGTCGCGCTCGACGACGAGGCCTCGCTGGCGACGTTGACGCGCAACGCGCACCTCGCGTTCGACGAGTCGGGCCACATGCTCGCCCGCGATCGCGACGTGAGCGAGGAGATCAGGCGGCCGGCGGTCTCGGCGGCCGTCTCCGAGGTCAGCGCCCATGCCCATGTCCGCGACATTCTCGTTGCCGAGCAGCGGCGCATCGCCGCCGCCGGCGACGTCGTCATGGAGGGCCGCGACATCGGCACTGTCGTCTGCCCGGCGGCGGAGGTCAAGATCTTCCTGACGGCGGCGCCGAAGGTCCGCGCCGAGCGCCGCCGCAAGGAACTTGTCACTGCCGGCGAGCACGTCGGCAGTAACGAGATGCTCGCCGCGATCGAGGCGCGCGACGCGTTCGACTCGGGTCGTGCCGTCTCTCCCTTGCGGCGCGCCGACGACGCCGTTGAGCTCGACACGTCACCGCTGACGATTGCGCAGGTGCTTGACTCCATGGAGCGCATCGTGCGCGAGCGGCTCCACCAGAGACGATGAAGGGCGTGCCGCTGCGGGGTCGCGGCGACCCGCTCCTCTACCTCTTCATTCGCACGCTCGCGAACGTGTTGCTCGGCTTGCCGTTCCGGCTCCGAGCGATCGGCGGCGGCAACCTGCCCGGGACGGGCGCCGCAATCATCGCCGTGACGCACAAGAGCACGCTCGACCCGATCTTCGCCGGCGTGTCGTTCGCGCGACCGCTGCGCTACATGGCCAAGAAGGAGCTCTTCGCGGTGCTCGGCCTCGGTCGCCTGATCGGCGGTCTGGGTGCGTTTCCGGTCGACCGCGGCGCCGGTGACCGCGCCGCGCTGGAGACGGCATTGCGCGTTCTGGCCGAGGGTGAGGTGCTGCTCATGTTCCCCGAAGGGCATCGCTACAAGGACGAGGTGATCCATCCGTTCTTCCCCGGTGTGGGCATGCTTGCCGTGCGCGGCGGGGCGCCCGTGATCCCGGTAGCGATCCAGGGGACCCACACGCTCGGCGACAAGTGGCCGCCCAGGCTCTCGGCGGTGACCGCCAAGATCGGGCCGCCAGTCGACCTCTCCGGGCTCGAGGGTCGCCGCAGCCGTGTCTATGCGGCGGCGACCGAACGCATCGAGGCGGCGGTGAGGGATCTCTATGAGACATCCTGAGGACCGCGGCGAAGCGGGTCGCTACGAGCGCGAGCGGGAGCGCCAGGCGCCTTCGCGGCGCGTTCTCGCCGGCGAGGTGGAGATCGTCGTCGCCGGCTCCGCGGGCTATTGTTATGGCGTGGAGCGAGCGCTGCAGATCGCCGAAGAGGCGGCGCAAGGTGCCGCGAAGCCCATCTACACTCTTGGACCGATCATCCACAATCCCTCCGTGGTTCGCCGTCTCGAAGAGCGTGGCATCGTTCCGGTGGACTCTCTGGATGCGATCGCGGAAGGGACGGTGATCGTGCGCACGCACGGTGTGCCTCCAGACGTCATCGCCGCCGCCCAAGCTCGCGGCTTGCGCGTCGT
>PKYG01000037.1:56710-56910 GCA_003132585.1 Actinomycetota bacterium
CTCGTCGGCAAGCGCGTCGGCGTGGTCGTACAGACCACGCAGACGCGCAAGAACCTCGCCGCTGTCGCTGCAGCCGTCGCTCCGGTCGCGCGCGAGACGCTCGTCTTCAACACTATCTGCGATGCGACGGAGAAGCGGCAGAACGCCGCCCGCGATCTGGCCCGCACTGTTGATGTGGTCGTCGTCGTCGGCGGTCGCAA
>PKYG01000134.1:0-25366 GCA_003132585.1 Actinomycetota bacterium
AGCAGCGCGAACGGGTTGAGCAGGCTCCAGAAGCTGCCGGTGAAGTCGCCCGTCGCGTTCATCGGCACGCCGCGCACGACGTTGCCGACGGCGACGCCAAAGAGCAGCGCCGGCAGGAAGCTGCCACCGATGAAGCCGAGGTCCCAGACGTGCTTGAAGCGCTCGTCGCGGTGGCGGAATTCGAGCGACACGGCGCGCAAGATCAGCCCGAGGAGCACGAGCATGATCGCCATGTAGAAACCGCTGAAGACCATCGCGTAGGCCATGGGGAAGGCGGCGAAGAGCGCGCCGGCGGCGGTGACCAGCCACACCTCGTTGCCGTCCCACAGGGGCCCGATGGAAGTGCGGATTAGGCTGCGCTCGCCGTCGTTCTTGGTGAGCAGATGGTAGATGAGGCCGCTACCGAGGTCGAAGCCGTCGAGCACGGCGTAACCGGCGAGCAGGAAGCCGACGAGTATGAACCAGGTGAGTTGCAGATCCATCGTCACGCCTCCTCATGAGTGGCTTGATGCACGAGCGCGGCGTGCTCCTCGGCCGCCTCGACCTGCTCCGGCCCCTTGCGGATGATGCCGATGAAGATGCGCAGCCAGGCGAGGAACAGCAGGGCGTAGATGACGATGAACGCGATCAGCGTCGTCGCCACCTCGGCGGTGGAGACCTGCGGCGACACCCCTTGCGACGTGCGCAGCAGACCCTGAACGATCCACGGCTGGCGGCCGACCTCGGCGGCGATCCAGCCCGTCTCGGCGGCGATGATCGGGAACGGCGCCGCGAAGACGAGCAGCCATAACATCCAACGGCGTGTCTCCAATCCCTTGAGCAGATCGAGGCCCAGCGCCGCAAGCATGATCAGCACGAAGAGGATGCCCAGCGCGACCATGAGGTGGTAGCTCTGAAACACGATCTGCTCCGGCGGCCGGTCGGCGCCGGCGACCTGGTCGAGACCCGGCACGACGGCGCTCGGCTTGGCGTGCAGGAGGATGCTCAACATGCTCGGCAGCGGGATGCCGTAGACCTTCTGCCCGCCGCTGTCGACCCAGCCGAGCGCGTACATGTCGGCGTTGCCGCCGGTCTTGTAGTGGCCCTCGAACGCGGCCATCTTGACCGGCTGGTGCTTGCCGACCTCGATCGCCTGGAAGTGGCCGAGGAGCGGCATCGCCGCCGACATGATGAGGCCGACGACCAGCGCCGTGCGCAACGAGCGGCGGGCGAAGTTCTGGTGGCGCTTCTTCAGCAGGTACCATGCCGAGATGCCGGCGACGACGAAGCAACCGGTGATCCATGCCGCGGCGATGACGTGCAGCAGCCGCGGCACGGTCGTTGGGTTGAACACGGCTGCCCAGAAGTCGGTGAGCACTGCCTTGCCGTTGACGACCTTGTAGCCGCGCGGTGTCTGCATCCACGAGTTGGCGACGAGGATCCACAGCGCCGAGAGGTGCGCGCCGATGAGAACGAGCCACGCCGAAACGTAGTGCATGCGGCGCGAGACGCGTTTGCGCCCGAAGAGCAGCACGCCGAGGAACACCGACTCGAGGAAGAACGCGGTGATGCCCTCGGCGGCGAGCGGCGCCCCGAAGATGCTGCCGACGAACCGGGAGTAGTTCGCCCAGTTCGTGCCGAAGGCGAACTCCATCGAGATGCCGGTGGCGACGCCGAGCGCGAACGTGGCGGCGAAGAGCTTGGTCCAGACGTTCGCCGCCCCGAGGTCGCCGGCGACGCCGCTCTTGTAGTAGCGGCGCTCGGAGATCACGACCATCAGCGCTAGCCCGATGCTCAGCGGCACGATGATGAAGTGGCAGCCGATGGTGAACGCGAACTGGATCCGCGAAAGCGTGAGGGCGCTCATGCCTGGTGCCACCTCCATGGTCGTGACGTTGACCTCGCAGCGATTCTCTACGGGCGCCGAGCAAGGTGTCAACAGACTCGTCGTTGCGCGCGCCGGAGTTCACGATCCGGGGCTCCGGCGCCGATGAATCGAACGCAAACAAACCCTAGTCAAATCGACTCCCGGGTGGTACCATATCGAACGTGGGCCGGCGGAGTGCGCCGGCTTGATTCATGTAGGAGGCTGAACAGTTGCAGATTGAAGAATTGCTCGAGTGCCACGAGTGCTCGGCGCTCTGTGAGAAGGTCGTTTACCCGGCCGCCTGTCTGAGCATGAACTGCCGCTTTCTGTATGCGTTCAAGGAGGACGGCGGCACGTTCTTCGGATGCATCGAGAAGGTGTTCCCGCACGAGATCGATCTCGGCATGTTCCAGGACATCGAGCAGAGCAAGGGTGGGTTCGGCGTCGTCAAGGTGACCCGCCAGCCGCTGCCGCAGTGCTCCGTCGCCGTGCAGAGCTGCTATCAGTACGGCGAAGGCCCGCTGTGCCGCAACATGTACTTCCGCCGGCGCGATCGCCGCGAAGTGCAGACCGTCGAAGATTAGCAATCGGGGTATACTCCAAGAGTACGACCGCTCGGTCGTGCCCGTGGGGGCGAATTGGTTTCGACATGGGCCGATCCCGGTTGGAGCAGCAAGCCGAGGTGCGGTGGCCTCGTTAAACTGCCGCAACACCATAACTGCCGAGAGTAATCTCGCGCTGGCGGCCTAGCTAGGCCGCTCGTCACCTCCGGCCCGTCCGCAGCCGGAACCGTGGCGTCGCTTGGCGGACTGGGATTCGGCCGGCAGGCTTCGACCGGCCGAATCCGAGACTGATCGAGGCTGGCGACCGGCACCCGGCCGACGCGGGGGCCGCGAGCGAGACTAAATGCGCCGGCTAAGCTTGTAGAGACTCCGCCGAGGCACCCGTGGACGCGGGTTCAAATCCCGCCGCCTCCACCATTATCATCCCCCACGTTCAATCGACGATCGGGACGCACCCGGGCGTGGCGAGAGCTTGTGTCTTCCTTGCGGGGGAGGCGCGCGAGCGTGAGTTCCCCCGCAGGTTGACCCCGATTCACTCGCCGGAGTGACGGCTTTGTGACCTTCCATTGATAGAATCCGCCTCAGGAAATCGAGCCTTGGACCTGAGGCGACCTGCCGGCCGCCTCGGGACGAAGTGGAGGAGGCATGACGGAGATCACCGCCAACTGCACGCTGACGCCCCCGCCGGGCACCGACGCCGAGAACGCCGTGGTCATGGCGCGCGAGCTGAGCAAACGCTACGGCGAGGGCGATACCGCGGTCGACGCACTGCGCGGCGTCGACGTCGACATCATGCGCGGCAAGCTCACGGCCGTGATGGGTCCTTCGGGCTCCGGCAAGTCGACGATGATGCACATCCTCGCCGGCCTCGACCGGCCGACCGGCGGCACCGTGACCGTCGACGGCATCGAGATCACGGCGCTCAAGGAACGCGCGCTGACGATGCTCCGCCGCGAGAAGATCGGCTTCATCTTCCAGACGTTCAACCTGCTGCCGATGCTCAGCGCGGCGGAGAACGTGGAGCTGCCGCTGGCGATCGCCGGGCGCCGGGCCGAAGGGGAGTGGCTGCGATCGCTGATCGATGACGTCGGTCTCAGCGATCGCACGACCCACCGCCCGGCCGAGCTCAGCGGCGGGCAGCAGCAGCGCGTCGCGATCGCGCGCGCGCTGGTGACCAAGCCCGCCGTGCTCTTCGCCGACGAGCCGACCGGCAACCTCGACTCCAAGACCGGCGAAGAGGTGCTTGGGCTGCTGCGTCGGTCCGTGAGCGACTACGGACAGACGATCGTCATGGTCACCCACGACGCGCACGCGGCGGCGATCGCCGACCGCATCGTCTTCCTCAAGGACGGCGAGATCGTCTTCGACTGCGGCAGCATGGCGCGCGACGACATCTACGACGTGATCAAGTCGCTGGAGAGCTCGCGATGACGCGCCTCGCCTGGCGCAGCATGTGGTCGCACAAGCTGCGCACGATCCTGACGATGTTCGCGATCCTGCTCGGCGTGGCGATGATCACCGGCACGTTCGTGATCACCGACCAGATGGACCAGGGCTTCAAGACGATCTTCGACAAGAGCGCCCAGGGCACCGACGTGGTGATCACGGCAAAGTCGGCGTTCACGGCGAACTACTATGGGCCCTCCGGCACGCTGCCGGCGAGCCTGCTCGACCTGGTCAAGGCGGTGCCCGGCGTCGGCGAAGTCGCACCCGTGGTGTACGGCAGCGGCGCCGTGGTCATCAATGGCAAGCCGGTCGCCACCGGCGGCGCGCCGACGCTCGTGTACTCGGTGACCCCGCAGCGTTTCAGCCAGATCCAGTACATCTCCGGCGCCATGCCCGCCCAGTCTGGTGCCGTGGCGATCAACGCCAAGCTTGCCGGCGACAAACACCTCAAGCTCGGCGACACGATCGGTCTGACGACCGAGCAGGGTCTGCAGAACGTGACCATCGTCGGCGTGTTCAACTGGGCCGATTCGGCTTCCGTCGGCGGCGCGACGATCGTCCAGACGACGCTCGGTGACGCGCAACGCTGGTACAACCAGGTCGGCCGCTACACGAGCATCTCCGTGGCGGCGACGCCCGGCGTGAGCGCCGACGCGCTCGCCGCACGGATCAAGGCGGCGCTGCCCACCGACGTCACCGTGAAGACGGCCCAGCAGAGCGCCGCCGACTCGAGCAAGCAGGTCAGCCAGGGCTTTATCAAGGTGCTCAAGCTCGTCCTGCTGCCTTTCGGCGGCGTCGCCGTGCTCGTCGGCGCCTTCATCATCTTCAACGCGTTCTCGATCACCGTCGCCCAGCGCCTGCGCGAGTTCGCGATGCTGCGCTCGCTCGGTGCCTCGCGCCGCCAGGTGCTGCTCAGCGTGCTCGGCGAGGCGCTCGCGCTCGGCGTCGTCGCCTCGCTGCTCGGGATCGGTGCCGGCATCGGCATCGCCAAGGGCATCAATTCGCTGTTCAAGGCGGTCGGCGCCGACATCCCCACGTCGGGGATCGTGCTGGCGTCGCGCACGACGATCGTCGCGCTCAGCGTCGGCATCGGTGTCGCGCTCGTCTCTTCGCTGGCGCCGGCGCTGCGCGCCACGCGCGTGCCGCCGGTCGCCGCCCTGCAGGAGGGCGCCGCGCTGCCAGCGACGATCATCGGCCGCTACTCCCGCTGGATCGCTGCCGGCGTCGCGGCACTCGGTATCGCCAGCCTCGTCTATGGCATGATCGGCCCCGGCACCACCACCGTCCGCCTCAGCGAGATGGGCCTCGGCGTCGTCTTGCTGTTCGTTGCCGTGGCGATGGTCGCCAAATACGTGGTGCGTCCGCTCGCCCGTGCGATCGGCTGGCCGATGGCGTGGGTCGCCGGCACCAGCGGCCGGCTCGCACGCGACAACGCCGGCCGCAATCCATCGCGCACGGCGGCGACGGCGGCGGCGTTGATGGTCGGCCTCGCCGTCGTCGTCTTCGTCGCCGTGTTCGCGCAGGGCTTCAAGAGCTCCTTCGTCGGCGCCATCGACCGCTCCCTGAACGCACAGTTCGTGATCACCGCTCAGAATCAGGTGCCGATACCGGCGGCAGCGCTCGCGGCGGTGCGCTTCGCCCCGGGCGTGTCGGACGCCAGCAGCATCACGGTGGCCCCGGCCAAGATCAGCGGCCGCAGCGGCACGGCGAGCGCGATCGGCATCGACCCCACGGCGTTTGCGCAGATGTGGCGCTTCCACTGGTTGAAGGGCGGCTCGGACGCGCTGCTCGGTCGGCTTGCCGGCACGAACGTGCTGGTCGAGGAGCAGGCGGCGATCAAGTATGGGCTGTCGCCGGGCGCGACCTTCACGATGATGGCGTCGACCGGTCAGACGGCGAAGTTCACGGTGATCGGCGAGTACCGCGACCCGACGCTGCTCACCGGCTTCGTCATGGCGCAGCCAACGTACGACAGTTTCTTGCCGATGAGCCAGCACGACCCGACCCTCATCATCGCCAAGGCGATCCAGGGGGACACCGCTCAGGTCAAGGCGAGCATCATCGGCGCGCTCAAGGCGTTTCCGACCGCCGAGGTGCGCACCAAATCCGAGTACAGCGACTACCTCAAGAAGAGCATCAACCAGTTCCTGCTGATGTTGTATGCCTTGCTCGCCGTCAGCGTCGTGATCTCGATCTTCGGCATCGTCAATACGCTGGTGCTGTCGATCTACGAACGCACGCGCGAGATCGGCATGCTGCGCGCGATCGGCACGACCCGGCGCCAGCTGCGTCGGATCGTGCGCTACGAGAGTGTGATCACGTCGATCATCGGCGGTGTGCTCGGCATCGTGCTCGGCGTGTTCTTCGCCTGGATCGTGACGACGCGCCTCGGCGCCCAGGGGATCACGTTTGCGGTGCCGTTCGGCCAGCTCGTCATCTTCCTCGTGCTGGCCGCGGTGGTCGGCGTGCTCGCCGCCGTGGTACCGGCGCGGCGAGCCGCCCGCATCGACATCCTTGCGGCCATCCACTACGAGTGAGGCGAGACTGATGGACGACGAAATCAAGAACGGCGCCGAGCCCGAGGTGCTGACCGCGGAGGAGACGCACGACGCCGGCGAGTCGTACTTCCGTGTGCGCGAGCACGGCCCGTGGGGGCTCGCGGCCCGCGCCAACATGCGACTCTCCTCCGGCGTCGTGGTGCTCGCGATCGGTGTCACGCTGCTCGCGCAGCACTACTCACACCATCTGCGCGACGGCGGCGCCGTGCTCGTCGTCGGTGTCGCCTTCCTCGCCGGCTGGGCGATGCGTGGCATGTACGGCTTGCTGTTGCCGGGGGCGGTTCTCACGGGGATTGCCGTGGGCGACATCTTCGCCCGAGCGCACACCTTCCACAACGCCGAGCTGATCTGCCTCGGCGGCGGTTTCGTCGCCGTCTTCGTGCTCGACTTCGTGCGTCGCGGGCGCACGCACTGGTGGCCGCTCGTGCCCGGCGCCGTGCTGATCGTCACCGGACTGCTGCAGGACAACGCCGGCTGGTCTCACCTCAAGGAGCTGGTCTGGCCGGCGGTGCTGATCGTCATCGGCCTGGCGATCGTGATCGGCGCGCTCAGCGAGCGGCGTCGCGACGCCGGGCCACCGGACAGCGGGTGACGCAGCGCCCGCCGATCTCGCATCCTTAGTCATCGATGAGGCGGCCGCCGGGGACCCGGCGGCCGCCTGCATGTTCGCCCCAGGTGCTTTCGCCGGGCCAGTCGGCCTCGTTACGTTGCGCGTGGCGGGTGCGGTCATCCCCCGATGGGTCGCGCGTGGCGGGTAGGGTTGCGCGTCGGTACGCGCTTGCGCGCGCCAGGGTCCAACCGCATCATGAATGCATGATCCGCTCCTTCGAACAGGGACCGATCCGCCCGCCGAGCGAGGCGCGCAGCCTGCTCGTGCGCGTGATCCGCAACTGCACCTGGAACCGGTGCACGTTCTGCTCTGTGTACAAGGGCAGCACGTCATCGCTGCGCTCGGTGGACGAGGTGATCGCCGACGTCGATGCGATGGCGCAGACGGCGGCGCTGGTCGCGGACGCAGGCGCCGGCGTGCCGGCGGGCGGCGTCGCCGCGCTGCGTAGCGGCGACGTGCCGCCGGAGGCCTATCAGGTGGCGCTGTTCGTCGGCGACGGCGCCCGCAACGTGTTCCTTCAGGACGCTGATCCGTGCGCCGTCGCCCCCGCCAAACTTGCCGCCATCATCGGCCACATACGCCAGCGCTTCCCGACGGTCGAGCGGGTGACGACGTACGGGCGGGCGGCGACGCTAGCGCGGCGTACGCCCGCCCAGCTGAAGGGGCTCGCCGACGCGGGCCTCACGCGCGTACACCTCGGCCTCGAATCGGGGTCCGACGAAGTGCTCGCCGCCGTGTGCAAGGGCTGCACGGCGGCGCAGCTCGTCACCGGCGGCACGCGTGTGGTCGAGGCCGGCATGGAGCTCTGCTTCTACGTGATGCCGGGGTTGGGCGGGCGGGGGCTGGCGACGGCACACGTGCGCGGCACCGCCGCGGTGCTGCGCGCCGTCGCTTCGCACGCGCCCGCCGGCCGCCCACTCGTCGTGCGCTTGCGCACGACGGCGATCGTCCCCGGCACGCCGCTTGCTGTCTGCGCGGACGCCGGCGAGTTCGACCTGCCCGACGACGTGGAGGTGGCGCGCGAGGTGCGCGACCTGCTGGTCGCGCTTGGCGACGCGCGCCTCGATCTGCGCTCCGACCACGCGCTCAACCTGCTGGCGGAGCTGCAGGGCTCGTTGCCGGCCGACGGCGGCCGTCTGCTCGCGCTCCTCGACGAGTTCCTGGAGCTCGACGCCGATGAGCGCGCGCAGTTCGCGCTCGGCAGCCGGCTCGGCGTGTACTGCACGCTCGCCGACCGCCGCGACGAGCAACGCCGCGCGCTGTTGCGCAGTCACGTGCCCGACGTGGCGCGGGCGAGCGCCGCCGAGCTGCTCGAGGCGGCGAAGCAGATCCGCGCGCGCTTTCTGTAGCTCGCGTCCCCGCCGCCCGCGACGAGAGTCAGCCGGCGATCTCTCCCACCGTCAGCCGGTGATCTCCCCGACCAGATAGCGCTGGATCGTCGGCGCGACCGCGGCGACGACCTCGTCGACGGTCGCGCTCGCCAGCGGTTCGAGCTTGGTGATGAAGCGCACGATCATGAGACCCATGATCTGCGAGCCCACGAGGTTGGCGCGCAGCTCGGCGTTGGGCATCGCCAGTGCCTGGGCGATCGGTCCGATGATCTGCCGCGTAATGATCTCGCGGATCATCGCCGCCGCCTGCTCGTTGGAGGCTGCCGAGCGGATCATCGCGCGGAAGACCGTCTGCCGTTGCTCGTCCTCCCAAATGGCGAGGAGGGTGCGGATGGCGCGCTCGCCGAGGCCGTCGGGGTCGCCGGCGAGGACCTGCGGCACGATCTCGTCGGCGCGCACCGGCAGCTGCAGCGCCGCGTCGAAGAGCTCGTCCTTGGTGCCGAAGTAGTGGTGGACGAGGGCGGGATCGACGCCCGCCAGGGCGGCGATCCCGCGGATCGTCGCGCGATCGAAGCCGACGCCGCCGAACTCCTGTCGGGCGGCGTCGAGGATCGCCGCCCGCGTGCCGCTCTCGCCCGGCCGGCGGCCGGTGTGCAGGGAGTGGTGAGCGGCGCGCCGGACGGTGCGCTGCTCACCATGCCGCTCAACGTGTTCCCCCACATGCTCGCGCACGCTTACGATTCCCCCGATGCCTACACGGCCGCCGTCACGCCTCTTCGCCGTTCGTGGCGAGCCGGTCCCGGCGGCTCATCTCCTCGTGCCCGCTGTGCTCGCCGAGCCGGCGTCCGGTCAGCAGCCCGGGGAAGATGGCGAGGAAGGCGGCGAGCGCGGCGGCGTAGAACGGCCACATGAAGGCGTGCGCGACGTTGTCCTTGATGATCGCGAAGAGCTTCGCCTTGAGCTGCGTCTGGTTCTGCACGATCTGCGCGGCGACGTCGGGCGGCGTGCCCGGCGGCGGGGCGGGCAGCACGATGTCGGCACTCGTGAGCTTGCGGGCGCTGTTGCCGCCCTTCTGCGCGGCCGCGACCTTCGCCGCCTGTCTGAGTCCGGCGACGACCTGGTCGGCTGTGCCCGGCGGCGCCTGGTCTAACTGCGGGGCCACCAGCACGTAGCTCTCCGCCTTGCGGAACCCGGTCTGCAGGTCTTGGGCAATGGTGTGCGTGAAGATCGAGATGAGGATCGCCACGCCGAGCACGAAGCCGACCTGCCGCAGTGTGGCGAAGGCGCCCGAGCCGACGCCGCCGAACTGCGGCGGCAGCGAGCCCATCGCCGCCGCCGCCAGCGTCGGCATCGAGAAGCCCATGCCGATGCCCATGATCACCAGGCGCCAGGCGATGTCGAGGAGCTTGGCCTCTCCCCCGAGCCGCGCGATGAGCACGAGCCCGACGGCNNGCCGTGACGGGCATGAACGTGATCGCCAAAGCTGCCTTGAGCTCGGAGTAGCCCATCACATTGACCATGAAGATGACGAGCAGCACCATCGTGCCGCCGAGTGCCACACCCATCAGCATCATCGCCGTGTTGGCCGCGGTGAACGAGCGGATGCGCAGCATGCGAAAGTCGAACATCGGATGCCGGGTGCGGGTCTCCCACCAGATGAAGAGGGGGTAGCACGCGACGGCGATCGCAAACAACGCGAGGACACGCGCCGAGCTCCAGCCCCACTCATTGCCCTGCGTGAGCCCGAGCGTCAGGCAGAAGAGGCCGCCGATAGAGAGGGCGATGCCGGCAAGGTCGATGCTGCCCGCCGCTCCGGCACGCCGCACCTCGGGCACGACCGCCATCGCGAAGACGAACGCGCCGACGCCGATCGGCACGTTGATGAAGAATATCCAGTGCCAGCTCGCGTAGGTGACGAGCAGCCCCCCGATCGAGGGGCCGAGCGCGGCGGCAATGGTGCCCAAGGCGCCCCAGATGCCCACGGCGGTGCCGTGCTGATGCCTGGGGAAGGCGCCCATGAGGATCGAGAGCGAGATCGGCGCCATCGCCGCCGCACCGATACCCTGCACGACGCGGAAGACGATCAGCCACCCGATGGTCGGCGCCAGGCCGCAGGCGAGCGAGAAGAGGGCGAAGAGAGCGAGGCCGGCGACGAAGACGATCTTCTGGCCGAACTTGTCGGCGATGCGGCCCATGGAGAGGAAGAGCGCCGCCATCGCCAGGTTGTAGGCGTTGAGCACCCACGAGATCGTCGTGTAGCTCGCGTGCAGGTCGGTCGTGATCGCCGGGATGGCGATGTTGACGATGGTGACGTCGAGCAGGGCCATGAACATGCCCAGCGAGACGGCGGAGAGAATGAGCCACTTGTGCGGGTGGCCGTTGTCCGGAGCAGTGGCAGCGGAAGGTTGGTTCACGGGTTCTCCTGTCGGGTGGTGGCCAATGTCACGAATGTTTCCTCGAATGTCGCCGGCACAATCCTGATGCGGGCGGCGACGAGGCGCGCGTCGAGCGCAGCCTGCACGCGCGCCTCGTCGCCACCGGGCACGCGCAGCAGGCGGCCGGCAAGCGCCAGCGGCAGGCCGGCCGCGTCGAGCGCCGCGAACGCCGACTCCCAGTGGTCGGCCTCGACCTCGACCTCGACCGCCGTCGCGGCGCCGATGATGGTGCGCATCGTGCCCTGGGCGATGACCACGCCCAGCGCCATCACAACGAGGCGGTCGCACTGCTCGGCCTCGTCCATGTAGTGCGTCGTGACGAGCGCGCCGGCGCCGCCCTCGACTGTCGCGTGGATCGTATCCCAGAGATGGGCGCGGGCGAGCGGGTCGACGCCCGATGTGGGCTCGTCGAGAACGAGCAGATCGGGGTGGTGCGCGAGCGCCGCCGCAAAGGCGAGGCGGCGGCGCAGCCCAAGCGGCAGGTCGCGGACGAGCTGGTCACGGGCGGCGTGGAGGTCGGCGTCGAGCAGCTCCGCGCCGCCGGCAGCTCGTACGGGTGCGCCGGCTGCGGGTGCGCTGGCTACGGGTGCGCCGGCTGTGGGTGCGACGGCGCGATCCGAGCGCGTCACGACGCCGAACGCCCCCGCCGAGAACTCGAGGTTCTCGGTGACGGTGAGGTCCTCCCACAGGCCAAGACCTTGGGGCACATAGCCTAGGCGGCGGCGCGTGCGCCGTGACGGCGGTTCACCGAAGAGGCGCACGCGCCCGCCGTTCGGGCGAAGCAAGCCGAGAATGAGCCGGATCAGGGTCGTCTTGCCGGCGCCGTTGGCGCCGAGTAGGCCGACGACCTCGCCCGGCTCCACCGTGAGATCCGCGGCGTCAACCGCAACGAAGTCGCCGAAGCGCCGCGTCACGGCGCGCACGTCGACGAGCGGCGGGGCGGGGGCGGTGGGTCGCGAAGTGGCGCCGCTGGCGCCGGCGGCCGCAGGTTGCCCAGCGCTCGTCGGTGCGCCGCTCGTGTTCATCCGGCCGCTCCGGCTCATGCCGTCGGCTCTCCCGCCTGCAGGGCGGCGACGATCACGGCGTCGCTCAAGTCGACGCGCGCCGCCGTGCCTCCGGCGGGCGGTGCGCCGCTCGGCGACCACACGCGCCAATCGGCGCCGCGACGCCAACGGTGCGGCGCCGACCGACCATCGAGCACGGCCTCGGCGGCTCCGGGTTCGGCGGCTGCGTGGCGTTCGATGCTGCCTCCGTCGCAGCGCCTCACGATCGGCACCGTGAACACCGCGCCGGGCAGCGTGGCGACGATGTCGATCGGGTCGCCGCTGACGAGCTCGTGACCGCGGTCGAGCACGAGCACCATGCGCGCCCGCTCGGCTTCGTCGAGGTAACTGGTGGCGAACAGCACGCCGGTGCCCTCTGCGGCGGCACGGGCGATCAGTCGCCAGAGTTCGGCACGGCTGACCGGGTCCACTCCGGTGGTCGGTTCGTCGAGGATCAGCAGCTCGGGCTCGTGGAGGACGGCCATCGCGAAGGCGAGCTTCTGGCGCATGCCGCCGGAGAGGTCGCCCGCGAGGCGGTCGTGCGCGTCGGTCAGGCCGATGCGGGCGAGGAGCTGCGCGGCGCGCTGGCGGAGCGCGGCGCCGCGCAGCCCGTACGCGCCGCCGGTGAACTCGAGGTTCTCATCGACGGTAAGGTCGCGATACACGCCGGCCGCGGCCGACACGTAGCCGATGCGGCGCGATGCCGGCCGACGTACGCTGCCGGCCGACGGCTTGAGCGCGCCTGCCAGAGCCCGTGCGAGCGTCGTCTTGCCGCTGCCGTCGCTGCCGACCACGGCGGTGATCGCGCCGCCGGGCACGGCGAGCGTCACATCGACGAGCGCCGGGTGGCGCCCGTAGCGCACGCTCAAGCCACTCACGCCCCAGTCACCGGCGGCGCCGGGCATCGCCACGCCGCTGGCTTCGCGCATCGCCGCGCCGCTCACGCCGTGTTCCGCAACGCGGGCGCCGCTCTCGGTGCTGCGCCTCCGCCGCTCATGTGCTCGCCTCCGCCGCTCCCGCCACATCCGATCCGCCTTCGTCCTTGGCGCCCCCCGGGGCCAGGTCGCGGCGGAAGCGCAGCACCGAGAGCGTGAACACGACCGTGCCGAGCACGGCCAACATCAGCAACGGGAACCAGAGCTCCACGAACGGAGTACCGCGGACCATCACCCCGCGCGCCACCTTAACGAAGTAGGTCATCGGCAGCACGTACGAGATCCAGCGCACGCCGGCGGCCATCGAGTACAGCGGGAAGAAGAGTCCGGAGAGCAGGATCTGCGGCAGCAGCGTCATGATCGAGAGCTGGATCGCCTGTCCCTGGGTCTGGGAGACGGTTGAAATGAGCACGCCCACGCCGAGCGTGACGAAGAGGAAGAGCAGCGCTCCAAGCGCGAACGTGAGTACGGAGCCGCGGAACGGCACGTTGAACACGAGCAATCCGGCGCCGACGATGAGCGCCATGTCGATGACGGCGATGAGCAGGTACGGGGCGATCTTGCCGAGAAACACCTGCCAGGCGCGGAACGGCATCACCGCGAGCTGCTCGAGCGTGCCCGCCTGGCGCTCGCGAACCACTCCGAGGGCCGTCGCCACGGTGCCGACGAACACGAGGATGATGCCGCACAGGCCGGGGATCATGATTACCGAGGTGCGCAGCTCGGGGTTGAACAGGACCCTGGGCGTGGGCAGTAGGTTGGCGATGTCCACCGCCGTCGCTGCGCCACTCGTCTGCCCACCCGCGGGTGCGCCGCTCGCTCCGCTCCTCAACTGGCTGAAACCGGTGATCGCCGTACGCGCGGCGAGGAGCTCCGTGCCGTCGATGAGGATTTGCGCGTCGCCCGCGGCGAAGCTGGTGGGCGACACGATGGCGATGATCGCCTTACCGTCGCGGAGCTCGTTGAATGCCTGGGCGTAACCTTCGGCCGGATGCACGCCGACCACGTCGAACTGCCCGGGCAGGCGAGCAGCGACGGTCGTCGCCAGCGGGCCGACGACGACCGTCGGAACGGTCTTGACGTCGAAGCTCGCGGCGTAGCCGAAGACGATCAGGAAGAGGAAGGGAAGGAGGAAGAGCATCGCCACCGTGCGGCGGTCACGACGCAGTTGGCGGAACTCCTTGACGACGATCGCCCACATGGCTGGCCTCCAAGGCGGCTGGTGCGCGGCGCCCTGCGGGCGCCGCGCAGAACTCATCAGGTGTTGAATTCTACAAGCGTTGAATTCTTCCGCGCAAGGGGTCCTTTTCGTTGTCACAGCGATTGTGCCGAATCGGCATCGGGCGAGGTCGGGCGAGGTCGGGCGAGGTCGGGCGAGGCGGCGGGCGGCGGCGTGCAGGAACGCCGCCGCCCGCCGCCTCGCCACCCCGGCATTTGCCGCCGTCCCCGCCGTTTGGTAGTGTCTTTGGGCCAAAAGGAGACGCCGTTGCCTCAGGGTCGCTCTTCTGAACTCCCCGCCGCCCACACTCGCGGCCGCGCCGTTGCGTTCGGTGCTTTCATAGTCGTTCTCATCGCGCTCGCATTGAGCGTGGCAGCGGCGACGCTGCGACCCACCCCCGCACCGGCGGCGTCAAACCGCGAGGTGGCCCGACTGGCCGCCCAGGTCTCCTCTCTCGACGCGCAGATCTCCGGTCAGGTGTCCGAGTACGCTGCCGCCGTGCACGCGCTCGACACGGTGCGCGCCACGATCAAGTCCAACCGGCGCACGCTGGGCATCGCGAGCTTCAACTTGATGGTCGCGAGACACGCGCTGCAGATGCGGCTCGTGATCCTCTACAAGCAGCAGTCCGGCGGCGTGCTCGACGTGCTCTTCAATTCCGCGAATTTCGGCGACGCGATGGCGCAGGTCGACGCCGTGCAACGGCTCACCGCCAGCGACGTCGAGGTCGCGCGTGAGCTGGCTGGCTACGAGCGCGACATCGAGAACCGGACGGTCAAGCTCAAGGCCGACGAGCAGTCGCTGGTGAAGCTCGTCGCCGACCTCCAGACCAAGATGGCGGCGGTCCACGCATCGCTGGCTGCGCGTACGACGTTGCTGGCCGGCGCCCGCGCCGACGTTGCCGCCGCGGCACTCAAGCAGGCGCCGCCACCGCCACCACCGGTAATCCCCGGCGGCGCCGTTGGGCAGGGTCCATGGTGGCCGCTCATTCGGCGATCGGCAGCGGCCAACGGCGTCAGCGCGATCGGCATGTACCGACTGATGATGATCGAGTCGGGCGGCTCGGCCACAGCCAGCAACGGTGGCCACTACCTCGGACTCTTCCAATACGCGCCGAGCACGTGGGCCGGCTCGTGGAACCCGTGGCGAACGGCGAGCATCACCGACGGAGCGGCACAGATCAAGGCGACGGGGCACGCGCTCAAGCTCGGCTACGGTCCGAGCTGGTGGGCGGGGTCCTACGCCTGGGCCTTCGGCACCAACTGACGCCGGGCATGCGGCTCATCGTCCGACCCCCGAGCGAGGCCTATCGCCGGGCGTTGTCCGAACACCCTGACAGGAACGCGATCGACCCCGGTCGCGCGCTGCTCCAGCACCGCGCCTTCGTGGCGGCGCTGGAGGCCGTCGGCATCGAGATCGTCGCGCTGCCGCCCGCTGCCGACCTGCCCGACGCCTGTTTCGTCAGCGACGTGCTGATCACGCTGCCGCGCGCCGGAGAACCGGACGGCAAGAGCGCGCTCGTGGTTGCGGCGCGACCGGGGGCGCCGTCCCGGCGCCCGGAGGTCGCGTCGGTCTTCGCGCGCGCCAAGGAGCTCGTCGACCTCGATGCCGCGTTCGGCTCCGCTCCGCACATCGTCGAGATCAGCGAACCGGGCACGCTCGACGGCGGCGACGTGATCATCTACGGCGACCGCGTCGCGATCGGCGTGTCGGCGCGCACGAACGAGGCGGGCGCGCAGCAGCTCGCCCAGGCGGTGCGCGCCGTCGGTTACCGCGCCTACGTGTGTCCGGTGTCCGACCGCCTGCACCTGGCGACGGCGGTCACCGTGATCGACGACGAGCGGCTGATCGGCACCGAGGCTGGCTTTGCGACGCTCGACCAGGCCAGCCCCGACGTGGCGCCGCTCGCCGAGATCGACCGCATCCTCGTGCCCGACGCGGAGCTGCCGGCGGCCAACGTGCTCGCCGTGAACGGCGTCTGCATCATCGCCGCCGGCTACCCGCACGCCCGCGGCGAGCTGGCGGACACCGGCGAGAACGTGGTCGAGGTCGATCTCAGCGAGTTCACGCGTGCGGACGGCGGACCGACCTGTCTGGTGGCGTTCGTGCACTGAGGCCGGCGCGCCGGCACGATCCTGCGCATGACGACGGGCGGGGACGACCCCGATGGCGCCGGCTCGCTGACCGGCTGGACGGTACAGGACTCGGGTGGGACGGAGAGCTCGTACGCGGTTGCGTTCGCCGACGCCCAGCAGGGCTGGGCGGTCAGGTACTACCGCGTCCTCCGCACCAACAACGGCGGTGCCGATTGGGTGACCGTCGACCTCGGCGAACCTATGATAAATGGCTCTCCACAAATCTTGACACGGGACACCAAGACGGGCCGCCGGCCGCTCACAGCACGCGCAAGGCGTGACACCACTTGAGCAGCTTCTCGCACAACCCCTCGTGGGTGTGCGGTGATGCTCCTATAGACCCCGAGCCCCTGCGGTGTCCCGCGTCAAGGGTCTTGGAGAGTTCGTGCCCCAAATAGGCGTGGATCTCCGCGTTGGCTCGAGAGCGAGACGCGCTGCCCCAGCGTCTCATGTGGCCTAATCTCGTTGTTGAGCACGACCCATCACAGGGACGGCGCAGAACCTTGGACTGTGTAGCACGTTTGCACAGGATGCACCACGGGCGATGACGCCTTCCGCATGATTCCGCGTACACTTTGCCCATGACCCACCTGATCCCGCCGACGATCCCCGCCGACGAGCCCTCCGAAGGCGAACGGCTCGTCTTCGAGCGCTTCTCCGCCGACCGCGGTCATCCCGACTGGACCGTCTTCCACTCGCTCGACATCGCCAACCACCGCCGCCGGCTCGAAGGCGAGATCGACTTCCTCTGTGTGGTGCCCGGCAAGGGCGTGCTCGTGCTCGAGGTCAAGGGCTGCCACGTGCTGCGTCGCTCCGACGGCCTCTGGTTCTACGGCCACGACCACCAGGGCGATGCACGCGGACCGTTCAAGCAGGCCTCCGAAGGCATGCACAGCATCCGCGCGCGTCTCGTCAAGCACCGTCCCGAGCTTGCGCACGTCATCTTCTGGTCGGCCGTCTGCTTTCCGTTCATCGACTTCCACGAGCCCTCGGAGGAGTGGCACAGTTGGCAGGTGATCGACCGCCGGGCGCTGCAGGCGCGGTCGATTGGCGATCTGTGTGCGGCGGTGCTCGACCAGGCACGCAAGTTACTGGTCGACAAGCAGATTCCCTGGTTCCACCCTGCGGACCACGCGCCGACACAGCAGCAGTGCGACGCGATCGTGCACGCCCTGCGTCCCGACTTCGAGTTTTTCGAGAGCCCCAAGTCGCGCGTGCGCCGCCTCGACGAGGAGATCAAACACTTCACCGAGGAGCAGTTCGAGGCGCTCGACCAGATCGACGCCAACCCGCGCATCGTCTTCGACGGCCCGGCGGGCACAGGCAAGACGCTGCTCGCGATCGAGGCGGCCCGGCGCGCCGCCGCCGCGGGCCGCCGCGTGCTCCTGCTCTGCTTCAATCGCCCGCTCGGCAGTTGGCTGCGCGACCAGACCGCCGACCTCAAGCCGCGCGCCGGCAGTGGTGTCGACCTAGGCAGCGGCCCCGGCGTCATCACACGCACGATCCATGAGCATATGCGCGTGCTCGCCGGCATCGCGCCCACGCCCGCGCAGGTCTGCAGCCAGACCTTCTGGCAGGAGGAGCTGCCCGAGCTCGCCGGCGAGGCACTGCTCGAACGCATCGAGCGGGCCGAGAAGGGCGGCGGGTCCCCGGCGGGCGGCGACGACCACGCGACCGGCAGCGGCGGCTCCACGGCGGCCGCCGGCCGCTGCCCTGACGTGTTCGACGAGATCGTCCTCGACGAGGCGCAGGATGTGATGCGTCAGAGCTACCTTGACTTCCTCGACCTGAGCCTCGACGGCGGTCTCTCCCGCGGCCGGTGGCGCTTCTTCGGCGACTTCGAGTACCAGCGCATCTACGACGCCTCGGCGATCGGCGTCGACGAGTTCCTCGACGAACTCGCCAAGCCGGACGGCAGGTTCGCCGGCGCCGTTGCCCACTCCGGCGGGGGACACGGCGGCCCCGGCGCCGAACACGGCGGCCCTCCCGGCAGCGCCTTTCGCTGGGACCTGCGCGTCAACTGCCGCAACACCCCGCGCGTCGCCGCGCTCGCCTGCGACTGTGGCAGCGTCGCCCCCGGGTACAAGCGCGTGCTCCGTCCCGACGACGATGTGGAGCCCGAGATCCGCTTCTGGCGCGACGCCGCGCAGCAGCAGAAGCTGCTCGTCGAGTGCCTCGAGGAGTTGGCGGCGGCGTACGGCGGCCCGCGCACGGCGGTGCTCAGCCCCGCCGGCGACGAGCGCTGCGCCGCCGCCCAGATCCACGACCCGCCGTGGCGCGACCGGCTGGAGCCGCTGGTCAAGGAGGCTCGGGTGCAGGTGGGCGGCGGGGTGGCCGTCGCCGAAGGCGACTGGCCCGCCGCCTGCATCCCCTCCGACCTCGACGCCGTCGACCTGCACTCCGGCAAGACCAAGTACTGCTCGATCTACCGCTTCAAGGGGCTCGAGGCGCCGGCGGTGATCATCACCGACATCGAGCGCCTCGACACCCCGGCCGACTGCTCGCTGCTCTACGTCGGCTGCACGCGTGCGCTGCACCGGCTGGTGATCCTCGCGCACGAGTCTTTGCGCGGTCGGTTCAAGCTGGTGATCGAGGAGGGCAGCCGCTGCTCCGACTAGCCGGCTGCCGCCCGTGCCTGGTCGCTGAGCGCGGCCAGACTTGAGATCAGCTCGGCCGCGCGCTCATCCGAGAAGCCGTCGGCGTCGAACCAACGCACGATCCCCTTCTCGTCGATGAGGATGACGTGGGCGTGCACGCTGCCGTTGTCGCCGATGAAGTCGCGCACCCGGCAGCCGTGATCGTACACGTTCACCACCTTCGGCCACAGGCGATGCGGCACGATCGCGCGCATCGCGCTTTCGAGAGCGTGGATCACCGGCCGCCAGATGTTGGAGAGCATGCACGGCACCTCGTACACGTGCAGGTCGGGAGAGTTGCGCCAGAGGTAGTCGAGCCACTGGTCCATGTCGGCTTGCATGCCGCGACGGAAGCCGACGAGCAGCACGCCCGAATCGCCGGCGAGGTCATCGGGGAAGACGACGTCGTCGTGCGACAGTGCGATGCCGTGCACAGTGGGAAAGCGTGCGCCGAGTACTCCAGCAGCCATACGACCCTCCCGGGGAACGAGGGCATACTCGCCGAAGGCGGGCAACCCCATTAATATCAAGCATACCCCGTCTGCCGGTTCGGCAATGCCGGTGCCGTTGGCGCAGAAAACGCGCGCTGATCGCGGCGCCGGGCCTACGGCGAGATCTTGTAGAACACCGCCTCGTAGTCGGGGTTGGCGAGCTCCTGATAGCCGCCTGCCCACACGTAGCCGCCTCTGCGCACGAGGCACTTGATGGCGTCGGCGGCGCCGCCGGCGACGCCATCCTTGCCGAGGCCGGACTCGAAGGCGCCGAGCGCGCTGTACCTGTCGATCCAGGCGTCGTAGCCGGTGGCCGCCCACTGCATCCAGCCGGCGAAGTAGGCGCCGCCCGTGCCGCTGGGCACGACCGCATAGTACTCCTCGGGGCGGGTCTGCGACTTGTTCCACTCCAGTACCGCCCACTTCAGGTGGCCCGTGGCGTCCCACTTGAGTCCCAGGGCACGTATGATCGGGCTCACGGCAGCGCTAGTGCCGGCGACGTAGATGTTACCGGCAGCGTCCAGCGCCATCGCGTTGGGGATGTCGTTCAGGTGCGCCGGCGAGTCGTAGCGCCGCGTCCACAGCCTGGCACCCGCCACCGTGTACCGCGCGACAAGCACGTCGACGAGCGTGCCGCTGCCTTGGGAACTCGCCGCGACGAACACGCCCTTGCTGTTTACACCGATCGCCCGGCCGAACTCGTTCGCGTTGAGCGGGCCGTTGAGCCGGTGCGCCCACTTGCGCACCCCGTTGCGATCGAACTTGATCGTCAGCGCGTCGTAGCCGTTCTTGCTGGAGTGAGCATCACCGACGACGTAGGCGTTGTCGGCGCCGTCGACTGCCAACGCCACGCCGTCGTCCTGCAGTGGGCCGGAGTACATCGCCTTCCACAACAGCGCGCCGGACGGGCTGTACTTGAGGACGATTAGATCGGGGCCGTTCGTTTTCGAGCCGGTCATGCCGGTGACGTAGACGTTGCCGGCACTGTCGGCGGCGACGTCGTAGCCCAGGTCGGTGGCGTTGCCGGTGCCGTTGAAGCGTCGCGGCCAAAGCAGCCTGCCGCCGCTCGAGTACTTGAGCGTGATGATGTCTCCGAAGCCGTTCTTGGCGTAGCTCGTTCCGGTGACGAGCACGTTGCCGAAGCGATCGACGGCGACTGCGGCCGCCGCGTCCACACCGTTGACCGCGCTGTTCCACGGATGCGACCAGAGCTTGTCCAGGTTCGCGGAGAACTTGGCGACGAAGATGTCGGTGTGGACGCCGTCGTTGTTCTGATTGCCGACGAGAACGTACTTGCCATCGGGGGCAGTGGCCATGTCGACAGATGTTTCGGCGTTCGCCGTCGCGTTGTAGGGATACCACGCGACGAGGTTCATCAGGGCGGCCGAGGCGCTGCTGCAGACGACGGCGCCGAGCAGCAGCGCGACCGTGGTCAGCAGGACTGCGACCGCTGTGCGTGACGCGAATCTCGGGTGCGAGCGGAGACGGGTGCTGGTGGCGGTGCGACGAACGTGCATGATGCCCCCCTTTGGCCGCGGCGGGTGCCGCGCGTGCCGACGTCTGCGCCGATTATACGCGTCGGTCGCCCGACTGCGTACGGCGGCCCTCTGTTGTGCGCCCGCGTTTGGTAGAATCGCTGCGGCGAGAGGGGAGGGCGAGTGGCGCACCACGCCACCAAGTCGAGCTACAAGGAGCTGGCGGAGCGCATCAACATGTTTCCACAGGGCGCTCCGCCGACCGACCGCCTCTTCAAGATCCTCGCGTTGCTCTTCAACGAGCGCGAAGCGGCGATCGTCGCCCGGCTGCCGGTGGTGCCCTTCAGCCTCAAGCGCGCCGCCCGCACACTCAAGATGAGCGAGCTCGAAGCTCGCAAGACGCTCGACGAGCTCGCACTCAAGGGCCTGATCATCGATGTCAACCACAGCGACACACTCACCTACGTGCTGCCGCCGCCCATGGCCGGCTTCTTCGAGATGTCGATGATGCGCATCCGCGACGATATCGACCAGCGCGAGCTCGCTGGTCTTTTCCACGAGTACATCAACGAAGAGGACGACTTCATCACGGCGCTGTTCAGCGGCGAGACCCATCTCGGGCGGGCGCTCGTCAACGAGGCGGCGCTGGCGCGCGAGGTCGCGCGCGTGCGGGCGGCGCCGGGCGGCAAGACCAGCGGCGCAAACGACCTACACGTGCTCGACTACGAGCGCGCCGGCCACATCATCGAGAGCGCCTTCGCGCGCGCCGTCGTGCTCTGCTACTGCCGCCACAAGATGCAGCACCTCGGCAAGGCATGCGCCGCGCCGCTGCAGATCTGCATGGCGTTCAACACTGCCGGCGACTACCTCATCCACCGCGGCTACTCACGGGCCTACGAGGCGAGCGAGATGCTCGCGCTGCTCGACCAGGCCTACGAGCACAACCTCGTGCAGTTCGCCGAGAACGCGCGCGAGCGCGTCAACTTCATCTGCAACTGCTGCGGCTGCTGCTGTGAAGCAATGGTCGCCGCGCGCGAATTCGCGTACCTGCATCCCGTGCACACGACGGCGTTCCTGCCGGCGGCCGACGAGAAGACGTGCAACGCTTGCGGCACGTGCGCGCAGGCGTGTCCGGTGGCGGCGATCGCGGTCGGCGAGACGGCGGCAGGCGGCAACGGCGGCGGACCGGCCAGCGCGACCGCGCGGGTCGACGCCGACCGCTGCCTCGGATGCGGCGTGTGCGTGCGTGTCTGCGCGCGCGCCGCCATGCGCCTGCAGCCGCGCGCGCAGCGTGTGATCACGCCGCTCAACTCGGCCCATCGCGCCGTGATCATGGCGATCGAGCGCGGGACGCTCCAGAACCTGATCTTCTCCGACCCCGCGCGCGCCAGCCATCGTTCCATGGCGGCGATCCTCGGCGTGATCCTCAAGCTGCCGCCGGCCAAGCAGGCGCTGGCGAGCAGGCAGATGAAGTCGCGCTACCTCGAGGCGCTGATCGCGCGCAAGAAGCCGCACGGGGTGTAGGCGCTAACAGCGCAGCGTCAGGGCGTTCGGCAGCACGTCGACCGTCAGCGGCAGACCGCCGCTCGGCTCCCCGTCGATCTCGATCGTGAAGCGGTCGCGGGCTTTGGCGATGGCCCGCCGCCCGGCGGCTTGGCTGCTCGACTGGCGCGCCGTCGCCTCCTCGTCGAGGTCGATCTCGATGCGCTCACAGCTCACGTGCTCGACACCAGGGGCGCCGATGTGCTCGCCGGTGTAGACCTTGCGGAGGAGACGCACCAGCTCGCGCTTGCTCTCCGCGTCGACGATGATCGCCTCAAGCTGCCCGTCGTCGATGCGCGCCATCGGCGCGACCTGCATGCCGGCGCCGAAGACGGAGCCGTTGCAGATCGCGATCTCGCAGGCGGCCAGGTGCCGCTTGTGGCTCTGGCCGCCGGTCACGACCGTGCAGTTCAGTGGCGTGCGCACGCAGCGGGCGATCGCCGACAGCGAGGCGAGGTAGTACGTCGTGCGCCCGCCGAGCGCCGCCGGCAGCCGCTCGATGTAGCGCACGACGAGGCCGCCGGCGCCCACCGAGAGCACGTTCACCCAGAAGCGCTCGACCATCTCGCCGCCGGGCATGCGAAAGCGCGCCTGCCCGACGTCGACCGTGCGCTCGCCGCCGCCGGCGATCGCGTCCAGGTACGCCTGCGGCCGGTTCTCGATGCCGAGCGAGTGGCGGAAGTCGCCGCCGGTGCCGGCGGCGATCAGACCGACATGCGGAGTGAGGCGTGGGCCGGCCTGGGCGGAGCCGGCTGGGCCGGCCTCGTCACGGTCCGTGCGCTCGCGCTCGGCGGCAGCGAACTGCAGCACGCCGTTGACGACCTCGTTGAGGGTGCCGTCGCCGCCGACGGCGACGATCAGGTCGTGACCGTCTTCGGCGCCGCGGCGCGCCAGCTCCGCCGCATGGCCGCGGCGCGCCGTAGGGGCGATCTCGACGTCGCCGAGCGACCGCTCGACGGCGGGGAGCAGGTCGGCGAGATCCTTGCCGGTGCGGCCGCTGCTGGCAGCGGGGTTGACGATCAGCAGCGGCCGGCTCATTGCGTTCGCTGCCGGCTCATCGCGTTCGTGGCCGGCTCATCGCGGGTGCGATTCAGTCATCGCGCGCTCCCTCGCCGACGCCTGCGGCAGCGACACGAGCCAGTCGACGATCGCCGCGATTGGCCGCTCGCCGTAGACGTCGTCGCGAGGCGCCGCGCCGGCAGGCTGCGGCGGCGCGGCGCCGTCGAACGAGCCCTCGGCGATGCACTTGCGGCTGGCCAGATCGACGACGCGCACGCGGCCCGTCCATTTGCGTCCGCTCGCGTCGCCGAGCGACCACACCCGCTGGTCGAGCCACCTGAGCGCAACCACGGTGCCGACCTCGTCCGGCAGATCGGCGTGCATCGCTTCGGGCAGCCGGAACATGAGGTTGTCGAACGCCTGCGTGGTCACATCGACGCTGACGAGCTTGAGCTTCATCGGCATCTCCACCGGCGGCGTGTTCCACGAACCGATGTCGACGTACTCGGGCAGCTCAGAGGTGAAGGTGTGGATGGCGGCGCCGCGGCCGATACGACGCGACGTTCGATAGACCAGGAAGAGAGCGGTGACGAGTGCGACGGCGACGACAGCGAAGACCACGCGGCTGCCCGTCGCGCCGATGAGTACGAACGTCGCGTCAAGCACCGTGTCGCCTCCGGTCGGGATCTCGTGGGCGCGACGCCGGCTCCGCCGGCGTCGCGCCCAGTCTACAGCGAGCAGGGGTGACCGTGCAGGTTGCCCGACCCTGGGTGCGCTGGTGTAAACTCGCCTGTGCCGCGGGCGCTGGGGCACGAGTGTCCGCCGCAACAACTCCAACCAAAGCGTGCCATCGTGGTTGCCGCGACGCAGGAGGCAGTCTTCGTGGGGTCGATCCAACGCCCGCCCATCGAGCCGCTCAAGAGCGACTTCAAGGTCGAGTTCCATAGCAGGCAGCAACTTGACATTCTCAAGCAAGCCACGCTCGATATCCTCGAGCGCGTCGGCGTCGAATTCCCGTCCTCGAAGGCGCTCGCTATCCTTGAACAGGCGGGCGCCAGGGTTGACCAGGCGACGCGGATCGTCAAGTTCCCGCCGGAGCTCGTGCTCGCGGCGATGGCGAAGGCGCCGCGCTCCTTCCCTTTCGGCGCGCGCGACGCGAGCTGCGACCTCGATCTCTCCGACGGTCGCACGTACTGCACCACCGACGGTTGCGGCGTCGAGATCGTCGATCTCAAGACGCGCCAGCACCGCATGTCGACCAAGGCCGACCTTGCGCAGATCACGCGTCTCACCGACTACCTGCCGGCGATCTCGTTCTGGTGGCCCACCGTCAGTGCCGGCGATTGCGGCGAGACGGCGCAGCTGCACGAGCTCGACGCCGGCTTCAACAACACGGTCAAGCATCTGCAAGGCATGGTGCAGGGCGAGAAGCTCGCGCGCTACGCCGTCGAGATGGCCACGGCCGTCGCCGGCAGCGCCGAGGAATTGCGCCGCAAGCCGGTGCTCAGCGATCTGATTGGCGTCATCTCGCCGCTCGTGCAAGACAAGGATGGCATTGAGGCGGCGCTCGTCTTCGCCGAGGCCGGCGTGCCAGTCGTCTTCGTCACCATGCCGACGCTCGGTACCACAGCGCCGGCGACCAAGGCCGGCGCCTTCGCTCAAGCAGCCGCCGAGAACGTCAGCGCCACCGTACTGCTGCAGCTCGCCTTCCCCGGCGCCCCCGTGGGGCATTCCATCCTGCAGAGCTACGCCGACCCGCGCACCGGTAACTTCGTCAGCTACCCGCTCGACTCGCGCTGCCGGTTTCTCGCTACCGAGGTCGCCCACTCCTGGGGCGTGCCCAATCTCGCCGGTTTCTCGAGCACCGACTCCGAGATGCCCGGCACCTGGCAGGCGGCCGTCGAGGCGAGCCAGGACATGTCGCTCTTCGGCTTCGAAGGTGCCGAGCTGGCGACCGGCATCGGTCTCACCAACGTGTATACGCGCTTCAGCCCCGAGCACATCATGCTCGACTACGACATCTACACGCGCGGCCGCTACGCGCTGCTCGACATCGAGTTCAGTGAAGAGACGCTGGCCGTGGACGTCGTCAAGCAGGTTGG
>PKYG01000134.1:25374-25881 GCA_003132585.1 Actinomycetota bacterium
TCGAGGTCGCGCGCGAGCGCGCCGAGCGCATCATGAAGAACTACGAGCCGGAGCCGCTCGACGCAGACAAGGCGGCGGAGCTCACGAGGATCCTCGCGGCGGCAGACGCGGAGCTTCGCTCGTAGCGGTTCGCGCAAACTGACGGGAACGAGTGGGGGCGGCGGCGCGCCAGCGCCGCCGCCCCCACTATTTCAGGCCGGTGCGCACGCGCAGCCGGCGGTCGCGCCTACGCGCGGTGACGGTCGATAAGCTGCGCGAGCTGCGCGCGCACGTCGTCGCCGAGCACGTGCGCGCGCGGTACCGCGCGCAGCTCGATGGTGCGCGCGTCGAGCCGCTCGCGGAGCGTCGTCGCGCCTGCCGCATGCCAGCGGTCGTACACCGTCTGGTCGATCAGCGACGGATGCCAGAAGCCACGGTGGTGCGTCCGCGTGTACGGCCGGGCGAGGTGATTGCCGCCCGGTCCTACGGCGCTGATCTCCTCAATGGCGAGCGCCTCGTCGTCGGTCG
>PKYG01000134.1:25966-26420 GCA_003132585.1 Actinomycetota bacterium
TGCTCGCCGAGGAAGCTCTCGGGCACGACGTAGGCGTCGACGGCGGTGCGCATGTTCATCGCGCCCATGCCGGTGCCGTAGACGAACGGGGCGCCGGGGTTGGCGAGCTGGTGCACGGCGAGCCCGCTGAGCACCTCGGCGTTGCCGACGACGACGCANNGGCGAGCGCCTCGTCGTCGGTCGCCACGTTCTTGAGGAAGGCGCGCGCAAAACCGGCGATCTCGTCGCCGAGTACGATGCCGGCGGCGGAGCTCTGCAGTCCGGCTTCGAGATAGCCGACGTCGTGCAGCAGCGTCGCGCGCGAGAGGGCGCCGAGCATCGTCGTGACACCGACCTCGAGGGCGTACTGCTCGTCGAGGATCTTGCTGTCGGAACAGGCGGCGTACGACCAGCACGGGAGACCGTAGTGGCGCGCGAGGTCACAGGCGGCCTGCTCGCCGAGGAAGCTCTCGGG
>PKYG01000134.1:26435-34134 GCA_003132585.1 Actinomycetota bacterium
TCGGCGTTGCCGACGACGACGCAGCCGGCGATCGAGCTGGGCCCGGTGCTGCCGGCCGATGGCGCCGGCGCCAGCACGAGCGGCACGCCGAGCTCGGCGCAGACGATCGCCTTGTCGATCGCCTCGTGGTCGTGACTCAGGGGCGGCGAAGCCATGGTGAGGCAGGCGAAGCTCTCGGCCTCACCACAGAGCGACGCCATCTCGCGCATCGTGCGCAGCGGCTCGCCGTCGTGGGCGCTCGAGATAACGATTGGCTTGCGCGTGCCGGCGAGCATCGCGCCGAACTGGCTCACGTCGTCGATGTCGGAGGTGACGTCCGCGGGGAGACCCATCGACATGACGAAGTCAATATTGGGCAACTTCTCGCACAGGGCCGCCATGCCCTCGACGTCGTCGAGCCGCGCGCGCCGACGCTCGCCGGTGTCGCAGTCGCGCGTGTAAAGACAGTCCGGACCCGTGCCGAAGTAGATGTGGCCGAGCTTCATCTCGAGCGGCGCGAGGGGGAGCGCGGCGGGCGCGCCCGACTCGGCGCGGCCGGCGACAGCCGCGCCATCGGCGCCGGCTCTGCCGGCGCACGCCGGGCGCGGCTTGATCTGGAAGTGCGTGGGCGCCGACGCGAGCGCCTTGTCGACGACGTTGGCGCCGATGCGCACGCGCGTGCCGTCGACTTTGGCGCCGGCCGCGGCGAGCAGCTCGCGCGCGGCCGCGTGTTTGATCTCGACGCCGGTCTCGGCGAGAACGCTGAGGGATGCATGGTGGACCTGGCGGCAGTCGTCGCGGGTCCACACTTCGAGGCGCGCACTGGTCACTTGACTACCTCCTCCACTGCGGGATCACACGAGCCGCAGCCAACCGAACGTCGGGAGAGTCGCTGCACGGACGCCGATTCTACCCGACGAGAGACGGAGGGCGATAGACTGACGTGCATGACCTGTGACGAAGTCATGACGCTGCTTGCGGCGCAGACGAACGAGACCAATCGCGCCGGCATGGCGCGCTACGGCATCAAGACCGACGACGCCTTCGGCATCTCGATCTACGAGTTGCGCAAGATCGCCCGGCGGCTGCGCGGCGACCACGATCTTGCGCTTGCCCTCTGGCACACCGGCAACCACGAGGCGCGGCTACTCGCCGGCATGATCGACGACCCGAAGCTGGTCACCGAGGAGCAGATCGAGCTCTGGGTCGCCGACTTCGACTCGTGGGACGTGTGCGACCAGGTCTGCTCTAACCTCTTCGACCGAACGCCCTGGGCGCACGCCAAAGCGGTCGAATGGAGCGCGCGCGACGAGGAGTTCGTCAAGCGCGCCGGATTCGTTTTGATGGCCTGCCTCGCCGTGCACGACAAGGAAGCGCCGGACGAAGTCCTTCGGCGCTTCCTGCCGATCATCGAGGCGGCGGTCGACGACGAGCGCAACTTCGTCAAGAAGGCGGTCAACTGGGCACTGCGCCAGATCGGCAAGCGCAACCGTGCGCTCAATGCGGCGGCGATCGCCGCCGGCGAGCGCATCCGCGACGCGGCGAGCGCGCCGGGCGGCGGTTCGCGCGCTGCCGCCGGTTTGCGCAGCGCGCGCTGGATCGCCGCCGACGCGCTGCGTGAGCTCACCTCCGACAAGCTGCAGAAGCGGCTGGCGAAGTAGGCGGCGGGCCGCNNGCGGCCCGCCGCCTACTTCGCCCCTCCGCACCCACAGGTTCCTTGTGTGCCTCAGAAGCAGGCAGTAGCATATGAAGCCCAGTCTCAGGTTGGTGCCTGAGCCTGATCCCGGCGGACGGGAGGCGTCTGTGTCGGAGAGGGACCATCCCTCCAGACTGAGCGTGACGGAGCGTCGTCACCCGCGCACCGTGCGCCGTGTGGCCTGGCTTCGCGCGCACCACGGCTTCGCCGCCACCGTCACCGCCGCCGGCATCCTCGCTGTGCTCGTGGTCGATCTACTTCTGGCTCCGGGTCACAGCTTCGCCGGTCTCTACCTGGTCCCGCTCGCGCTGGTTGCCGTCTCGGCGCGCGAGCGTGTCGTCGCCGGCGTTGCCTTCATCTGCGGCCTGCTCACCGTGGCGGTGCTCATCTACCAGCACGCCTTCGCCGGCGAAAACATCCTCGTCGTGGTGTTTGGGTTCCTCACCGGCGTCGCGCTTGTCGGGCTCTCCTACCTGATCGACCGCCTGACCGGCATCTCCACGCGCGCGACGTTGCGCGCGCAGCTGGCCGAGGCGACTTCGGATGTGCTCAGCATGAGCAGCACGAGGGGCGACCTCGACGAGATGCTGCAGTATGTGGTCGAGCGCATCGGTGAGCAGGTCGATGCCGCCACCGGAATCGTGCTGCTGCTGCGCGGCGATGAGTGGGCCGGGTTGGCGGGCTTCGGTCAGGGCGTCGACGCGCGCGCGATCTCTTATCCGTTCGCGGCGGTGCCGGCGGCCGTGCAGGCGTTGCAGGAGGACCAGGTCGTGGAGCTGGAGAACACCGGCGGGCGGCCGGCAGCGGCGCCCGCCGACGACGAGAACTTCGCGCACCAGCGGCTGCTGATCGCGCCGATGCGCGCCTTCGGCCACGACATCGGTGTGGTCGCCTTCGCGCGTCCGCCCGCGGCCGGCCCGTACTCGGCGGAGCAGCTGCGCTTCGCCGAGACGGTCGCGCGCTACACGGCGATCGCGATTGAGAACTCGCGCCTCATGGCCGAGCTTCAGGAACGCCGTCATGCGCTCGAGCTCGTGCGCGATTCTTCGCTCGACTTCGCTGCCTCGCTCGATCTCTCGCGCGTGCTCGAGGCGGTGTCGATGCGCCTGATCGACGCGCTCGACATGGAGAGCTGCGACATCTACACGTTCAACGCCGGCGAAGAAAGGCTGAACCTCCTCGTCAGCTTCGCCGACGGAACGTTCGAGCACCCGGAGTGGGCGGAGTGGCAGGGGCGGCTCTCGGAGTGGGCGGTGCCGAGCTTGGCGGTCGGCAGCCGCCAGGCGGTGTTCGTGCGCGACCGGCAGGATCGACGCTTGAACGACGCCGAATTGCGGCTCTGGGAACACTACGGTCACATGACTCAACTCGACCTGCCGCTGCGCACGCGCGATCGAGTGATCGGCGTCGTCGAACTCTTCGCCGACAGTGAGTCGCGCGATCTGCAGGACGAGGAGATCGAGCTCGCAGAAGCGATCTGCCGATTCGCCGCGCTGGCGATCGACAACGCCCAGCTCTTTGACACCGAACGCAGCACGGCGGAGCATCTCGACATGCTCACCCGCCAGCTTCACCAGCTGCAGGAGATCTCGCTCGCCCTCAGTCACCACCTGCGCACCGACCCGCAGTGGTTGCTCGACCAGACGATCCACAGCGGCGTCGATCTGCTCGGTGCGCGCGCCGGCGCCGTGGTCACGTACGAGGAGGGAGAGCTGCAGATCAAGGCGCTGCACGTGGTCGAGGAGTGGCGGCCGATAGGCCTCGGCGCGGCGCCGCCACCACTGATGCCCGAGGTGCTGCGCGATCCGCTCGTCGAACTGACCGAGATGGCGATCAAGCTCTTGGGCGACGCCTATCCCGACCCGGGCGGTACGCGCGCAGACAAGATACGGCCGGTGCCCGTCCGCAACAGCGCTCTGCTGGTGCCGCTCGACAGCGACCAGCTCGGCGCGACGGCGTCGCTGGTCTTCTCGGGCGTCGTCGCCGGCTACTTCTCGGCGGACGACGAGCTGCTGGCGACGACGCTCGCGGCTCAGTTGGGCGCGAGTCTCGGCAACGCGCTCGCCTACAAGCGCGAGCATGAGATCGCCGATACGCTGCAAACGGCGCTGCTCACAGAGCCGCCGGCGGTGCCCGGGCTCGACATCGGCAAGCGCTACCGGCCGGCGACCCAGGTATCGCGCGTCGGCGGCGACTTCTACGACCTTGTCTCGCTTGGCCCCGGTCGCCTGATGGTGGCGATCGGCGATGTGTGCGGAAAGGGCTTGCAGCCTGCCGCACACACCGCAGTCGTGCGCTACATGCTGCGCGCCTACGCCGCCGAGAGCTCGCCCGGGGAGAGTCTCTCGCGGCTCAATACGACGGTGCTCACGCAGACGCCGCAGCAGCCGTTCGTGACGATGCTCGTTGCCTACATCGACGTCGCTCGCCACATGATCGAGTACGCCGTGGCAGGCCACCCGCGGCCGATCGTCCTCGTCGCCGGCCGCGAGTTCCCCGTGGCCGATTTCGGCGGCTTGCCGATCGGTATCGAAAAGGGTGAGACCTACACGACGAATCGCGCCGTGCTGCCCGAGGACGCGGCGATGGTCTTCTACACCGACGGTCTGACCGAAGCTCTCAAGGACGGCACGATGTACGGCGAAGCGCGGCTGCGCAAGGCCATCCGCGCGCGCATCGACCGCGGCTCCAGGGAGATCGCCGAGGGGCTGGTGGAGACGGTGCGGCGCTACTCTGGTGGCGTGCTCAGCGACGACTGCGCCGTGGTCGTCGTCAAGATGCCCTAGCCGGAACGGTCGATGGAGCGCAGGGCGGCCGTGCGGTCGACGGTGCCGATCAGTCTTCCGAACTTGACCACCGCCAGCACGTTCACTTGCTTCTTGGCCATCAGCTGCACTGCCTCCGTGGCGGGCCGCTCCGGCTCGATCGTGACGACGTCCGACCGCGGCAACATCACGTCCTTGACGCGGTCGTGCTCCATCTGCTCGGGCGAGGCCCGCTTGAGATCGCCGATGCACACGAGGCCGTCGAACTCGTCGTTGCCGCCGTCGACTGGCAGGCAGCGGGCGCCGAAGGGCACGAAGTAGCGGTCGGCGGCCGCTGCCAGTGTGATGTTCGGCGGCACCATCGCGGCCGGCGCCGACATGATGTCGCCGACAGTGAGGCCCGCCAGATCGTGGCGCAACTTCGCCTGCGCGCCGCTCGCCTGTGAAGCCTGGACGAGCACCCAGCCGATGAATGCGAGCCAGATGCCGCCGAATGTGTCGCGATAGCTGGCGGCGAGGAGGAAGCCGGCGCCGATGAGCAGGTAGCCGAACACGTGGCCGACGCGCGCGGCGCCGCGGGTCGCGCGGTCGAAGTCGCGCCAGCGGGCCCAGAGGATGGCGCGGAGCACGCGGCCGCCGTCGAGCGGGAATCCGGGCAACAGGTTGAAACCGGCGAGCAGGATGTTGAGGCCGCCGAGGTAGAGCAGCGTGGCGCTCACTACTTCGTGGGCGTGCAGCGCCACGCCGAGACCCCAGAGTGCGGCGCCGATGACGAGGCTCGTGAACGGCCCGGCGGCGGCCATCAGCGCCTCGCGGCCCGGGCTGCTCGCGTCCTGCTCGATACTCGACACGCCGCCGAGCAGAAACAGCGTGATGCTCTTCACCTTGATGCCTTGCGCCTGGGCGATGAGCGAGTGCGCGAGCTCGTGCACGAGCACCGAGAGGAAGAGCATCAGCGCCGCGACCACAGCGACGGACCAGTAGGTGTCGGTGCTCCACGCATACGAGGCGGGGAACACATTGGTCGCCAGCGACCAGACGATCAGGATCAGGATGATGAACCAGCTCGGGTGCAGGTCGATGTCGATACCGAATATGCGCGCGATCCTGATGCCGTGGCCCATGCGTGGCTCCTAAGGTGTACGAAGGGGAGTCTTCCCCGATGCTGGTCGTGGCATGCGCTCAGGCAGCATGGACGACGGTGAGCATCGCATCGGCGATGGCAAGCACGCGCGGCGGACGGCCGAGGCGCCGGGCTTCGGCGGCGAGCGCCTCGGCGTAGCTCTCGTAGGCGGACACGCCGAGCGGCGCCAGCACCTCCGGTGCGCGCGCGCCGAGCACGCCGACGCGGAAGCGCTGCAGTACGCGCGCCATCACGAAGGCGCGCTGACCGCCGGGGCCGAGCGGCTCGCGCAGGCCGCGCGCGATCAGTTCGGCCGGCTTGGCGCCAGCGAGCACGGCGGCGAAGTTCTGCTCGCCGGGCCCGTCGCCGGCGCCCAACGGCAGGTCGGCACAGATCAGGATGAGCCCGCCGTCGGTGACGGCAGGCGCCGCCACGAGACCGAGGTAGGTCGCCGCCCGCGACGCCTGGTAGAAGTTCTCGTCCTTGGGCGCGTGGATGCCGGCGACGATGAGGTCGAAGCGTCCGTCGACGGCCCGCATCCAGGCGCCGCTGTGGGCGTGCGCGAGCGTCGCCTGCACGTTCACGGGGTCGCCGGCGGCGATCGCCACAGGTCGGTCTTCGTCGTCCATCACGACGTTCACGGCGTAAGCGAGCTTCGTCCGCGCCGCGATCTCCCGCAGCGTGCGCTGAAACGGGTTGCGGTGCAACGAGCCGAGCACGACGCCGCGCTCGGAGATGAACGCCGGCCGGTGCGTCCAGGCGATCGTCGGTTCGCCGGCGCAGCCGATCGAGACGCCTTTGACGCCGCCTGAGAAGCCGGCGTAAAGGTGCGGCTCGACAACGCCGACGGTGATCGTCAGGTCGGCGTCGACGACGGCGCGGTTGAGCAGCACGGGCGCGCCGTGCGCGGTGACGCCGAGATCGACACTCTGCTGTTCGATGCCCTGGGCGTCGATCACGGCGGCGCGATCGCACACTTCCGCGCCGGCGAGGTCGCGCTTCTCGGCTGCGGTCGTGCTGCGATGCAGACCGCAGCCAACGACCACGGTGACGTGGGCGTCGCCGATGCCGGCGGCGTTGAGCGTCGCGAGCAGATGCGTGAGGATGCGCTCGCTCGGACAGGGCCGCGAGGCGTCCGGTATCGCGATCGCGATACGCCGGCAGCCTTGAGCGAGGTCGGCGAGCGGGGGAGTGGCGATCGAGTCGGCGAGGGTGCACTCGATCGCCCAGTCGACAGGCTCGGGTGGCGCGTGCCTCGGCGGCGGCTCGAAGTGGTCGACGCCGTCGAGTTCGACGCGGCGCGTGCCCGCGAAGACCCACGCCGGCGGCGTCACTTGCGCCGGCTCTCCATGCCGCGCCGCCGCCGCTCGTCGCGGCGGATCGCTTCGTCGCGCTCGCTGCGCGGCGCGCGCCGGCGCGCGCCGAGGATCCGCCGGCTCTGGTACTCCGGCGGCGCCAGCGGATAGGCGAAATAGGCGACTGCCATGAATGCCAAGCCGATCGGCGACAACAGGATGATGCCGCAGAGGAGGCCGGTGAAAACCCAGTTGAACACGCTGCGGTTGGTCTTGTGGGCGACCATGAAGCCGATCCCGGCGCAGAGGATGCCCTGGCCCCACGGCCACAAGTAGGAGTTGACCGTCCAGTAGTAGTGGAAGGCACTCGCGGCGAGCGGGGCGGCGACGTGCGTGTGGGTCAGCGCGACGAGGATCACAGACGCGAAGTATAACGCACGAGGAGCGCTTCGGCGGCGGTGCGCAGACGCTCGACCGCGACAGCCGGGTCGAGCGGCAGGGCCTCGCCGCCGAAGCGCAGCAGATAGTGCACGAGCCATGCTTCGTCTACATACGGCTGCGCGGCGACGCAGGCGCCGTCGACCAACGTCGTCACCGGCTGGCGCTCGGCGATCCAGCGACTCACCTCGGGGCTGTACCAGAGCCGCGCCGACTTGGGCGCGTAGCGCGTCGAGGTGGGGATGCCTTCGCGACGGTACAGCTCGAGCTCGAGGTCGTCGCGCGGTTCGAAGCGCTCGCGGCGCACGGTTGCCCGCTTGGTCGTCGCCACGCGGAACACGCGCGTGCCGCGCGACCGGCGGCAGTAGGAGACGAAGTACCATTCGCCGCGACTGCGCACGAG
>PKYG01000134.1:34141-47938 GCA_003132585.1 Actinomycetota bacterium
CGGTCTGTGGGACGAGGATGTCATCGGCGGCCAGGGTGGACGAGGCGGCACGGCGGGCGGCGCGCAGCTTCGCTGCGGCACCGGCGAGCGCCGCGCCCGACTCGACCGGCAGCTGGCCGCCGACCAGTTCGATCGCGAGCAGCAAGGTGTCCGCCTGCAGCGGCGAGAGGCGCGCCGGTGCCGCCAGGGCAGGCCCTGCCAGGTCGCAGGTCACGACCAGCGCGTCGCCATTGAACTCGGCCCACATGAGGGCGCCGTCGCCGCCGAAGTTGACGAGACGCAGAAGGCGAACGTCCGACTTGAGCGTCTCGATGTCGGTGGTGAGTACCGTGCAGACTTCGTTCACGTCGAGCTCGGCCTCGCCGGCGGCGCCGCAGTGCTGGAGCAGGTAGCTGCCGAGCGCCGTCAGTCGCGTGAAGCGGTCGACCTCGACATGCCAGTCGCCGGGCTGGGGCCTGGCGACGGCGGTAGACCGGGCGTCCGTTCGCGTCGCGGCAAGCCGGGGTGGCGCGGCGAGGCGGTCGAGCAGTGTGCGGAGCTGCACTGCGACTGCGTCGCACAGCTCCGCCGGCGCCACGACCGTGGCCGCCGCGCCGAGCCCGAGCATCCACGAGACGAGCGGACGTGCGGCGGCGTACCGTGTCGCGAAACGGATGCCGCCGGCTTGGCCGGCGTCGTCCGGCGCGCCGCCGCCCGCGCCACCGTCGGCGGGGCGCGCCGTGATCGTGCCAGAGTGGCCGAAGTGCGCCTCGACCCACCACGCCATCGACTCGTCGACGTCGATCTCGGCGGTCGCCTGCGGCGCGCCGAGCTGCCACGCCGGCCGGTCGCGATAGGCTGTGAGCGAGAAGTCGGCGGGCACGTTGAAGTCGTGCGGCGCGCGCGTCGCATGGCGCACTTTGGAGCGGATGCGCGAGAGCCTGAAGGTACGGATGCTCTCGCGCAGATGGCAGTAGCCGACCAGGTACCACTCGTCGCCGACGAGTTGCAGGCCGTACGGGTCGACGGTGCGCTCTAGCTCCTCATCGCGGCCGATCGCGTAGTAGGTGAACGTCACGGTCTTGTGGTCGGCGATCGCCGCCTGCAGCTTGGGCAGCTGCGATGCGCCGCGCAGTGCGTCGGCCTCCGGTAGCACGGCGACCGGCGGCGCCGACTCGCGCTGCAGCAGCTCCGGCCGCCCCTGGGCGAGACTGACGAGCGCCAGTCGCAGCGGCTGGGAGTAGGCGAAGCGGTCCTCGAGCACCAGCAGGCAGGCGGCGAGCGCCGTGACCTCTTCGCGGGTCAACCACACGGCGGGCAGATAATAGCCGGAGGCCGGCAGGCTGTAGAGCTCGCCGGCGCTCTCCGCATCGGGCTCACTGCGGATGTCGACGTCGAGCGCGGCGAGCTCGGCACGGTCTTCGTAGAACCGGCGCTTGAAGGCGTCGTCGGTCATCAGCGGGTAGCCTTCGACCTGGCGGCGGATCTCGGCGGCGGTGACCGGCTGGCCGTGACGGGAGAGCAGCAGCGCCACCAGCGAGAGGCGTCGGATGAGCTTGTCGGCGTCCTTGGAGAAGCCCTTTTCGCGCGGCGCCCTGGCGGCCGGTCCGTCCACGTGCCTAGTGTACGACGATCTTGAGCACGGGGCTCGTGTTGGGCACGGTGCCGCTCGCCCCGGCGCCGTTGAACCAGGCGCGCACATAATAGGTGCCCTTGCGCATCGGCCGCCACGTGCACAGCGCCTTGGAGTAGCGCGAGAGGTAGACGGTCTTGATCGCCGTCCACCCCTTGTAGCGGGTGGTGTTGAAGAGTGGGTCCGTGTACTTCGTGCCACGCTGGAAGCTCACCCTCCAGCCCTTCTCGTTCGGCGTCACGGCGCTGGTCAACGTCACCGTGCCGCCGAGACCGATGGAGCTGTGGTTTGCGGCGACAATCACCTTCGGCACGATCGCCGTGTAGAGCCACGACACGAGATCGGCGGCCAGCGTGCCGGCGGCGTTCTGGCGCCGGTCGATCCACACGATGCGTGTGCCGCCCGGCGTGCTGGTGATCGCCGGCTGGACCTGCGAGTAGCGTGCCTTGGTGTTGACGTTCATCGCCGTCGTGCCGACGTTGCAGACGGGGATCGTCTGCCCGGTCGCCGAGTCGGCGAAGAAGATGTCGGAGTCGGCGTCGCTGGCGCCGCGGTGACCGGCGACGATCGCCAGCGGCACGCGCTTCATCGAGGTGGTGGAGTAGGTCGCGATCGCCGTGGGATTGGTGACGATCGCCGCCAGGTGCGGTACCGCCGTCCCCGTGTCCATGAACCACGGCTCGGCCGACGGCCACGCCGGCCCCATGCGCAGCCAGGCGCAGCCGCTGCTGGTGGCGGCCGGCTGCTCGCTGTCGGTGTAGTCGGCCGCATCTTGAAAGAAGATGCCAGCCGCAGGAGGCGGGCCGACGGTCAGGTCGTAGCGGAAGATGGTGCTCTTGTAGCCACCCACGGCGCCATAGCGCTCGTCCGTCCAGAACACGCCACGCGGGCCCACGGTGGGATCGTGCTGGGCGATCGTCGAGGCGCTGATCGGCTCCGTCGCCGCGGTCGCCGGGTCGTAGCCCGGCTCCAGATAGTCGGGCGTGCCGTTCGCGTCGCTGTCCTTGGGGAGGTCGAGCATGTGGATCAGCGGTGCCGCGGTGCCGTGGTCACGCGTGTCCTGCCAGGCGACGACCACGTGTGGCCCGTCCGGATACGTCACGACGCCGATGTCGGGTGCGGTCTGGTTGGTGGCCGCGGGTCCAGAAATGAGCAGAGTGGGGGCCGCCCCGTTGCCGGCCGCGTCGCCGTGCCAGAGCCAGAGGTCGAAGTCGACGTTGCCGGGGTCGGTGAGCGTATCCGACGAGACCCACACGGCGTAAACGACACCGTTCAAGACGCACACGCTGGGCACGAACTGCGGCCCCTTGATCGCCGTCGGTGAGATCTCCCAACCGTAGCGCGTGCTCAAGTTGAATGCCCACACGCGCGACCAGAGGAAGGGGCCGCCGAACGGGTCCGGCGATGCGTCGGCGAAGACGAGCATCTGGCCGCCGGTGGATGGATCGGTCTGGCGGTCGTTGACGAGCGGGTTGCTCTTGGAAAAGAGGCGCACGCCGTCGACGGCGAAGGCTGTGCCGGCGAGCAGCAAGAGCGCTGCTATGGCAGCGAGCGCGCATGTGACGAGCCGCACCGCGATGCGCGCGACCGACGACGATCTAGCGGCTGGACGACGGTGGTTCATGGTCCCCCCTTGGCCTCGGATTCCTGCCGCCAAGGATACCATCATGGTGCTATGCGCCCGCTCCCAGAACGGCCGCCGCGCTACTTGCCCGCCGCGGCGATGATCGCGTCGAACTCGCGGCCGAGGTCGGCGGGGAACTCGACCGCCGGCGCGGCGAGGATCTCGCGGACCTTGTCCTGTGCCTTGTCGATCGTGCTCTTCTGGCCGGCGGCTCGCCACGCCTCGAACGTGCCGGTCTCGCCGAGCTGCGCCTGCCAGAGCTCGCGTACGTGCTTACGAGTGTGCGAATCGAAGAGGTAGTTGCCGTTGAAGCCCATCTTCTTGATGAGGCCGACGGCGAGCGTCTCGTCGCTGACCTCGACGCCGCGCAGAATGCGCTTGACCATGCCGAGGATCTCGTTGTCGACGACCATGTTCTCGAGGCAGAGGATGCGCGAGCCGTCGAGCAGGCCGGTGCCGAAGGTCACGTCGGCGCCGTTGGCGTAGGCCATGAACATCGCGATCGTGTTCTCGTAGGCCGACTGCACGCCGGGCTCCTTGGCGGTCGTCGCTCCGGCGCCGTACCAGGCCGGCATCTTGTAGAAGTCGGCCATGTGACCCTGGATCGAGCGCAGCAGTATGGCTTCGGGCGAGTTGCTTGCGTACGCGCCCGAGTTCATGTACATCGCCGTCGGGCCGCCGCCGTGGATCACCTTGGCGCCGGGGTGGGCGAGCTGCACGAGGACGGTCCCGCTGACGAGCTCGGCGTTGTTGACGACGGCGGAGCCGGCGATCGTCACCGGGCCCGTGGCGCCGAGTATCGGCATGGGGTAGAAGCTGATCGGGATGCCGGCTTCAGCCAGTGTCAGTGCGAGGTCCATGCCGAAGCGCTCCTGATGCAGCGGCGACACTGTGCAGATGATCGCCGTGAACATGGGCCGGCGGCGGAGCTCATCGGCTCCGCCGGCCAGAGCCGCGGCCATCTCGATCAGACTGCGCGCCTCCCAGTCCTCCTTGATCGAAACGACGATGTTGTGCTTCTCGGAGTTGCGCACGCAGGCGTCGAACTCGTGCAGCACGCGCGTCTCCACGGGGCAGTCCTGGGCGGAGACCACGGCCGAGGTCGCCGACACGTGGTCGAGCGCCTGCACGATCTTGGCGCAGTTCGCCAGGTCCTCCTTGCGCGACGAGCGGATCGTGCCGTCGAAGTCGCGAAAGGAGAGTCCGCAGCCGTCCGAGCTGATGTACACGTGCTCGCCGTCGAGCGGCAGATCGTACTCGGGATTGCGGGCGCCGAGGACGAACTTCTCGGGGACGCTGGCGAGCGCCTGCTCGACGACGTCGGCCGGGATCTTGGCGACGGTCGACTCGTAGTCGACGATGGCGCCGTGCTCGGCGAGGATGTCGAGTGCCTTCCGCGAGTGGAATTTGACGCCGATGTCGGCGATCACATCGAGCGTGCTCTCATGGATCGTGCGGATCTGCTCGGGCGAGATCAACTCCAGCTTGACCCGCTTACCTACGTAGCATCCGTCTGCATAAGCCACGGTGGTTCCTTTCGATTCAGAGTGCGGCACACAGGCCGCAGGCGGGACCGGGCGCGGCGATGCCGCGCGCCCAACGGGAGCGTCCATCGCCCGGGTGGTCTCTCGCCGATGACTTGAGTCGTATGCGTTTCATGTTCGGCTGCTCACAGCCCGACCGACGCGATGATGCGATCGAACTCGCGGCCGAGGTCGTCGGGGAACCCGACTGGCTCGGCCGCGAGGATCGCGTCGACCGTGCGGCGCGCCTTCTGCACCGTGCTCGGCGCGCCGCTCGACCGCCAGCTCTCGAACGTGCCGGTCTCGCCGAGGCGTGCCTGCCACAGCTCGCGCACGTGCTTTCGTGTGTGCGCGTCGAACAGATAGTTGCCGGCGAAGCCCATCTGCTTGATGAGGTCGACGGCGAGATGCTTCGCGTCGACCTCGACCCCACGCAGCAGCCGACTGACGATGCCGACGGTCTCGTCGGCGATGACGAGCTCCTCGAGCGACATCTGCTGGACGCTGTCGAGCAACCCGGCGCCGAAGAGCAAGTCGGCGCCGCTGAAGAACTCCAGCAGCAGGCCGAGCGTGTTCTCGTAGGCCGACTGCGCGTCCGGTTGCTTGGCCTTGGTGCCGCCCCAGCCGAGGCCGGCCGGCATGCCGTAGTAGTCGGCCATCTGGCCCTGGACGCCGCGCAACAACAGCGCCTCCGGAACGTTGGCGAAGTAGGCGCCGGTGCGCATGTAGAGCGCTGTCGGCCCGCCGGCGTGGATGATCTTCGCACCGGGGCAGGCGAGCTGCAGGGCGGTGATCGCCGCGACTATCTCGGTGTTGTTGATCACCGCCGCGCCGGCCAGCGTGACCGGTGCGGTGGCGCCGAGGATCGGCATGGGGTAGAGCATCAGCGGTATGCCGGCCTCGGCGAGCGCGAAGCCGAGGTCCATGCCGAAGCGCTCCTGGTGCAGCGGCGAGACCGTGCAGAGGATGACGGAGAACGTGGGGTGCGCGCGAAGCTCGGTGGTCCCGCCGGCGACGGCGCGCGCCATCTCGATCAGGTAGCGCGCCTCCCAGTCTTCCTTGATCGAGACGACGATCGTGTGCTTCGCTGAGCCGCGCATGCACGCGTCGAACTCGTGCAGCACGCGCGTCTCGGGCGGGCAGTCCTGGGCGGAGACCAGCGCCGACGTGGCGGAGAAGTTGGGCAGCGCCTGGACGACGCGGGCGGCGTCGGCGACGTCGCCCTTGGTCGAGGAGCGCACGCTGCCGTCGCCGTCGCGCACGAAGACGGCGCAACCGTCTGAGGTGACGTACGCGTGTTCGCCGTCGAGGGGCAAGTCATAGTCTGGCGTGCGGCCGCCGAGTGTGAACGCGCGCGGCAGGGTCTTGAGCGCGCGCTCGACCAGGTCTGGCGGCAGCTTGGCGACGGTCGACTCGTAGTCGACCGTCGCGCCGTTCTCCGCCAGCACATCGAGCGCGCGTTTCGAGTAGAACACGACACCGACCTCGCTGAGGATCTCCAGCGTCGTCTCGTGGATGCGGCGAATCTCGTCGGGCGCGAGGATCTGCAGCTTTGGGCGCGGTCCGATGAAGCGGCTCTGCGCGTGCGTCATGATGCTCCCTTCGAGGACGCGGGGACGTCGCCGTGCGTGAACGTCTTCGTGACGAAGGGTGAGGTCATTGCGCGCACGAGGCCGTCGTAGTCGATCGTGAACGACACGGTGTCGCCGGGTGCGAGCGGCTGCTCGACGATCAGCACTGTAACGTCGCTGGTCATGCCAGCGACGACACTGCCGAGCAGCAGTGGGGTGAGGCTCTCCGGTTGGCAATCGCGCCGGCCGAAGGCGAGCAGCGCGTACCACGCATCGCGATTGGGCAACACGGCGACGGGCACGTGGCCGAAGGCGTCGCGGCCCCTGGCGCCGGCGGGCGCCGGCGGCTTGCGATAGCACTCGAGCACGGCCGCCGTGAGCACCGGGTCGGTGCGTCGCAGGCCGTCGATCGCCGCGGCCGAGACGAAGTCGTAGCCGTAGAGTGGGCCGCCGCCCGAGCGCAGCTCGGTGCGGTGTCGCGGCCTGTAGCCGTCGAGGCACTGCACGCAGCACGTGCCGCCGAGCGAGACGAGCGGGTCGACGGCGCAGGCGCCGGCAACGTCGTCGAGAACAGCCTCGGCCTGTCGGAACAGCTCGATCGTGGGCAGCTGCCCGGAGAGGCAGGCGAAGTTCACGGCGATGCCGGCGAGGACGACGCCGGGGGCGGTGGCGATGTCGGCGGCGACCGTCGCCGCGTGCTCGGGGAGTACGCCCTCGCGACGGTCGCCGAGATCCACCGTCAGCAGGATCTGGATGGGATCGCCGGGCGCCTGCGCGCCGATCCGCCGGGCGGTCACGGGGTCGGAGAGCAGCACGCGGTCGGCGACCTGCGCCACGGCCTCGACTTCGTCGCGCTCGGGTGCGCGGATCAGCGTCAGCGGTGCGAGGGCGTGAGTGGCGAGCCGCACGAGAGCGGGCAGGCGGGAGTCGGCGAGGCCGGCGCAGCCGGCCGCGAGCATCGCCTGCCCGACCGCCGGCTCGCCGTCGACGGCCTTGGTCACGCCGATGAGCTCGATCCCCTGGGCGATCAACCGGTCGGCCAGGACGCGGGCGTTCTTGGCGACGGTGTCGCAGGAGATGGTGAGTCTCGGGTAGGTGGTCATCGCGGCCTCGCTCTCAGGCGTTACCGGTCGCCACGCTCGGCGGGCAGCGACCGGGTGTGATACTGGAACGAGGAGGTATTAAAAGTCGTGGATCTTGCCGCCGACGAAGGCGGTCGACCTCAGATCGGGGTGAGCGATGGACTGCGCCTGGCTCATCGAGTCTCCACGGGGCGGAGTGAACGGCCAGCCGAAGTATACTTCGTCGCACACGGCTGCGTAAAACCGCAGCGCCGAGAGGATGGTGAACGTGACAACATCACTTGAGATCCGTGACGACCGCCTCCATTTCGACGGCCTCGACGTCGCGGATCTCGCGCGGCAGGTGCCGACGCCGTTCTTCCTGTTCAGCGCTCGCCAGATCGCCGCGAACATCGACGCGCTGCGCACGGCGTTCACGCGCCGCCACACCGCCACCGAGATCTTCTATGCGAGCAAGGCCTGCTCCAACATGTGGTTCCTCAACGCCGTGCTTCGCAGCGGCATCAACGTCGAGGTCAATGCCGGCGGCGAGCTGATCAAGGCGTTGCGCGCCGCCTTCGCTCCGCGGCAGATCGTCTTCAACGGCGTCGCCAAGACCGTCGCCGAGATCGAGCTCGCCGTCCAAACGGGCGTTCGTGCGATCATCGTCGACTCGCTTTTCGAGCTCGAGCGCGTTGCCGACGTCGCCGCTCGGCGGCAGCAACGCGCCAACGTTGCCCTGCGTATCGACGTCGACGTGCCGACGCTCACCCATCCGGGCCTCGCGACGACACACGGCGGCAAGGCGGGGATCGACCGCGATGACGCGCCGGCCGCGTTCGACCTCGCCGTTTCCAGCGCCTGGATCGATCTGCGCGGCATGCACATGCACATCGGCTCGCAGATCACGAGCGTGGAGCCCTATGTGCGCGCCGTCGAGACAGCGCTCGACATCATCGACGCCGCCGAGCAGCAGCACGGCATCGACCTTGAACACCTCAACGCCGGCGGCGGCTTCGCGATCGTCTATCGCAGCGCCGCCGTGTGTCAACCAGCCGACTACTTCTGCTCGACGCTCGCCGCCGACGACTACGCCGAGGCGATCTGCGCGGCGCTCGAGCGGCGCAACCCACGCCTGACACTCTTCCTCGAGCCCGGCCGCTCGATCGCCGGCACCGCCGCCGTGCTCGTCACCACGGTCGAGAACGAGAAGACGAAAGGCGTGCGCGATGCGAGTGGCAAGCGCGTCGGCGACGAGCGCTGGCTCACGGTCGACGCCGGATTCAACACGCTGCTGGAGCACACGAACTACCGGTGGTACTACCCGGCGGTCGTCGCCACTCGGGCCGGGCAGCCGGCGACGGCGCCGTTCCGGCTCGCCGGCCCGTTGTGCGACGGCGGCGACGTTTTCGCCGGCGACGGCGACACGCCGTTCCGCCACTTCCCCGAGGGGACGTCCGTGGGCGACATCGTCGTTTTCATCGACACCGGCGCATACTCGCTGGAGATGATGAACCCGTACAATGCGCGGCCGCGAGCGGCCGCGTACGCCGTCGTCGATGGCGACGTGCGCCAGATCCGCGAGCCGGATACGTTCGAAGACATGGTGATGCACGACGTGCCGCCGGGCGCCGCCGCCGGTTCACGCGACCACCCGGCGAGCCTGCGGACGGAGTTTCCGTAAGAGCACCGCGACCTGGCTTAGTCGCGCGACCGTGCCTGGGAGCTATAGCAGCCCGATCTCCTGCAGCATCGGCGTGGCCGGCAGTTCGAGTGCGCGACTACAGAATTCCTCAACCTGCGCGAGGCTGGTTCGTGGCACGTGCGCATTGAACTGCAGCGCGTGGTAGGCCGGCGCCGGTTGCACGGCGTCGAGATGCGCGCGGCGCGCCTTGTATGCGAGATCGTGGATGACCTCCGGCGAATCGGCGAGCAAAGTCACTGTGGTACACGCGGGTGCGACCGCGGGCAGGTACTCGGGCGCGAAGGCGACGGTGAGGCCGAGCCTGCCGGCACGCTGGCGGACGGCGTCGACGATCGCCCGGCGTTCGCGGACGACCGATGGCAAGTCCGCGAGCTGGTCGACTCCCGCCGCCGCCGCCGCTTCATCGATGCGATAGTCGTTGACCAGCGTGAGCGTGACCGAGTGCTCGAAGCCCATGGCGTCGGGGCGACCGGTGAGGGAGCGGAGCTCGGCAAGGCGCAGCGCCAGCGCCTCGCTCTCAGCGACGATGAACCCGCCCCCGTCGGGGGCTCCGTGCAGGGCGAAGGCGCCGAAGCGGCCGAACGTGCCGACGCTGCGTCCGCCGACTGTCGCGCCGAGCGCCTGAATACAATCCTCGACGAGGTTCAACCCGCGCTCGTCGGCAAGGGCGCGCAGGCGCTCCACCGATGCCGGGTAGCCACCGTGGTGCGACACGACGATGGCGCGCGTCGCCGGCGTGATCCGACGTGCGACATCGTCCGGGTCGAGCACAGGCTCGCTCGGCGAGACGATGTCGCAGAACACAGGATGACCGCGGGCGAGGACGACGAGCGCCGCCAGCGCCGCCGGCGCCAAGGACGGCACAAGCACGTCGTTTCCCGGCGCCAGATCGAGGGCGAGTAACGCGAGATGGAGGGCGGCACCGCCGCCGACCACCGGCACTACGTGATCGACGCCGGTCAGCTCGATCGCGCGTGCCTGGAGAAGCTGGGCCTGGCGGCCCTGCGTGAGCCATCCGGAGCGCAGCGCTTCGCGACTCTCACGTGCAGGCTCCGACGTGTCTTCGTCGCGGGGCCGACGAGGGAACTGGATGATCTTGTCGTCGTCTGAGGTGTGGTGTTCCACGGTCGAGTGGTACCCATATCGGTGTGAAACCGGACAAGTCGAGCGCCAACCGACCGGTTGCCGTGATCGCAAACATCGGGCACGGGCGGCGGGGCGGGGGGCCTTTCGCCCTCGCCGCCCCGCCGCCCGTTCCGCCTTGTCTAGAGGGTCGGCAACGGGACCTTAGCGCGTGTGTGTGCGTAGCGGTACTTGGTCGAGGACGAACCCATCTTCCAGAACGTGTGGTAGTAGTCGGTGGTGTGCGCATCGACGATATACTGACCGCTGCTGTTTGTGCCGACGACCTCAGCCACGTGGTCCCACACGCCGTCGCCGGTCCAGTCGTAGTAGATGTAGTCGCCCTTGCCGAGCTCGCTGATCGTGCTGCGCGCGTCGGTGTAGCGACCGTTCCAGACGGCCATCTGGCGCATCACCGCGATCCACGGGTGGCTGCAGGTGTCGTCTGACGGCGAACTCGTGCCGTGCTTGTTGTACAGCCAGCCGTTCTCGTAGTCTCCGGGCACCTGCGGCATCTTGCCGGCGAACATCGTCTGCGAGGCGAAGTTGGCGCAGTCGGCGGAGTAGGCCATGTACGTCGGGTTGTACGTGAGACAGTACTTGTCGGCGTACGCCTTGGCGGCGGCGCTGTCGTAGGTCGCGTAGCCGAGGAGTGGCCGCAACACGGAGGGACCGTCCGCCGGTTCGCCGGCAAGGGCCGCCGGCGCGATCGGACTGAGTGGCGCCACACATGGCCGGATCACCGTCGCCGCCGTCTCAAGCCGGCGCGCCGCGCCTTGCACGACGGCGGGTGTGGCACCGGCTGCCTCGAGGTACCGTGGAGTCTGGTCGTCGAGGTAGGTGTCGGCGGTGACCAGCCAGCGGCCGGCACGCCGGACGAGCCTGATCGTGTGATCGATCCCGGCACCCTCCTGGCTTGTGCCGCCGTTGGTGCCCCGCCATGTGATCATCGTGATCGCATGCGCGACCACCGTGGCCGAATCGCCGATGGGGCTCACGGCGGCGCTGACGACCGCAACCTGGCAGTCGACGGCGACGATGCGGTGGCCGACGCCTTGGGCGGCGAGGCCGCAGCCGCGGGCGATGGCGGACTCGCGGACGGCTTGCGGAGAACCAGTGTCGAAGGAAGAGCGCAGAGCCTGGAGCGATGCGCCCGGCAGCATAGCTTGAGCGCGCGTCGTCAGGTATGCGGTGGCCGTCATGGACGCGGTGCCGGCGGCCTGGGCGGGCGGGGCGGCGACGCCGATCGCTGCCGCCGTTACGGCGAGCAGCGTGAGCAGCTTCGCCGCCCGGGCGAATGTGGCACGGTACTGCATTTGGGACCCCTTTCGTAGGGTTACGGGTGAGTGCCGACGGCTGTGATCAGCCAGTCCCCCGTGGTCCCATCCCTCCCGAGAGTGAAGTACAGGCAGTCGCGGCGCGCGGCGCGGGGAGTGCGCGGCGTGCAGGCGACGATGAGGCGTGTGCGGAACGTGATCGAGGTGCTGCGCGCATGCGGCACAAGGTGCGCGACGACGAAGCTGAAGCGGCGCACCGCGCGCAAGCGGTGCAGCGGCCAGACGTGAGCCGTGGCGAGCATCGAGCTCGCGCGCCGGTAGCGGCGCTGGTCGACGAGGCGGCAGAAACGCGTGAGCGTGGCTGCCGCCTGCACCACCAACGCGGGGTCGAGAGCGCGCGGGCCGGCGCTCTGCGCCCTGCGCGGCGCGGCGGTCGCCGAGGGTATCGGATGAGTGCCGCGACCGCTCGCCGTCGAGACTGGTCGCACCGACTGGGCGATGCCGGCCAGGCCGGCGGCGAGGCCGGCGGCGAGACAGAGTCTCTTGATAGCGGGGGGCGACAGCATGCCGTGATCGTGGCGGTGGGCAGAGTCGGCGGCAACGGTGACGATCGCCGGGGGCGGGTGACGTAGGCGGGCGGCGGCGGGCGACGGGGGTCGCCCGCCGCCGCCCGCCGTGTCAGAATCGCCTCGTGGACGATACTCCGCACATGGGCGATGGGCACGATGAGAGCGGCGCGGCGGCGGCTGCCGCCGCCGCGCCGCCCGACCCGTTACGCCCTGAGGCGGCGCCGGGCGACACGACGCCGGCCGAGCCGGCGCTGCCTCTGACGCGTAAGGCGAGGCTGCGCCGCGACCTGCGCCGCGGTGTCGTCGCCGGCCTGCAGACCTTCTGGGTGCTCGCCCGGGCGATGATCCCCGCTTACGGCATCGCCCTGGTGCTCAAGGAGCTCGGCGTGATCGACTGGCTAGCGCACGTCGCGACGCCCCTGATGTCGTTGCTCGGCCTGCCGGGCAGCACCGCCGTGCCGCTCGTCGTCGGCTACATCCTCAACATCTACGCCGCCGTCGGCGCGATGCAGGCGCTGTCGCTGTCGGCGGCGCAGATCACGGTGCTCGCGATCGCCGTGCTCATCGGTCACAACCTGCTGGTCGAAGGGGCGGTGCTGCGCAAGGCGGGCGCGAATGTGTTCTTCTTCACCGCCTTGCGCATCGTCGGCGGTCTGGCCGCCGCCGCCGTGGCTAACCAGCTCATGCACGTGATGTGACGATGCCGCACCTGCTCACGACATTTCTCAACGGCTCCCTCGACCTGCTGGCGCGCGTCTTCGTGATCGTCATCCCCATCATGGTGGTGCTCGAGATGTGGGAGGGCACGCGCGCCTTCAAGGCGGTCGTGCGTGGCTGGTCCAAGCTCGTCGGCCGACTGGGCATGGATGAGACGACGGCGGCACCGACGCTCGTCGGCTTCACGTTCGGGCTCGCCTACGGCGGGGGGGTGATCGTCCGCGACACCAAGCGCCACAACATCGGCCGCCGGCAGGTCTTCCTGATGAGCGTCTTCCTCTGCATGGTGCACGCCATCTTCGAGGACTCGCTCGTGTTCATCGCGCTCGGCGCCAGCGTGCTCTGGGTGGTCGGCTTCCGCCTCCTCTGGGCGCTCGTCGTGACGGCGGCGCTGGGCGCGGCGGCGACGGCGTTGGCGCGCCGCCGCCGCGGTTGACCGCCGTCGCGCCCAGCGCCGCTGGCCGGAGCTACCGCGCGATCGCCCTGCCGCCGATGGCCGACTGCGACGACGGTCCGCGGACGTTGACAGGCGGCGACGGCGTGACTATTGTTGACAAAAGTACTCAACTTTAGGACGCCGTGAACATCTCCGCCAAGAGCAAGTACGCGATCCGCGCGCTGGTCGAGCTCGCCGACCGCACTGCGGGCGACCCCGACCGGCCCGTGCGGCTGACCGACGTCGCTGCCGCTCGCGAGATACCGCTACAGTTCCTCGAGCAGCTGTTCTCGGCGCTGCGGCGGGCGGGCGTGCTGCGCAGCCGGCGCGGAGCATCCGGCGGCTACTCCTTCGCCCGCCCGCCCGAGACGGTCACCGTCCTCGAGATCGTCAACGCGCTCGACGGGGCCGTGTCGCCGGCGGTGTGCACACAGGGCGAGTGCGAGCATCTGGACGGCTGCGGCGCCGCGTCGGTGTGGCTCGAGGCGAAGAACGCGATCGACGATGTGCTTCGGCGAACGACGATCGGCGACTTGCTCGAGCGCGAGCAGAGCACACGCGCACGGTCGATGATGTACCA
>PKYG01000010.1:0-1586 GCA_003132585.1 Actinomycetota bacterium
AACGCCAAGCTTGCCGGCGACAAGCACCTCAAAGTCGGCAACGCGATCGGTCTGACGACCGAGCAGGGTCTGCAGAACGTGACCATCGTCGGCGTGTTCAACTGGGCCGATTCGGCTTCCGTCGGCGGCGCGACGATCGTCCAGACGACGCTCGGTGATGCGCAACGCTGGTACAACCAGGTCGGCCGCTTCACGAGTATCTCCGTGGCGGCCACGCCCGGCGTGAGCGCCGACGCGCTCGCCGCACGGATCAAGGCGGCGCTGCCTACCGGCGTCACCGTGAAGACGGCCCAGCAGAGCGCCGCCGACTCGAGCAAGCAGGTCAGCCAGGGCTTTATCAAGGTGCTCAAGCTCGTCCTGCTGCCTTTCGGCGGCGTCGCCGTGCTCGTCGGCGCCTTCATCATTTTCAACGCGTTCTCGATCACCGTCGCCCAGCGCCTGCGCGAGTTCGCGATGCTGCGCTCGCTCGGCGCCTCGCGCCGCCAGGTGCTGCTCAGCGTGCTCGGCGAGGCGCTTGCGCTCGGAGTTGTCGCCTCGCTGCTCGGGATCGGTGCCGGCATCGGCATCGCCAAGGGCATCAATTCGCTGTTCAAGGCGGTCGGCGCCGACATCCCCACGTCGGGGATCGTGCTGGCGTCGCGCACGACGATCGTCGCGCTCAGCGTCGGCATCGGTGTCGCGCTCGTCTCTTCGCTGGCGCCGGCGCTGCGCGCGACGCGCGTGCCCCCGGTCGCCGCCCTGCAGGAGGGCGCCGCGCTGCCGGCGACGATCATCGGCCGTTACTCCCGCTGGATCGCCGCCGGCGTCGCGGCACTCGGTATCGCCAGCCTCGTCTACGGCATGATCGGCTCTGGCACCACCACCGTCCGCCTCAGCGAGATGGGCCTCGGCGTCGTCTTGCTGTTCGTCGCCGTGGCGATGGTCGCCAAGTACGTCGTGCGCCCGCTCGCCCGCGCGATCGGCTGGCCGATGGCGCGGGTCGCCGGCACCAGCGGCCGGCTCGCACGCGACAACGCCGGCCGCAATCCATCGCGCACGGCGGCCACCGCGGCGGCGTTGATGGTCGGCCTCGCCGTCGTCATCTTCGTCGCCGTGTTCGCGCAGGGCTTCAAGGACTCGTTCGTCGGCGCCATCGACCGCTCTCTGAACGCACAGTTCGTGATCACCGCTCAGAATCAGGTGCCGATACCGGCGGCAGTGCTGACCGCGGTGCGTTTCGCCCCGGGCGTGTCGGACGCCAGCAGCATCACGGTGGCCCCGGCCAAGATCAGCGGCCGCAGCGGCACGGCGAGCGCGATCGGTATCGACCCGACCGCGTTCGCGCAGATGTGGCGCTTCCACTGGTTGAAGGGCGGCTCCGACGCGCTGCTCGGTCGGCTCACCGGCACGAACGTGCTGGTCGAGGAGCCGGCGGCGATCAAGTACGGGCTGTCGCCGGGCGCGACGTTCACGATGATGGCGTCGACCGGTCAGACGGCGAAGTTCACGGTGATCGGCGAGTACCGCGACCCGACGCTGCTCTCCGGTTTCGTCATGGCGCAGCCCACCTACGACAGCCTCTTTCCGATGAGCCAGCACGACCCGAC
>PKYG01000010.1:1615-2941 GCA_003132585.1 Actinomycetota bacterium
GCGCTCAAGGCGTTTCCGACTGCCGAGGTGCGCACCAAAACCGAGTACAGCGACTACCTCAAGAAGAGCATCAACCAGTTCCTGCTGATGTTGTATGCCTTGCTCGCCGTCAGCGTCGTGATCTCGATCTTCGGCATCGTCAATACGCTGGTGCTGTCGATCTACGAACGCACGCGCGAGATCGGCATGCTGCGCGCAATCGGCACGACCCGGCGCCAGCTGCGCCGGATCGTGCGCTACGAGAGCGTGATCACGTCGATCATCGGCGGTGTGCTCGGCATCGTGCTCGGCGTGTTCTTCGCCTGGATCGTGACGACGCGCCTCGGCGCCCAGGGGATCACGTTCTCGGTGCCGTTCGGCCAGCTCGTCATCTTCCTCGTGCTGGCCGCGGTGGTCGGCGTGCTCGCCGCCGTGGTACCGGCGCGGCGAGCCGCCCGCATCGACATCCTTGCGGCCATCCACTACGAGTGAGGCGAGACTGATGGACGACGAAACCAAGAACGGCGCCGAGCCCGAGGTGCTGACCGCGGAGGAGACGCACGATGTCGGCGAGTCGTACTTCCGTGTGCGCGAGCACGCCTCGTGGAGGCTCGCGACCCGCGCCAGCATGCGCCTCTCCACCGGTGTCGTGGTGCTTGCGATCGGCGTCACTCTGCTCGCGCAGCACTACTCACACCATCTGCGCGACGGCGGCGCCGTGCTCGTCGTCGGTGTCGCCTTCCTCGCCGGCTGGGCGATGCGCGGCATGTACGGCTTGCTGTTGCCGGGGGCGATCCTCACGGGGATCGCCGTGGGCGACATCTTCGCCCGAGCGCACACCTTCCACAACGCCGAGCTGATCTGCCTCGGCGGCGGTTTCGTCGCCGTCTTCGTGCTCGACTTCGTGCGTCGCGGGCGCACGCACTGGTGGCCGCTCGTGCCCGGCGCCGTGCTGATCGTCACCGGACTGGTGCAGGACAACGCCGGCTGGTCTCACCTCAAGGAGCTGGTCTGGCCGGCGGTGCTGATCGTCGTCGGTCTGGCGATCGTGATCGGCGCGCTCAGCGAGCGGCGTCGCGACGCCGCGCCACCGGACGGCGGGTGACGCAGCGCCCGCCGATCTCGCATTCTTCGTCATCGATGAGGCGGCCGCCGGGGACCCGGCGGCCGCCTGCATGTTCGCCCCAGGTGCTTTCGCCGGGCCGGTCGGTCTCGTTACGTTGCGCGTCGCGGGTGCGGTCATCCCCCGATGGGTCGCGCGTGGCGGCTAGGGTTGCGCGTCGGTACGCGGTTGCGCGCGCCGGGGCCCAACCGCATCATGAACGCATGATCCGCTCCTTCGAACAG
>PKYG01000074.1 GCA_003132585.1 Actinomycetota bacterium
GGGGTGGATACCCGATCGTGGTCTGAATGTTGAAGTACAGATGATGGAACACCGGCATGAGGTCTTGCGCCACATACGGGGTGTGACCGGTGCCGACCAGGTAGCCGGTGCCCATGAAGATGCGCGAGTCGTAGGGGTGGCCGAACAGCGGCGCGAGCGCCAGCTGCAGGAAGATGCTAAAGAGGAGTATCCGCCGGTCCGGCGTCGCGAACGACTTCCAGGCGCCGGCAGCCCAGAGAGGCGCGCCGGGGGCCGGCACGTCGGTGGCCCCTCGGTGCCGGCTCGTTCGGATCGTCAGCAAGGCCACCTCCTCCCCTGATGCAATGGCTACCTCAAGCCACTGCCGTAGGCGACGACGTAGACGATCACGCCCGTCAGAGTTGCAAGCATATAGAGCGCATACGAGCTGCGCATGAAGAGCTTGTAGTTGCTGAAGCGCAGTCGGGCCGGCATGAGTTCGTTCCCGCGAAGGTCGACGAACACCCCCAGCGTCAAACCGACCACTCCCACGAGAGCATGGACCGTAGTGACGGCGTACGAGCGCTCACCGAGTTTGGCGGGGATCTCGGGAAGGACGTAGAGGACGAAGAATCTGATCATCCACGCGAGGACGGGAACGGCGTTCAGGCACACCGCGGCTGTCTGCACCCAGCGGTGTGCCTCAAAGCGCTTGCTCACGGCCAGTCGCCAGCCGATCGTGAACAGCACTGCGGCGAGCACCATGGCGATCAACGAGGCCTTGGTGCCAAATGGGGCTTTGGTCCCGAGCACCCCGGCACCTTGGAGCAGACTACTCACGGCGACCATGTGGATTCCCTCTCGTCGGGTAGCTCGAGCGAGCCTAGCTCACCGCGCCGACCGGAGCAATGTGATTGGCGCGGGCGGCCGTTCGGCCGCCCGCCGCCCACACCAGCTGCGTCGTCCTCCGGGGGACCGTACCGTCAATCGCCGGGGGACCTGTGCCGTCTACCGCTGCGGGGGCGTGTGCAGGCCGATGCGATCACCCTCGGAATCGAGGACATAAGCGATCGTGCCGACCATCTCACCCATGTCGGTCGGCGGCGTCAGGATCTTGCCGCCGGCCTCTACGGCGCGCGCCGCCATCCCCTCGATGTCGCCCTTGGAGCCGAAGTAGACGGTCGCGCCGTCGGTGCTCGGCTTGCGGTCCTCGCTGAGCGCGAGGTCGGCGCTTACGTCGCCTCGCTCGCTAGGGAGCAGAGCGACCCTGCTCTCCGCGCCCTCCATTGACGCGACCTCGGCCTGAAGGAGCGCGCCGTAGAATCTGCGCGCGCTCTCCATGTCCGTCACCGGGATGTCGGCCCAGACGATCGTGTTGGCCATCACCGTCTCCGTTCGTGGTTTGGTGGTGCGTCGGGTATTCCCCAAAACGACGAACGAAGCGCGTTGGCGAGCGCCGCTACATCTCCTCGGCGCGCCCGCGGCGCCGGACGATCCACCAGGCCGCGACGGCGATCACGACGACTCCGCCGGCGATGCCCAGCGCAAGCCACACACCGGTGGCCCCCTTCTTGGCTGCGCCACTCTTGGGCACGAGGTTTAAATAGGAGTCGACGTTGCCGCCGGAGAAGAACACCGGCCCCTGGTCGTTGGTGACCCGGGTCCAGCCCGTCCACTTGTCACTGTTGTATGCCTCGAGGTGGTCGGGGTAGCAGGTCACGATCCACGGTGTCTGCTCGTACATGATCTGCTGCATCTGCCAGATGAGCTGCTTGCGCTGCTCGAGGTCGAGCGTGGCGAACTGGCGCGTGTTGAGCTGGTCGAACTGTGTGTTCGACCAGCACGGCTCGTTGGTGGACTCGATCTGATTGCTCGTCATGGTGGAGAGCGTCTGGCCAGGATCGTTGTAGCCGTCCCACGACCACACGTACATGTCGAAGTTCGGCACGTAGACGTTGCCCTGGTAGTTCCAGACGCGGTTCTCGAGCGCGCCCTCGTCGATCGTCGAGTAGTCGACCTTGAGGCCGAGCTGCTTGAACCACGAAGCGATCAGCCCGGCCTCGGTCTGCTCGGGGACGCTCTCGGTGGGCGCCCAGAGCCGCAGGGTGATGGGCTGACCCTGGTACACACGAAAGCCGCCGGCGCCGCGCGGGTAGCCCGCCTGGTCGAGGAGTTGATTGGCCTTCGCCAGGTCGAAACTGTAGAGCTGGTCGGCCGCCGGCTGCCAGTGGTAGTCGGGGTCATGCCACGTGTTTGGCGGCGCGATCGTCGTGCCGGCGGTGGCCTGGCCGTTGAACGCCGTAAGGCAGAGCCTCTGCCGGTCGACGGCCCAGTTGAGCGCGTTGCGGAACTTCCAGTCTTTGAGCACGGGGTTGCCGAGCGACTTGAGCGTGTAGCAGTTGAAGGAGAGGTAGTCCCAGTTCATCAGGATGTAGGGGACCGGGGTGATGCCCGTCGACGATTTGAGGCCGGCGAACTGGGCGGTGGGGATGCCCCAGGCGGCGTCGATGTTGTCGCCCTGCAGGTCGGAGGTCATCGTGTCGGCGCTCATGTACATCTGGAAGTAGACATCGGTGACCGTCGGCTGCTTGCCGTAGTAGTAGGGGTTGCGGGTGAGGTGGACGAAGTCGTTTCGCTTGAACTGGACGACCTGAAAGGGACCGCTGCCGACGAGCGGATACTTGACCTGGTAGTCCGCCTCGGCCGCCGCCGGCGGGACCTTCTCCCAGACGTGCTGTGGCAGGATCGGCACCCACATGTACTCGAGGTCGGCCTTGGGCTGCGAACAGACGATCCTCACCGTGGTCGGGTCGACCGCCTCGGTGTGCTTGATGCCGACCATCATCGGCGTGAAGTTCGCCATCTGGTTGTCGACGATGTAGTTGTAGGTGAAGGCGACGTCGGCGGCGGTGAGCGCCGTCCCATCGCTCCACTTGAGATTCGGCTTGATATGGATCGTGTAGGTCAAGCCGTCGGCTGAGATGCCGCCGTTGTCCTTGGTCGGGAACTCGGTGGCGAGGTCGAGCGTCGGCTTGTTATTGGTGCCGAAACCGAAGAGGAAGCTGTAGTTCAGCGCCCAGACCTCGTAGGTGGCGTCGGCCCAGCCGATGAACGGGTTCAGATTGTCGGGCTGCACCGTCCAGCCGATCCTGAGATTCAGCGTGCCCGACTGCGGCGGCGGGCTCTGGGTTGCGGCGAACGCCCCGGTGATGCTCCATCCCAGGCCAACGACGAGCAGACAGGCGACCGCCGCGAGCGGCACCCCCACCCTCTTGTGTGAACCGCGCATCGCCGTACTCCTTTCCCTCCCCAATGCTGTGGGGTCAGAATGTGGCCGCGATCAGATCGGCAGCGCTTCGTCCGGCGGCAGGTCGGTCACCGCCCATGGCGTGCCGTGCGTGGTCATCAGGTCGAGGAACGGTTGCGGGTCGATCTGCTCCGGCGCCAGTACGCCTTTCTCCTTGACCAGGCCCTTGGCCAGCATGATCCCGGCGCAGGCCGCGGGCACGCCGGTCTGCAGACCGGTGCCCTGCACGCCGTACTTCTCGTAGGCCTGGTCGTGCGACGTGATCTGGTACATGAAGCGACGTACGCGCTTGCCGCCGATGGTGCCCTCGGCAAGCGCGCCGACGCAGACGGAGCCGTGCATCTTGCCGATCAGGTCGATCGACTTGGGCAGTCGCGAGACGAGGAGATCGAGCGGCCGGAACGTGCAGCCCGCGAACTCGATCTCCTTGTTGTGGTCGAACCCGAGCTTGCGCCACGTGAGCAGCAGATCGACCCAGCTCTGGTCGAGGGCGATGAAGAAGTTGCCCTTCTTTAAACCCTTGCCGGCGAGGAACCGGCCCATGAGTTGCGACTCCTCGTGGTCGACGTTCCACACCTTCAGCCTGCCGACTGGGTCCGGGAAGGTGAACTCGAGCGACGTGCTCAGCGGGCGCCGACGGATGAGCTCGCCGTTCTCGAAGGCGTATGGCGGCAGGATGAGGCACTCCTCGACCATCGTCGACGGCGAGAAGCTGGGCGCGTAGTTGACACCGTCAACGCAGCTGTTGTCGCCATCGAGGATCGTCAGGGTCTCGACCGTGTCGAACTGATCGTAGAGCGAGCGCGCGAAGACGTCGCTGCCGCCGGGGTCGATGCCGAAGAAGACGAGCGCCGTGAGGCCCTTCTTCTTGAAGTCGGCATCGAGCGCCAGCTCTTCGTCCACGTCGGCCGTGCCGACGACGTCGCGCGGCCCGGCGGCCGCCATGTCGAGGTAGTTGGTGCCGGTCTCGAGACAGGCGGCCATGATGCCCAGGTTCAGCTCGGGGATCACCGCGTTGACGACCAGGTCGACGCCGGCGAGCGCCTTGGTGAGCGCCGGCGTGTCGCGAACGTCGAGTCGCAGTGTCTCCGCCTTGCCGGCGGGGAGCTTGCCGGCGACGGCCGCTGGTCGCTGCGCATCGATGTCGGCGAGCACGACCTTGGTTATCTCGGGCTCACTGGCGAGCGTTCGCGCCGTGACCTCGCCCACCGAGCCGACGCCTAACTGAAGTACACGCATGATCACACCTCTCGCTGCGGAGCCCGCGCCGGGCAAATTGCGCGGGCTCCTTAGAAGACTACATGGCCCCGTGCGCGAGTGTAGCGGGAGGCAGGCAGGCCTCATAGGGTCGATTTCTCGTCGATCTGAACTTCATCGAAATCAAAACTTGCTCATTCATCGTCAGGTCAAGAATCTGCGCGCCGCCGCGCCGGCGATTGGCGGCGCTCGTCGCGTGGAATAATCAGGAGTGCTTTACTCCTCTTTACGGAGCGCGTGTGATGAGTACGTATGACCTGGCCGTGATCGGCGGTGGGCCCGGTGGGCTGGCCGCCGCGATGTACGCCGGCCTCAGAGGCTTGAGCGTCGTCGGCTTTGAAGCCGAGTCGTTCGGCGGCCAGCTCATCAACCTCTACCCAAGCAAGCCGGTCACCAATTTCCCGGCGCAGACCGAGCTGCCCTCGCGCGAGCTCGCGCTGCGCCTCGCCGATCAAGCGGCGCATTTCGGCGCCGAGCTGCGCGAGTGGGAGCCGGTCGAGTTCGTCGGCGCCCGCGACGGGGGCTTCGCGCTGCGCAGCACACGCGGCGAGATCAACGCGCACGCGGTCGTGCTCGCCCTTGGTCTCGGGCGCTTTGCGCCGCGCCGCCTCGGCCTGGACGGCGAGGAGCGCTTCGTCGGCAGAGGTCTCACCTACCGCCTCCCGCCGATCGAAGAGATCGTCGCCGACCATGCCGTGGTCGTCGGCGGCGGCGACACGGCACTCGACACGGCGCTCTCGCTGCAGCGAGTCACCGACGTCACGCTCATCCATCGCCGCGACGAGTTCAGCGCCTACAAGCACTCACAGGACGAGGCGGCCGCACGCGGCCTCGGCGTGCTCACCAACGCGCGGATCATCGAGCTGCGTGGCGGCGAGCGCCTCGAGAGCGTAGTCGTGGCGCTCGCCGACGACAGCGTGGAGCTACCTGCCGATCTTCTTCTCGTGAGCATCGGCCAGGTGCCCGACCTGGCCGGCGTCGAGCAGTGGGAGCTCGGCATCAGCGGGCCGCACATCGAGGTCGACTCGGCGATGCAGACGGACCGGCGCGGCGTGTTCGCCGTCGGCGACTTCGCCGCCTACCCGGGCAAAGTGCGGATGATCGCCACGGCTGTGGCGGAGGGCTCAACGGCGACGGCCTCGGTCGAGCGCTTTCTGATGACGCCGAACTAGCCGCGTCGTGCCGGCCGGCCGCTCGGGCGTCGAGGCCGGGCGGACCGCCCGGCCGCTCCGTCTCCGCACGACGTACACCTGGCACTGGCGCCGGAGCCGAGCGCGCGTGGTTTGCTGGCGGTGCTCCGCCGCCTCGCTTCGACAGGGTTGTCGTCCGTGAGTCGTGTCGGTATTATGTATACGTTTTGTTGAAGCATTCTGCCGGACCGGCAGTCCCTCGAAGTGAGGAGCACACGACCGACACCGCTGCGCGCAGCGCGCTGACAAGTGAGTGCGTCGCCCTCATGCGTTCCCTGATGGGCACGCACGCCCGGAGCGACAGCTCCGCCTGGCTCGACCTGGACATCACCATGGGCCAGCTCAAGGCGCTGATGACGCTGATCGTGAACGGACCGCAGTCGGTCGGAGCGCTCGGTCGCGCGCTCGGCATCGCCGAGCCATCGGCGAGCATCCTCGTCGACAAGCTCGAAGAGCAGGGCTTCGCGACGCGCGCGACCGACCGCGAAGACCGGCGACGGACGCTGGTGCGACCGACGGTCGCCGCGCAGGATCTCTTCGATCTTCTGCAGCGGGGTCGCAATGAGCAGCTTGCCGAGTGGCTCGGCGAGCTCAACGCAGACGACCTGCGCGCTCTGGCACAAGGCTTGGGCGCGCTGTTGGGCGTCGCCCGGGCGCAGCCCGACGACGACGCGCAGCAGCGCGCGACAGTGCAGTCGTGAGGTCGAGGAAGAACGGCGGCGCCGTGGCGGCGGCCACGCAGCTTCAGGCTGCCGCCGACCGTCACGCCGCCACCGCACATCAGCCATGGGGTGAGACCCTGAGCCGGCGGCGCATCGGCTTCGTGCTTGCCGCCGTGCTGCTCGGTATGCTGCTCTCGGCGCTCGACCAGACGGTCGTCGGCACGGCGATGCCACGCATCATCTCCGAGCTTAACGGCCTGCAGCACTACGCCTGGGTGGCGACGGCCTACCTGCTCGCGTCGGCAGCCTCGATGCCGATCTGGGGCAAGCTCTCCGACGCCTACGGCCGCAAACGTTTCTTCATCGCCGGCATGGTCATCTTCATCATCGGCTCGGCGCTCTGTGGCCAGAGCCGCAACATGACCGAGCTGATCGCCTTCCGTGGGTTCCAGGGGCTGGGAGCGGGCGCGATGATGCCGATCGTGCAGGCGATCATCGGCGACATCTTCCCGCCCGCGCAGCGCGCCAAGTGGGCCGGGGTGATGATGAGCGTGTTCGGTGTGGCGACGATCATCGGGCCGCTGCTCGGTGGCTGGATCACCGATACCGTCGGCTGGCGTTGGGCCTTTTACGTGAACATGCCGGTCGGCGTGATCGCCCTGGCGTTCGCGATCGTCGCCCTGCCCGGCCACGTGAGCGTGCGCCGACATACCATCGACTACGTCGGCGCGTCGCTGCTCGTGCTCGCCGCGGTGCCGCTGCTGCTCGGCTTCAGCTGGGCCGGCACCACTTACGCCTGGGGCTCGTTTGAGGTCGTCGGTGCGTTCGTCTTCTCAGCAGTGATGTGGATCGTCTTCTTCCTGCGTGAGATGCGCGCCGCCGAGCCGATCCTCAACCCGCGCCTCTTCGAGAACAGCATCTTCGCCGTGTCGGCATTGGCGAGCACGCTGCAATCGGCGGCGATGTTCGGCGCGATCATGTTCCTGCCGCTGTTCGTGCAGGGCGTGCTCGGCAAGAGCGCGACCAACTCGGGCATCGTGCTCATGCCGATGATGCTCTCGGCGATCGTCACGAGCATCGCCGGCGGTCAGTTGCTGGCGCGCACAGGCCGCTACAAGGCGCTGGTCACTGCCGGATTCGCTGCCGTAGCCGTCGGCGCGTATCTGCTCTCGCGCATGGGCGTCTCCACATCCCAGGGGACACTCGCCCTCAATATGGTTGTTATGGGCCTCGGCCTCGGCATCGCGATGAGCGCCTTCACCGTGATCGTCCAGAACCAGTACCCGACGCACCGGCTGGGGGAGGTCACCGCCGGACTGCAGTTCTTCCGCTCGATCGGCAGCACCGTCGGCCTGGCCGTGTTCGGCACGATCCTCTCGACGCGGTTCACGGCGGAGCTGGCGAAGGCGATGCACGTGAGCTCGGTCCCGAAAGCGCTGAGCAACCCGCAGGTGCTGGTGTCTCCGGACAAGCGTCAGCTGATCCACGACAGTTTCGTGAAGCAGCTCATCGACAAGATCATGCACGGGAAACCGTCGGGCCTGCCGAATACGACCGCCCTGTACGCACAGGCTCAGAAGCAAGCTGAGAGCGCCTTCGTCGCGTTCATGGACAGCGTGCGCCACGCCCTGGACGCGGCGATCATCGACATCTTCCGTCTGGCGGTGATCGTCGGCATCCTCGGCTTCATCTCGGTGCTGTTCCTCAAGGAGGTGCCGCTGCGGCGCACACACGCCCTCGTCGAGACGGAGGCGGAGGCCGAGCCCGAGCCGCAGTCGGCGGCGGAGGGCGTCGAGGGCTGAGGCCGGGCGGGCGCTACTCCTCGCCGTCCCAGTACTGCAGCGGCTCGACCCTGCCGATCACCTTGATGCCTCTGAAGTTGACTTTGTTGGAGCGCGGATACCAGCAGATGTCGGCGCTGTCGCGCTGGCCGAAGACGAGATACACGAGGCCGTTGGGACCGCCGCGCAACGCATGCGTGACGCCGGTCCCAGCCGGGAACGAGACGATGCTGCCACGGCGCACGGGATGCTCCTCCGGCTCCCAGCCCACTTTGCGCGCAGCCTGGATCAGGCAGTCGCCGTCGCCGTCGAGCACGACGTAGAGCTCCTCCTCGGTGGAGTGGCAGTGTGGCGGGTAGTTGAGCCTGCCGGGTGGCACAGCAACCTGCTCGAAGCCGTTGTTCACGGAGCCGGCCGCCTCGCCCATCAGCCGTATCGAATACACGGTGTCGGCCCTTGCTTCCTCGAGCAGAGGCGCATCCTCGACATTGACGATCGAGGCGGGTCGGGGCGACGGGTCGGGTACGACGAGCTCACCGGCGGCGGCGTCGCGCACCCACGGATGGTCGCCCTCGCCGGCGGCGAACCAGGTGGGCCCGGCCCACGCCACGTGACCGCGAGGCAGGTGGGCGACTTCGGTCGGCACGCGATCGCCGAAGGCGAGCACGTCGAGACCGTCCGGGCCGGCGATGAGCGTGTGCGGCTTGCCGTTGGGCGGGTGGACGATGCAGTCGCCGGCGCGCACCTCATGGGCGGCGCCCTCCCCGGCGGGCCACGTCGGGCCTGCCCGCAAGGCGCCGCCACCCTGATAGCTCAAGCCCGATCCACCGAGCACGAAGAAGATCTCCTCCTCGGCCGTATGCGCGTGCGGCGGCAGCGCCCGCTTACCGGCGGCGATCTCCTGGCGCCGCAAGCCGACCTTGACGGTGCCGGCGGCGCCGCCGAGGTTGCGGAAGGCGGCGTCGAGTGGTCCCTGCCGGACGATATGCGGGGCGACGTCGTCCCAGTGGATGATCGGTCCGGACATGGCGGCTCCCTTCGGCAGTGGCGGCGTCAGGGTGGCGGCTCGACGCTCGTCCTATCATAAGCTTAGAGTCTCTCTCATGACTGAACCGATCACCGACCGCCTGCCGGGGCGCAAGACCCCCCGCCGGTGGTCCGTCCATACGAGGTTGCGAGATGACGAACACGATCGAAGCGCGCGCACTGGTGAAGACATATCCGGGCGATGTGCGCGCGCTCGACGGGCTCAGCTTCGTCGTCGAAGCCGGCACCGTCTTCGCCCTCGTCGGACCCAACGGGGCCGGCAAGTCGACGACGGTCAAGATCCTGACGACTCTGTCGAAACCCGATGCCGGCGAAGCGGGTGTCGCCGGCATCGACGTCCTGCACCGGCCGGACGCGGTGCGCCACGCAATTGGCTGCGTGGCGCAGAAGTCCGGGATCGATCTCGCTGCCACCGGGCGCGAGAATCTCATGCTGCAGGGGCACGTGTACGGCATGCGCGGCGCAGAGCTCAAGCGCCGCGCCGCCGACCTGCTCGTCAGCGCTGGTCTCGCCGACGCCGCCCATCGCGTGACACGCACGTACTCAGGCGGCATGCAGCGCAAGCTCGACGTGGCGATGGGGCTCGTCCACCGGCCCGAGGTGCTGTTCCTCGACGAGCCCACGACCGGTCTCGATCCGCAGGCGCGTCTCGACATGTGGGACGAAATCGCGCGTCTGGCGCGCGACGAAGGTCTGACGATCCTGCTGACGACGCACTACCTCGATGAAGCCGACAGGCTGGCGCAGCGGCTGGCGATCGTCGATCGCGGCAAAGTCGTGGCGGAAGGGTCGCCCGAGCAGCTCAAAGGGGAGCTCCGCGGCGACGCGATCCATGTCGAGCTCGACGAGCCCGTCGACGACGTGAGCAGTCTCGACGCGCTCCAGGGCGTGCGCGACGTCGTCGTCGAGGGCCGGCTGCTGCATGCGCGCGCCGACAACGGCGCGCGCATGGTGCCCGTGGTGCTCGCGGCGCTCGAAGCGGCCGGCATCGGCGTGGCGTCGGTGACGGTCGCGCGACCGTCGCTCGACGACGTGTACCTGCGCTACGCTGGTCGCGCGTTCAGCGATGCCGATCAGGAGGTGATCCGATGACGTCCGCGATCGCCGATGCCTATTTCATGACCGTGCGCCATCTGCGCAACCTCGTGCGTCAGCCTGCGTGGATCGCGATCTCGCTGGTGCAGCCGGTCGTGTGGCTGCTGCTCTACGGCGCGCTGTTCAAGCGCATCGTCGAGATCCCCGGTTTTGGCGCCGGCACGTACATCGACTTCCTCACGCCGGGCGTCGTCGTGATGACGGCGCTGTTCTCGGCGGGGTGGAGCGGCATGAGCGTCGTCGACGACCTCGACCGCGGCATCCTGGACCGGTTTCTCGTGACCCCGGTGCATCGCGGCTCGCTGATCGCCGGGCGCATCCTGCAGCTCTCTCTGACGGCCGTCATCCAGTGCGCGATCATCCTCGTGCTGGGACTGATCATCGGCGCGAGCTACTCGGGCGGGCTGCTGGGCATGATCGTCCTGATCGGCTGCGCGGTCATGCTCGGGGCGGCCTTCGGGTCGCTCTCCAACGCCATCGCCCTGCTCGCGCGCAGAGAGGAGACGGTGATCGCCGTGGTCAACTTCGTGCTGCTGCCGCTGACGTTCCTCTCGGGCGTCTTCATGCGCCAGAACCTGATGCCCGGGTGGATGCAGCACGTCGCTCAGTACAACCCCGTGAACTGGGCGGTGCAGGCCGGGCGTGAGGCGCTGACCGCCAACGCAAATTGGGGCTATGTCTTCGCGCGCGTCGGGTATTTGGCCGCCTTTGCCTTCGTCTGCGGCTGGCTGGCGACGCGCGCCTTCCGCAGCTACCAACGGTCGACATGACGACCGGCGGCGGCTTTGCCTTCGCGCGCCGTTCGGGCTAGTGTCTCGCACATGAGCGGCACCCACCACGCAGTGCTCACGGCCATCGGCGCCGACCGACCCGGCCTCGTCGATGAAGTCTCGCGCTTCGTCAGCGAGCGTGGCGGCAACCTTGAGGACAGCCGCATGGTCAACCTTCACGGCCAATTCGTGATCATGATGCTGGTCGAAGGTTCCG
>PKYG01000105.1 GCA_003132585.1 Actinomycetota bacterium
AGCAGACGCGCGTCGGCGGCGCGGCGCAGCCGCGCCGCCGACCACGAAAAGTGCAGGCAACGAAAGTGAGGTCGCAAGTGAAGCAAGGTAACAAGTTCGGAGCGCACAGGGTGATAGAGCCCAAGGGCGTGCTCCCGCAGCCCGCGTGGAAGATCGACAACACGATGGAGATCTACGACAACGAGATCCTGATCGAGGTCGACACGCTCAACATCGACGCGGCGAGCTTCACGCAGATCGAAGAGGTCGAGGGCGGCGACGTGAAGAAGATGGCCCGCCACAGCCTCGACATCATCGCCAAGCGTGGCAAGCACCACAATCCCGTGACGACCTCCGGCGGCATGCTTCTGGGCACGGTCAAGGAGATCGGCCCCAAGCTGAAGGACCGCGATCTGAAGGTCGGCGACCGCATCGCCACTCTCGTGTCGCTGTCGCTGACGCCGCTCAAGGTCGAAGAGATCATCTCGACCAACAAGGACACCTGCCAGGTCAAGGTCAAGGCGCAGGCAATCCTCTTCGAGAGCGGCATATACGCGAAGATGCCCAAGGATATGGACGAAGCGCTTGCCCTCGCCGTGCTCGATGTGGCGGGCGCCCCCGCACAAGCCGCCAAGCTCTGCGAGCCGGGCCAAACGGTGTTCATCATCGGCGCCGGCGGCAAGAGCGGCCTGCTCTGCGCCTACGAGGCGCGCAAGCGCGCCGGCGTGACGGGCAAGGTCATCGGCCTCGTCCACGGCGACGCAGGCAAGAAGCGCCTCGAGAAGACCGGCTTCGCTGACGTCGTCTTCCAGGGCAGTGCCACCGACCAGCTCTTCGTCTACGACGAGATGGTCAAGCACACCGATGGCGCGATGGCCGATCTGACGATCAACTGCGTCGACATCCCCAACACCGAGATGGCTTCTATTCTCGCCACCAAGGACGACGGCCTTATCTACTTCTTCAGCATGGCGACCAGCTTCACGTCGGCCGCCCTCGGCGCCGAGGGCATCGGCGCCGACACGACGATGATCATCGGCAATGGCTATACCAAGCATCACGCCGAGATCGCGCTGCACTGCGTGCGCGAGAGCCCGATTCTGATGGAGATCTTCAAGGAGACCTACGCGACCGGCGCCGGTAACGCCGAACCGGTCGGTCTCAAGGCCTGACTGGGGAGCCGGCCGCGCCGCACCCTGATGCGGCACGACCGATGCGATGGTGGAGGGCGCGTGCGGCGGTCCAGATCGGGACCTAGAAAGCAGGAGTCGGCAGTCGCGGGACGTGCGTCGTGGGACGTTGCGAGCGATGACGGCCAGAGGCCATCGAGCGTTTCGGTTACAGGGCGAGGGGCCCCCGCAAGGGGCCCCTCGCCCTCTTGACCTACCCGCATCCATTCGTTCAGTTCCTATGTTGGTCCAGGAGGCACGTCAGCTCGCGATGGATGGCGTTTCGTAGTGCCATCGGCCGATAGTCATTCGCAATGTCGAACGCCCGGTTTCGGAAGACTCTCAGCGACCCGCTATCGTGCCCGCTTTCGGCGAGATTGCGGGTCATCGCCTGCGGCATAGGACGCCGCATTCAACGACGGGTGTGGCGGGCGCTGCCTGAGCAAGTGACCGCCAGCGGCGATGCCGCGAATGATGCTGACCGCCAAGCCGCTCTCCACGAAGATGCCAGTCCTCTCCAGCATCGCTATCGTTGCTCAGTGGATAGCGTCGGGCTCGTGCTTCGAGAGAACGTGCAAGCTAAGCCCCGGCCAAGCTGGACGGCCGTCGTCCCGCATGCCGCTCCGCCTCTTCAACGACTTCGTGGACAACCCGCCGCACATCTTTCGCCAATGGCTCGGCCATGGGACTGGCCAGGATCTGGTCTACCCGCTCAGCGGCGCGGGCGGTCGCATTCTTGGCCCCATCCGCTACCCATTGCTGGTAGGAGCGGCGGTCAATCACGCGGCCCTCGAAGCGCTCCCGTGCGTGATGGCGCGTGTGCTTGTGCTTGAGGAAAAGGCCACCGGGACCAACGTCGTCGATCACGTCGAGCGCAAGCGTCTCGTCCGTAATCTCGACCGGAGCGAGGAAGTGCTTCACCCAGCTGACAATATCGTCGCATAACAGGAGCTGGGTGAGCGAACCACAGTAGGCCGACTCCATGTAACCGATGTCGTGCACCATGTGCCCGCCGCCGACCGCATCCGCCATGATTGTGAGCGCCGCTTCGGCTGCGGCCTGTTGGTCGGGGAGCTTGGATTCCGTCACACCCCCGAGCGTCCACATCGGCAAGTCGTACCAGTGCAAGAGACTGGAGTAGACGGCTCTGTGGTCGGGCCAGGCGTAGACGTCCACCATGGTGCGCATGTCCAGCGCTTCGCCGGCCCAGCCGATAGCGATGTACGGGGCGCCTTCGCGTTTGAGCTGCGACATGACGAGGCCAGCGAGGACCCCGGCGTTGACTACCACGGTGGACCCGGCCACCGTCATCGGTGCAACCGTGCCGGCGGTCGACACGGGGGCATATATGCAGGGTAGACCTCTGCCCGACAGGTCGAGCAGAGTGCGCACAGCTTCGCGGTTGTGAACCAGAGGGAAGAGCGTGGCCTTGTAGCAGGCTATTAGAGGTTTCTCCTCGAGCGCTCGCGGCCCGCCGACGATCGCCTCTGCCATCGCGATCGCATCGAGATGGGCGTGCTCATCGTTGAGCGTAACGTAGACCACCGGCTTGGTTGAGTAGGTGAGCATCGCCTCCATCTGGTAGCGATCCATGACCTGCTCTGTGACGTCACTGGGTGTGAAGAGCGACATCACGAAGTCGAGATTCTCACAGGCTTCTGTCACCCGGACCGCGTCTACGACATCCTGAAGAACTGCCCTTCGGCGCTGATTCGTGCGATGGTCATAGCAGTACATGCAGTCGGAGCCGGGGCCGAAGTAGGTGTTGTAGCCCTCGCACTTGATGACTTCTTGGCCGTTCCGATTGTAGAGCGATACGCTGCGTGGCACAGTGGCGAAAGCAGCATCGACAAGACTCGCCGGTATACGTACGAGCGTGCCCTCAACATCCGCACCCGCTGCTCTCAGGAGTTCAAGCGCCTCTGGCTCATCGATTATGAGCCCGACGCGCTCCAGCACCCACAGCGTTGCCTCATGCAGACGCTCGCATTGGCTCTTGGTCAAGCGAGCGTAGAAAGGTGAACCCAGCTCTCCAGTTCTCCGAACCACCGCAGCCATCTCAATTCTCCTTTGGACGCAGAAACGTAGCTCCTAGTCTCACTCGAAGGGTCGTAGAGCCGAGATTGAAACGCCTTGATGACACCTTCAGACAGCACTATGCAGAAGTGCGCGCAGGACGCAAGTAGGCGTTCAGCAGAGACAGATGAGAGGGGCAGTCCAGTCGTCGTCACGGGCTTGCGTCCTTCGCGCCAGCGTGCATAGTGGGCGCGACTCACAATGTCCAAGAAGTCGTGGCTCACGACAGGGACAGCGGACCAGCGGAGGTTTCAGTGACAAACGACTTGTACTCGCAGATGGCGCAGTCCGTGATCGACGGCGAGTTCGAGGTCGCCGAAGATCTGGCCCAGAAAGGCCTGGCTGCGGGGCTGCCGCCGGCCGACATCCTCGACAAGGGCTTCGTCAAGGGCATCGAGGAGGTCGGCGACCTGTTCGGCAAGGGCGAGTTCTTCCTCCCCGAGCTGGTCCAGGGCGCCGAAGCTATGAAGGCCGCCGTGGCCGTGCTGCAGCCCGAGCTCGACAAGATGAAGGAGGGCCGCAAGACCATGGGCAAGGCCGTAGCGGGCACCGTGGCAGGTGACATCCACGAGATCGGCAAGACGATCGTCTGCAGCATGCTCAGCGCGGCTGGCTTCACGGTCACCGACATCGGCTGTGACGTCTCCGTCGAGGTCTTCGTCGAGAAGGTCAAGGAGACCAAGTGCGACCTGTTGCTGCTCTCGGCGCTGCTCACCACGACGATGCCCAACCAGCAGAAGACCATCGAGGCCCTCAAGGCCGCCGGCCTCAGGGACGGCGTCAAGGTGATGATCGGCGGCGCGCCCACCACGCGCGCCTGGGCCGACGAGATCGGCGCCGACGGCTACGCCGAGGACGCCATCGAGGCCGTCGCGGCCGCCAAGCAGCTCGTCGGGGCCAGTTGAGTTGCGAGGAGATTGCGGAGATGGACAAGCAGAAACGGGTTGCTTCAGCGTGAAGAGGCCACCTTGCTCTGGTGATCAGGAGTTGCGTCTTGAACTTCACGGATGGCTTGTCTGAACGAGGGTGGGGAATGGAGATGCGACTTGGTGAGGGGCTGATTGCTCGGGATCGGGGGGCGATGAACGCGCTCGCCGACGCCGTCGGCGGGCGCGCGCTGCTCTTCGACGTCGTCAATGGGCTCGTCTCGCTTGCCGCCGCGGCCGGCGTGCGCAATCCGGCAGTCCCCTCTCGAGGCAAGCTGCACTAGTGGAACAGGTGATCAAGCTCAACGAGTCCATGGTCACGCGCGCCCGGACGGCGGCCGACGCGATCGCCGACGACATCCAGCACCACATCGAGGTGCACACGACCGATTCCACCGAACGTGCCACGCTGCGCCTGCTGGGCATCACCGGCGTGAACGAGATCGACGTGCCTCTGGTGAACGTGGTCATCGAGCATGCCCACGACTTGCTCCCGGGCGGCATCATGGCGCCGTTCGTCGACCTCATGATGCAGAGCGGCAAGAGCGCCCAGGAGGTCGCCGAGGGCGTCGCTGCGGGCCACCTCACGCTCGAGGACGTCCCCGCCGAACGGCGGGCAGCGGCGGAGCGACGCGGCGTCGAGCTCGCCGTGGAGAGCGTGGCTCGCATCGACGCCGTGCGCCGTCGGCGCGAAGAACTGGTCGCTGAGGTCGGCGAGCCGCAGCGCCCCTACGCGTACGTGATCGTCGCCACCGGCAACATCCACGAGGACGCCGTCCAAGCCAAGGCCGCGGCCCGCGCCGGCGCGGACGTGATCGCCGTCATCCGCACGACCGCCCAGAGCCTGCTCGACTACGTGCCCTACGGACTCACCACGGAAGGTTTCGGCGGCACCTACGCCACACAGGAGAACTTCCACCTCATGCGCGCCAGCCTCGACGAGGTTGGCGCCGAACTGGGTCGCTACATCCGTCTCTGCAACTACGCGAGCGGCCTCTGCATGCCCGAAATCGCGACGATGGGCGCGCTCGAGCGGCTCGACATGATGCTCAACGACTCCATGTACGGCATCATCTTCCGCAACATCAACATGCAGCGCACCTTCGTCGACCAGCACCTGTCGCGCCTCATCAACGCCCGTGCCGGCATCATCATCAACACCGGTGAGGACAACTACCTGACGACCGCCGACGCTTTCGAGAAGGGCCACACGGTCGTCAGCTCGGACTTCATCAACGAGGCCTTTGCACTGCGCGCCAATCTCGAGCCCTGGCAGATCGGCCTGGGCCACGCGTTCCAGATCGACCCCGCCACTCCCAACCAGGTCGTCTACCAGGTCGCCGACGCGCAGCTCATCCGCCAGCTCTTCCCGGGCTACCCTCTCAAGTACATGCCACCGACCAAGTACATGCCCGGCGACATCTTCCAGGGCCATATCATCGACGCCATGTTCAACTTGACGGGGATCTTCACCGACCAGGAGATTCACGTGCAGGGCATGCTCACCGAAGCGATCCACACGCCGTTGCTGCAGGACCGCTATCTGAGCATCAAGAACACACAATACGTGTTCGAGGCCTGCCGCGGCCTGGCCGGCGAGGTGCAGTTCCGCGAAGGCGGCGTCATCGAGCGGCGTGCCAACGACGTGCTTGCCAAGGCCGTCGATCAACTCGAACACGTCCGCGAAACAGGCCTGTTCAAGGCTCTCGAAGATGGCGAGTTCGCCGACGTCAGGCGCGACCCGGCAGGCGGGCGCGGGTTCGAGGGCGTCTTCAAGCGCGCGTCGTCCTACTTCAATCCGTTCGTCGCTGCGCTCCGCGACGGGCGCATGAGCGGCCCGCCCACCGGCCCGCTGCGCACCGTCGCGACCGTAGAAGGAGGGCACTGATGATCGTCCGTCCTTATGGTGATGCTCGGGATGACGGCATCATCCAGTTCTCCTTCACACTGCCCATCGCCTACTC
>PKYG01000132.1:0-29841 GCA_003132585.1 Actinomycetota bacterium
CGCCACTCGATCGTTGGGCATGGCCATTGACCTATTCCCTGCACGCAGATGGTGCAACCGTAGGTGCGGGAGAAGATGCTGAAGAGGGGGGTGCGGTGCGCACTGAGGAGAGAGTGGTGTCGGAAGGGGGACTTGAACCCCCATGAGGAAATGCCCTCACTAGGCCCTCAACCTAGCGCGTCTACCAATTCCGCCATTCCGACACGGTACGCGGGAGAGAGATTATAGAAGCGGCTGCGCAGGCGGTCAACGCGGACCGCAGCCGCGCGATCCACCCCTGCGGAGCGCCGTGCCGACGCCGCAGCGACAAGAATCGGCGGGAGGGAACGGCCTCGGCCAGACCCTCCCGCCTCTCGCGGTGTCTGCCTGCGACGCCGGGTGGAGCGGCCTTCCAGTCGGCGATGACGACGCGAATCGTCAGCGGCCACCGGGGCACCCCCGGCATACGCCACTCCTTCGCCCTCTGGCGTCGCCGGCACACCGGGCAGGGCTGCGTGAAACGCGCAACGACTGCCGACCCGATCATAGTCCTCGCGCGCGCCGCGCGACAACGTTCCCGGCGCGGCGGCGGCGTCGCCGGTAGCGGGTACACTGACACCGTCAGACCAGCGCGACGGAGGTGACGAAGACGTGGCCGCGAGGCGCATCCTCACCGGCACTTGCTCGTGGACGGATCCGACGCTGATCGCCTGCGGACAGTTCTACCCGCCGGGCGTGACCAGCGCCGCCGATCGTCTGCGTTTCTACGCGGACCAGTTCCCGATCGTCGAGGTCGACTCGACATACTACGCTCCGCCCTCGGAGCGCAACGCGCACCTCTGGGCGGAGCGCACCCCTGCCGACTTCACCTTCAACGTCAAGGCGTTCGCGCTGCTCACCGGGCGCCCGGCGAAGCTCGAGCGCCTGCCCTCGCCGCTGCGCGACCTGGTGCCTGACGCGGCCCGCGCCAAGCGCAACGTCTACCTCAAGGACATGCCGCCGCACTCCGTCGATCTGCTCTGGGAGACGCATCGCACGGCGCTGCGGCCGCTGCACGACGCGGGCAAGCTCGGCGCCGTGCTCTTCCAGTTCCCCCCGTGGTTCCGGCGCACGCCGGCGAGCGCCGATTACGTGCGCCGCGTGCCGCTCGAACTCCCGGACTACCAGGTCGCGGTCGAGTTCCGCGGCGGCGGCTGGATGGACGAGGACGCGGCGCCGGCGACGCTGGCGATGCTCGAGCGCGCCGGGCTCGCGTACGTGAGCGTCGACGAGCCGCAGGGATTTCGCTCGAGCACGCCGCCGGTCGCCGCGGCGACTGCCGACCTGGCGATCGTGCGCCTCCACGGCCGCAACGCAGCCACTTGGGAGGCGCACACCGGCGTCGCCTCCGACCGCTTCAACTACCTCTACAGCGTCGCCGAGCTCAACGAGTGGGCGCCGCGCATCCGCCGGTTAGCCGCCGCAGCATCGACCGTCCACGTACTCTTCAACAACAACTACGAGGACCAGGGCGTCGTCAACGCGCGGCGCATGGCGGCCCTGCTCGCCGATGACCGACAATCACGCTGAGTCAACGTTCGCGTGCAACGCAGAGTGTCGTAGAGTCAGAGCGACTCGCGCCGGCTGAGAAGACGGGTAGCTGGCGGACATGGAGGATGGGACGATGGCGAAGCACATCCGCGTTCTCTTCATCGAGGACGTGCCAGACGATATCGAACTGACGCTCCATGAGCTGCGGCGCGCCGGTTTCGACCCGGAGTGGTCCCGGGTCGAGACCGAGACCCGGCTACGCGAGGCGCTCGCCGAAGGCGGTTGGGACATCGCCATCGTCGACTACAGCCTGCCCTCCTTCAGCGGGCCCGAGGCGCTGACGGTCCTGCAGGCGGAGGCGCCCGATCTACCCGCGGTCGTTGTCTCGGGCGCGATCGGTGAGGATGTCGCTGTAGAGGCGATGCGCTCGGGCGCCGCCGACTACATCCTCAAGCCGAACATGAACGCCCTCGGCCCCGTGATCCGCCGCGAGTTGGCCGATGTCGAAGTCCGCCGCGCCCGCCGCTCCGCCGTCGCCGCGCTCGCCGAGTCTCGCGAGCAGTACTGGGACCTCTTCCACAACGCCGGCGAGGCCTTCGTCGCCGCCGAACTCGACGGGACCGTGCTCGACGCCAACCCGGCCGCCTGCCGGCTGGCCGGCGTCGGGCCCGGAGGCCTCGCGCGCACAAACCTGTTCGAGCTCGGGCAGATCGACACCCCGGGTGTGCCGCCGGAGGGCGATCCGATCGCTGCCGCGATCGATGCGCTCAAGGCCGACAAGAGGCTTCTTTTCGAGGCCGTGGTGGAGCGGGCGGACCACTCGCGCGTGCCGGTCGAGGTCAGCCTGCAACCGATGATGCACGGCGGACAGCCGGCGGTGCTTGCCATCGTCCGCGACGTGAGCTCATATAAGTCGATGCAGGCGAACCTTCTCGAAAACGCCGATCGCCTGCGCACGATGGTCGACAGCACCGTCGAGGCGATGGGCGCCGTGGTCGAAAGCCGCGACCGCTATACCGCCGGCCATCAGCGCCGCGTCACGGAACTGGCGGTCGCGATCGCCACGTCGATGGGCCTCGACCAGAGTCAGATCGACGGCGTCCGCCTGGCCGGCGAGATCCACGACGTCGGCAAGATCGGCATCCCGAACGAGATCCTCAGCAAACCCGCGCGCCTGACCGAGACCGAGTTCGGGTTCGTCAAGATGCATCCGCAGACTGGCTACGACGTGCTCAAGTCGATCCCGTTCGACCATCCCGTCGCCGACACCGTGCTCCAGCACCACGAGCGCGTCGACGGCTCCGGCTACCCGAACGGTCTCACGAGCAGCAATATCCTGATCGAAGCGCGCATCCTGGCGGTAGCCGACGTCGTCGAGGCGATGGCGTCACATCGGCCGTGGCGACCGGCTCTCGAGCTGCAGACAGCGCTCGACGAGATCCGCGGCGGCAGTGGAGAGCTGTATGATGCCGACGTCGTCCATGCCTGCCTGAGCGCCTTCGCAGAACAGGGGTTTGCGTTCACGCCGTAGCCGCGCGGAGCGAAGCTGTGCCTAGGCTGCGTCGCGACCCTGCCGCGCGGCGCGCCCGTCCGAGAACTCGAAACCCTTCTTGCGGAACAGCAGCGCACACGCCTTGACCGCCGCGGCGTCGTACTTCGTTCCGGCGTGTTTGGCGATCTCCTGCAGGGCGATGTCGATGCCCAGGGCGGCGCGGTACGGCCGGTCCGAGGACATCGCCTCGACCACATCGGCGACGGCAAGGACCTGGGCCTCGGGCAGGATCTCATCGCCCGTGAGCCCACGCGGGTACCCCGAGCCGTCGAGCCGCTCGTGATGCTGATAGGCGATCTCCGCGACCGGCCACGGATAGTCGATCGGCGCCAGGATGTCGAAGCTGACGCGCGGATGCTCCTTGATCAGCTGCCACTCGAGGTCGTTCAGCTTGCCGGGCTTCACGAGGATCTCCGCCGGGATGTGGATCTTGCCGATGTCGTGCAGGACGGCGGCGAGCCGCACACCCTCGACCCGATTCTCCGAGTAACCGATCTCGACCGCGATCGCGCAGGCTAGCTCGGCGACGCGACGCTGGTGACCGGCCGTGTACGCGTCGCGAAACTCGGTCAACGCGGCGAGGCTCTGGGCCGTTTGCGTGAAGGTCTCGCCCAAGCGCAGGAGGCTCTCATGCAACTCTCGCTCCGCTCGCCTTCGTTCGCGACGGTGGATGGCCTCCCCGAGTTCGCGGCGGAGCGCCTGCGGCAGCCGCGTGAGGTTGTGCTTGAGAACGTAGTCCTGGGCGCCGGCGCGCATCGTGACGACGGCGATCTCCTCGCCGATCGTGCCGGAGACGATGATCACAGGGATGTCGGGGTCGCGCGCGCGAATCGACTCCAGCGCCTGCAGGCCGCCAAATCCCGGCAGGTTGTAGTCGAGCAGGATGGCGTCCCACAGCGCGTCGTCGCCCCGGACATCGAGCGCGGCTTCCATCGTCATGCGCGTGTCGACGCGCCGCGCCACGGGCGAAAACCCGCCGCGGCGCAGCTCCCTCAGGATGAGTTCGGCGTCATTCTCGGAGTCCTCGACGACGAGCAGACGAACCGCCTCACCCATTGACCCTCCCGGCGCCGCCGGATCCGGCGACGAACAATCCTTCTCTGCACGATACTCAGCCTCATGTTTATCGGCAGGCGCCTCGCCGTTCATAAGACGTCGACCCGGTCGGACGAGGGGCGGCGACGCACCATCACGACGGATTGCTCTCGGTTGTCGGCAGCGCCCGGCCGGTTCGCCCTTGCCGATCCCTTCCCGGATCCGGTGACGCGGGATCATCGACGAGCGGCAGCGCCGACGCGAAAGCGTCGAGGTAGCGCCGCAACGGTCTCGGCAGGCCAAGGTCGACGGCGAGGCCGCCGCGGACGACAAGGTCGACGGCGGCCAACAGGCGATAGGGCTCGGTGCTCTTCAATAGATAGCCCCGGGCGCCCGCCGCCAGGGCCGCCGTGGCTACGTCCCGATCGCCGATGCTGCTGACGATCATCACTCTCGGCTCGCCCTGCGGCCCGACCAGCGCCCGGACCACACCGAGCCCGTCGAGCCGCGGCATCTGCATGTCGGCGATCAGCAGCGCATACGGATGACGGCGTGATTGCGCAACGGCCTCGACGCCGTCGACGGCCGTCGCGATCACGCGGTAGCCGCCGGCTTCGAGCAGACGGCGGAATGCCGTGCGCCATCTGGCTTCGTCGTCCGCGATGATGATGTCTCTCGTGACCACGCCGTCCTCCCCGCTCGCCGGCACGTTCCGCTTGGATGCGCTTACGGATATGTGCATCGGCGACGCCTTTCCCAAGGAGAATGGGGTCGGCGCGCGCGTCTTGCGGGAGTCGGCGCTAGGAGCTCTTGCCCGGGATGAGGTTCAGTTCGATGCCCTTGACGACCGCGTCGGAGCGGCTGCGGACATCGAGCTTGCGGTAGATCGCCGACACGTGGTTCTGGATCGTCTTCGGCGAGAGGAAGAGGCGCGACGCGATCTGCGCCGTCGCCATCGGCGTCGCCAGGAGACGGAGGATCTGCACTTCGCGCTCGGACAGACCCAGGCGCCGGCGCTGGTACTCGCCCGGCTCGTAGTCCAGATCGGAGATGCCTTCGGCGAGTCCGGCCGCGACCGACTCGCTGAACACCGTGCCGCCGCCGGCGATGAGAGCGATCGCGGCGACGAGTTGCGACGGGTCGGCGTCTTTGGCGACGTAGCCCTTGGCGCCGGCGGCGATCGCCGTGAAGAGCGCGTCGCGGTCCTCGCGCCCGCTCAGCATGACGACTTTGACGTCGGCGCCCGAGTCGTGCAGCCGTCGCGCCGTCTCGAGGCCGTCCATGTGCCCCGGCATGGCGATGTCGAGCAGGAGCACACTGCCGGGGTGCGCGGCGACCTGCTCCAGTGCTTCCTCGCCGGACGCCGCCTCGCCGACCACGTCCACGCCTTCGGCAACGAGGATCTGGCGCAGGCCGTTGCGGAAGAGCGCGTGGTCGTCGGCGATGATGACGCGCGCCGGGGTCACGTCGGCCGCACCATCAGCGAGACCACGTCGAGAAGATCGTCCATGGCGAACGGTTTCGCCAGGAACCACGCCCTCTCCTTGTCGAGGCGGGACAAACCGGCAGCGACGCTGCGGTCCGCGGTGACCAGCAGGATCGCGGTCTCCGACGGCAAGGCCGCGGCCGCCTGGATCCCGTCGGCGCCGGGAAGATGGTAGGCGACCACGGCGCAGTCGAACGGGATACCCTTGACGCGCTCGGGCATCTCCTCGGCGCTCCCCGACGTCTGCACATCGCCGCCGAGTTCGCGCAGGGCTGTCGCGACGGCAGTCAGCATGTTCTCGTCGTCGTCGACGACGAGCAAGCGGCAGCCGGCGATTCGTGCTCGGTCTGCGACCGGCAGGCGCACAGTGAACACAGCGCCTCCCTCGGGCCGGTTCTCCGCGAGCACATCGCCATCGACCTGCATCGCCAGCCTGCGCGCCAGCCACAGCCCAAGCCCGGAGCCCTTCTGCTTGGTGGAGTAGAACGGCGCGAAGAAGTCGCCGTCGGGCAGACCCGGCCCGTGATCGGCGACGCGCACGGCGACGCCGGCGTCGGCGGGCTCGACGCTGACGTCGACGGCGCCGGCGCCGCCCATCGCTTCGATCGCATTGCCGATGAGATTGCCGACGATCGAGCTCACGTCGACCTCGGCGAGCGGCACCCGCGACCCGTCCGCGACGACGTGCAGCTGCACATCGGCGGCGGGCAGCCGGCGGCGGTACTCCGCGACGACCTCGCCGACGGCCGCATCGATCGCCGTCAGCGATACACCCTCGCTCGAAACCGCGCCGCCGGTCATCGAGTGCAGAATCGCCGAGAGACGCTCCTGGCACTCGTGGACCTCGACGGCGATGACTTCGACGTTCTCCTTCTCCGCGCCGGAGGCGTCGGCCTGGCGACGGAGCAGCTCCACGTACAGCCCGATCGTCGCCAGCGGCGACTTGAGCTCATGGGTCATCGCGCTGGCGATCTTGCCCACATCTGCGAACCGCCGCTCCTCGGCCGCCCGGCGCTCACGCGCGAGCGTGTCTGTGAGGTCGGTGAAGACCATCGCCACGGCGGCCGAATCACCGAGCACCGAAAGGCTGTAGCCCAGCGTTCGCCGTCCGCGCGGCGTCTGCACCTCGAGCTGCAGCCGCGACCGGCTCCGCTTCGACTCGCGTGCTTCGGCCAGCGCCGCGGCAACGCTGCTCATCGGTTCGTCACTCGTGGCCAGGCTCGTGACACTGCGCCAAAGCACGCGCTCGCCGGGTACGCCGAGCATCTCCTCGGCGGCGAAATTGTAGACCGCGACGAGCCCGCCGTGATCGATCGCAATCACGCCGCTGCGAATGTTCTCAAGGACGGTATCGGACAGCGTCACGGCCGCTCCTCGCGATCTCGTCGACTCGCACAGTGTACTCAGATGGCGCTGCTAGGCCACGACCTCGCGCATCACGGCGTCGATCGTGACGTTCCAGCGCGAGAGCGCCTTGAAGAACGCGCCAGTCGGGACGATCTGCTCGGGGACGAACACGCCCGGTCCCTTGATCTCGCCCGTGGCCATCATCTTGGCGACGATCGCGGGCGGGATGCCGGTGTCGACGTCGCCGGCGCCGGCGCCGTACTCCTTGTGCGCGGGCACGACGGCGCGCACGCGCCACTCGACGCGGCGACCGTCCTTGAGGCCGGTGACGATGCCGAGCAGGTAGTCGACGTCGTCGAAGACGGTCTCGGCGCCCGGCTTGGGGATCTTGCTGACGAGCGCCATGAGCACATCGCGGGGCTTGACCTTGACACCGCCGACCGCGATCTCGTCCTTGCTCGTCAGCCCCAGCGTCTTGAGGAAGTTCATTTGGTCGGTGAAGCTCTCCGGCAGCGCGAGCCGCCAAATGGCACTCTTCAGGCCCTGGTCCTTCCACGTGTACCAGAAGGTGAAGGGCTCGGAGTGGATCGTATAGTGCGAGCGCAGCATGCCGACCCCGTCACCGAAATCGATCAGCTGGTCGCCGGTGCCGCCGATAAGGTCCTCGCGCCACACGCCGTCGATGAACTGCGGCGCGGGCACGCTGAACTCGTCGCAGACCGTCTCCAGCGAGTACGGCGCGAACCAGCCCTCGTAGTTGGAGTAGTCGGTGTTGTCGACGTTGCCGCAGAGCGCCGTCACCGCTTCGACCTTGTCGACCTGCGCGGCGCCGTAAGCGGCGAGCACGTTCGTCACGCCAGGGGCGCCGCCCATCGCGATGACGCCGGTGACGCCGGCCTTCTTGAACTCGGCGTCGAGCTCGACCTGCTGCTTGGTAACGTGGAACAGTCCGCCCATGTCGGTGTAGTGCACGCGTGTGGCGGCGGCGGCGTGCATCACGTTGATGTTCCAGAAATGCTGCGTGCCGTTGACTAGTGCAGCACAGCCGGCGATCGCCTGCTTGATGCTCTCCTGGTCGCGCGCATCGACGAAGACACCCTTCGCCTTGCCGCCGCCGTGCGCGGCCGCGACTTGTTTGGCCTGGGCCTCGTTGAAGTCGGCGACGACGATCTCGTCGACCTCGGGACTGATGCCGAGCTCCTTGACCGACCAGCGACCCATCGCGCCGGCCCCGATCACTGCGATCTTCATGTATCCGCCTCCTGAGCGTGACTGCTGTCTGCTCTCACATCCCCACAGTGAAAAGCGCCGGCGAAGTATAGCCGCCTGTGACGGCGCTCACAACGAGCGGCACTGCCCGAATGGGACAAGACGGCACGGCAGTGCTTACGCCATTCCGTCCAGCACGAGCCGGGGGGAAATGCAGTCGGGAAGCCGCTATCATTGGCACGCCGCGCACACCACCCGCTCCGCGCGGGTGTCGACCGGGAGGTTCTCGACGTTGACCATATACGGCATCGACGAACAGCAGTGGAAGAGTCTCGAGACCGAGGTGGTCGGCCTGTTCGTGCGGCTGCTCCAGGTCGAGACGACCAACCCTCCCGGAAACGAGACCGGCTGCGCCGCCGTGTTACGCGAGTACCTGGCGGCCAACGGCGTCGACGGGGTCCTCGTCGGCGACCTGCCGCAGCGTCAGAATCTCGTCGCCCGCGTGCGCGGCAAACGACCGGGGCCGCGGCTGCTCTTCACCGGCCACCTCGACACCGTGCCGGCCGACACGCCGCAGTGGACGGTGCCACCGTTCTCCGGCACCGTCCAAGACGGCTACGTGTGGGGCTGCGGCGCCACCGACATGAAGAACCAGATCGCCGCCGAGGCGGTCGCCGTGGCGCGCCTTGCGCGCAGCGGCGCCGACTTCGCCGGCGACGTGATCTTTGCGGCGACCGCCGACGAGGAGGTCGGCGTCGACTGCGGCGCGCGCTGGCTTTGTCAGAACCGTCCCGAGCTCGTCGAGTCCGACTACATCCTCAACGAGGGCATGGGCGGCCTCTGGCTACCGATCGACGGTAAACAGGTCTTCCTGCTGGCGATCGGCGAGAAGGCGTTCGCCCAGTTCCGCATCTCGACCCGCGGCACCGGCGGGCACGGATCGGTGCCGGAGCGCGAACACAGCGCCGTGATCGACCTCGCCACGGCTGTGCTCGCGCTCGGCCGGTACGACCCGCCGGCGATCGTCTCGCCGCTGACGGCGCAGTTCATCGACCTCCTCGTCGTCGACCGCGACTTGGCCGAGCAGCTCAAAGACCCTCTGCGGGCGCGCGCCGCGGCACATGTGCTGCGCGCCCGCCAGCCCGAGATCGCCGGCCTCGTCGAACCCCTGCTCGGCGCCACCTTCACGCCGACGATCCTCAGTGCCGGTCAAGTCGTCAACGTCATCCCCACGCACGCCGAGGCCGACATCGACTGTCGCATCCTGCCGGAGATGACGCCCGACCAGACACGGGCGATCGTCGCCTCCGTGCTCGATCCGCTGGGGATCGACTGGAGCTTCGAATGGGTCGATGTCACAGAGCCCAACGCATCGCCGGCGCCGACGCCGCTGAGCGCGAGCATCGAGCGCGTGCTCCAGCGCGACGTGCCCGATGCCGTGCTCGCACCGATGTGCGCCGGCAGCTTCACCGACTCGCGCTGGTTTCGCGAGTACTTCCCCGAAGCGATCGCCTACGGCTTCGCGCCGTTCGTCGGGGAGAGCATGGCCGAGATGAGCGGCGGCCGTGACCATTCGCCGGACGAACGCATACTCGTCAGCGACGTCACGTATCAGGCACTCTTCTTCGAGCGGCTCGCCCGCGATCTGCTGAGCTAGCCGGCGGCGATGAACGATCTCCGCGACATCGACCCTGCCGTCCTGCGCGACCGCTACTGCGGCGCGTTGCTCGGCCTCGCCGTCGGCGAGGCCCTGGGCGCGCCCGCCGAGTTCCTCACCTGCGACCAGGTCATCGAGCGCTTCGGCGTGCTCACGGAGATGGTCGGCGGCGGCTGTTACAACGTCGCCCCGGGCGAGACGACCGACGCCACCGAGATGATGCTCTGCCTCGCCGAGAGCCTCGTCGCCACTGGCGGGTTCGACCCCGAAGACATCCTGGCGCGCTACGTCGCCTGGTTCGACGGCCGGCCCCGGGACGTAAGCCTCACGGTGCGCACCGTCATCCTCGCGCTCCACAGCGGCACGTCATGGGATCTCGCCTCGCGCCGCGCCCACGAGATCCTCGGCAGTCCCACGGCCGGCAACGGCAGCCTCATGCGCTGCGCGCCGCTCGCGTTGCGCTTCGCCGGCGACGACGAACGCCGCACGCAGCTCTCTCTGCGCGAGTCGGTGCTGACCCACTTCGACCGCCTCGCCGGCTGGGCCTGCGTCGCCTTCAACGAGCTGCTCGTGGCGGCGATCGCCGGCACACTGCTCGCGCGCCTGCCGGCGATCGCCGCCGATCTTCGCGACGAAGACGCGCGCGTCGCCGACACCTTGCTCCATAGCGTCGACGCGGAGCCCGAGGAGGTGCAGAGCTCGGCGTTCGTGCTCGACACGCTGGAGACGGCGATCTGGGCGGTCGTACGCTCGACCTCGTTCGAGGACGCCGTCGTGCTCGCCGTCAACCTCGGCAACGACGCCGACACGGTCGGCGCCGTCACCGGCGCGCTGGCCGGCGCGCTCTACGGCGCGCAGGCCATCCCGCCACGCTGGACGGCGCCCCTGCTCGTGCACGAGCGCGTCGTCGACGCCGCCACGCGCCTCGCCGATCTCGCCGGTATCGCCTGATGCAGAGTTGTATCGGCGGCATGCATCGGCTAAGTTCACCGTCGTGAGCTGGCTGACCAAGATATCGCTTCGCAACCGCTCGATCGTCGGCCTCGCCGTCTTCGGCGTGATCATGCTCGGCGCCTTCGCGATCACGTCGCTGAAAGAAGAGCTCATCCCCGAGATGAAGTTCCCCTACCTCAGCGTGCTGACGATCGCCCCGGGCGCGTCGCCCAGCGACGTGGAGCGCTCGGTCACGGCGCCGCTCGAGCAGGCGATCACGTCGAGCAGCGGCATCAAGGAGTACGACTCGTTCTCCAACGAAGGCATGAGCATCATCACGGTTCAGTACGAGTTCGGCACCGACATCAAGGCCAAGACGGCGGAGATACAGCAGGCGGTCTCGGGCGTCCAGCAGATGCTGCCGCAAGGCACGCAGCCGCCACAGGTCGCGGCGCTCAACTTCAACAGCCTGCCGGTGGTACAGCTCGCCGTCTCGTCGCCGTTGCCGCCCGAGGAGCTCGCCGCGGTGCTCGCCGCCAAGGTCGTGCCGCATCTGCAGAGTATCGCCGGCGTGCAGGCGGTGACGCTCTCGGGCGTGCAACAGATGCAGCTGCGGATCGAGCTCAAGCCGAAGCAGCTCGAGCGCCTCGGCATCTCGCCGCAGCAGATCATGGCCGCCGTGACGCAGGCCAACCTCACCGTCGGCGCCGGCACCTTCACGATCGGCAGCATCGTCTACCCCGTCACCGTGAGCTCAGGTGCGACCACCATCGCTGCGTTCAAGCGACTCGTCGTCAGCGGCGCCTCCACGACGGCTCTCGGCGCCGGCGCGACCGGCGCCGCCGGCATGGCGACATCCGGCGCCCCGGCGACTTCGTCCGGGCATCTGGTCACGTTGGGCCAGGTCGCCGACGTGCGCATCGCGCCCGCCGACCCCACGGCGATCACACGCACCGGCGGCAAGCCGTCCGTCGGCATCTCCGTCAGCAAGTCCTCCAGCGGCAACACCGTCGACATCGCCAGCGCCGTCGCCAAGGCGATCCCGGCGATCGATCGCGACCTCGGCAGCAAGGCGACAATCACTACCGTCGTCGACCAGTCGACCTACATCAAGCAGAGCATCACCTCGATGTGGCATGAGGGCCTGCTCGGCGCCGTCTTCGCCGTTCTGGTCATCTTCCTCTTCCTCTTCAGCTGGCGCTCGACGCTGATCGCTGGTCTGTCGATCCCGCTGAGCGTGATCGGCGCGCTGATCATCCTCTGGTCGCGCGGCGAGTCGCTCAACATGCTCACCCTCGGCGGCCTGACGATCGCCATCGGCCGGGTCATCGACGACTCGATCGTCGTGATCGAGAACACGTATCGCCACCTGCAGGAGGGCGACAACGTCCATACTGCAGCTCTCGCGGCGACGCGCGAGGTCGCCGGCGCGATCACCGCGAGCACGCTCACAACGGTCGCCGTCTTCCTGCCGCTCGGCTTCGTCCACGGCCTCGCGTCGGAGTTCTTCCGGCCGTTCGCGCTGACCGTGACGTTCGCGCTGCTGGCGAGCCTGCTGTGCGCGCTGACCGTGGTGCCGGTGGTCGCAACGTGGGTGTTGAGCAAGCGCCAGGTTGGCCATCGCGACCCGGACGCCCTGACCCGACTGCAGCGCGCCTACCTCCCGACACTGAGACTCGCCCTGCGGCACAAGGCTCTCACTCTGATCCTCGCGACGGCGGTCTTCCTCGCGACGATGGTGGCGACGCCGCTGCTCAAGACCAACCTCTTCGACAACTCCGCGCAGAACACGATGAGCGTCACCGAGCAACTGCCGCCAGGCACGAGCCTGCAGGCAACCGTCGTCGCCGCCGCACAGATCGAGAGCGTGCTGGCGAAGACCAAGGGCGTCCAGATCTATCAGATGACCGCCGGCAGCACCGGCAGCCTCTTTGGCGCCGGTGGCGGCACAAACGCCTCGTCGAGCCAGGCCGTCTTCACCATCCAGACCGACCCGAACATGGACAAGAACGCGATCGTCGAGGATGTGCGCGCGCACGTGGACAAGCTGCAACGCGTGGGCAGCGTCGCGGTCACCGGCGAGGATGCGACGCAGAACACCAGTTCCGCCATCGAGGTGCGCGTAGCGGCCGACGATCCGGCCGTGCTGAAGGACGCCAACGCCAGAGCGCTCCAGGCGGTCAAAGCTGTCGACGGGCTGGCGGACGTAAGCTCGAATCTCAGTGAGGGCCGGCCGGCGGTGTCGATCGTCGTCGATCAGGCCAAGGCGGCGGCGGCCAGCGTCAGCGCGACGACGATCAGCCAGTTCGCGACGCTGCTCCTCAATGGCTTGCCGCTCGGCAACGTGCCGCTGGACTCCGGGCCGCTGCCCGCCCTGCTCACACTGCCGATGCCGGCCAGCGGCTCGATGACCGCCGGTCTCATCTCCGACGTGGGCCGCGGCGCCGGCACGCTCGCCGTGCCGGGCGCCAACGGCCGCATGGTGCCGCTCGCGAGCGTCGCCGATATCAGTCTCGGCACAGCGCCGGTGCAGGTCACGCACATCGACGGCGCCCGCACGGCAACGATCACCGCAAGCGTCGTCAACAACAACATCGGCGCCGCCTCGAAGAGCGTGCAGAAGGCGCTCGACAAGGTGCAGTTCCCGGCCGGCGCGAGCTACACGCTCGGCGGCGCCACGCAGATGATCAACGAAGTCTTCCGCAGCCTGGGTATTGCGATGGCGATCGCGATCCTCGTCGTGTACATCATCATGGTCGCGACCTTCCGCAGCCTGCTGAACCCGCTGATCCTGATGGTCAGCATCCCGTTCGCCGCCGTCGGCGCTGCCTTGCTGTTGCTCGTCACCGGCACCAGCCTCGGCATGCCGAGTTTGATCGGCTTGCTGATGCTGATCGGTATCGTCGTCACCAACGCGATCGTGTTGCTCGACCTGATCGAGCAGTTCCGGCGCGCGGGCATGGATGCCGAGACAGCGGTGATCGAGGGCGGCCGCCGCCGTCTGCGGCCGATCCTCATGACCGCGGTCGCCACGATCCTGGCGCTGATGCCCATGGCGCTCGGCTTCGGCAAGGGCAGCTTCCTCTCCGGTCCGCTGGCCGTCGTCGTGATCGGCGGCCTGTTCAGCTCGACCGCCCTCACATTGATCCTCGTTCCGGTCCTCTACCTTGCGTTCGAACGTCTGCGCGGCGGTCGCCGGCGGCAGGTTCACGCAAGCGCGTAGCGGGTAGGAACCAACAACGTGAAAGCGTGCGGGTCGTCGCCGACTCGACCACCGGTCCAAGGGGGTTCTCGATGCCAGTGAAGAAACTGACGAAGAAGCAGATGATCGCCGAGCTCAACCGCGACCTCGCCAAGGAGTTCTCGGCGCTCATCCAGTACGTCCAACATGCCTCCGTGATCACGGGGCCGGAATACGACTCGATCGCCAAGGAGCTGGTCGTGCACTCCAACGAGGAGCACCTGCACGCGCTCGCGCTTTCGCAGCAGGTCGACTTCCTCGGCGGCATCCCTTCGGTCGAGGTCGGTGACATCCACATCTCACCGGACAGCAAGAAGATGCTCGAGCAGGACCTGGACGGCGAGCTCGACGCGATCAAGCGCTATCGCGCGCGCATCACCCAGGCGGAGATGCTCCAGGAGTACGGCCTGCGCCGTGCGCTCGAAGACATCCTGATCGTCGAAGAAGAGCACGCCCGCGATCTGCAGAACACGCTGAGGAAGTAGAGCCCGCGAAGCGGCGGGCGGCGCGCGCCGCCCGCCGCTTCGCGTCTCTAGCGCTCGGTGCCGTCCCCGGCCGCCTCGTCCCCGACCGCCAGTCGCACGGCGCGCAGATGCCGCACCACCACGTAGAGGCACACTCCGCTCAGCGGCAACTCGACGAATACAGCGAGTAAGAGCGCAGTGATGACGTTGGCGCGGCCGACCGACGTGATCACGTCGAACCATGCGTCCATCCAGAGCAGCGCCGTCGTCATCGATCCGGTGACGATCACCGCCGCCGAGCGTCTGATCAGGAACCAGCCGGTCAGCGCCATCGTGATCGCCTCGCCGCTGTCGAGCACCACCCACGCCCCTCGCCAGTGATTGGCGATCGCCCGGTGCGGCAGCGTGTTCGTGAGATGGATGATCTGCGGCACGAAGACGGCGCAACCGACGAAGAAGGCGACGGCGACCCACGTGGGCAGGACCTTGGCGGGCCGTTCACCGGCCGGACGGGACCCGGGGCTCACGTTGGCAAAACCGCCCCGTCGCTCACTGTGCTCCCGCCCCGCCGCTCACTGGAAGCCCCGCGCCTGCACCGCGTACATCTCGGCGTACCTGCCTCCGCGCGCGATCAGCTCGTCGTGGGAGCCGCTCTCGAGGATGCGGCCCTCGTCGAGGATGTGGATGCGGTCGGCGGTGCGCACGGTCGAGAAGCGGTGACTGATGAGGATCACCGCGCGCCCTCGAGCGAGCTCGCGGATACGCTCGAAGATCTGCCATTCCGCGACCGGGTCGAGGGCGCTGGTCGGCTCATCGAGCACGAGGATCTCCGAGTCGCGCACGAAGGCGCGCGCCAGCGCGATCTTCTGCCACTCCCCCGTGCTCAGCTCCTCACCGTCTGCGAACCACTTGCCGAGCAGCGTGTCGTAGCCGTGCCGCAGGTGGCGGATGAGCCCGTCGGCGCCGGAGGCTCGCGCCGCCTCCTCGATCGCATTGTCTCCGGGCGACAGGTCAATGTTGCCGATCCAGATGTTCTGGCGGGCCGTGAGCTGATACTGCGCGAAGTCCTGGAAGATGACGCTCATGTGGCGCCGCAGGTCGACCAGCCCGAACTCCCTCAGGTCGACCCCGTCAAGCGTTATCCGCCCTGCGTGCGGGTCGTAGAGGCGGCAGAGCAGCTTGACGATCGTCGTCTTGCCGGAACCGTTGGGCCCGACCAGCGCCGCCACCTCTCCCGGCCTGATCGTCAGCGAGATGTCGCTGATCGCCGTGCGCTCCGTGTCCGGGTACTGGAAGGTCACGCCCTCGAAGACGATGCCGGCGCTGAGCGGCCGCGGCACCGGCCGCGGCTCCGGCGCGTCTTTCACCTTGGGCTCGAGCGCCATGAAGTCGTAGAAATAGGTGAGGAAGAGGTTGTCCTCGTAGAGTCCGGCGAGTGCCTGGAGCACCGTCTGCAGCGACGAAAGACTCGTCTGAAAGGCCATGTAGTACATCACCATCGAGTCGACGCCGAAAACGCCGCGAATCGTCTGCCGGGCAATGTAGGCGAAGGTGCCGAAGACGGCGACCGTGGCGGCCGTCTGCGTCGCGAAGTCGGCCGCCGCCCGACGCGCCGTGATCGCGAGGCGCTGGCGGCGAAGCAACCGGCGCAGTCCGCGGTACCAGTCCATCAGCAGATCACCGAGGCCGAAGAGGCGGATCTCCTTCGCCCGCTCGCCGACCGTCAACAGCCAGTGATAGTAGTAGGACTGACGGTCCTCGACCGTGTGGTCGCGCTGCCAGCGGTACAGCCGATTCGAGTAGCGCAGGCGCACGAGCGCTCCCGGCACCGCCGCCGCGAAGACGATCACGGCGACGATCCAGTGCAGCGAGAAGAGCAGCGCCGCCATCGCGATCAGCGACACGCCGCTGCTCGCGAACTGCACGAGGCCGTTGATGATCGAAGTGGGCCGGAACGGCGCCTCCTGCTGCGCCCGGTGCAGGGTGTCGTAGTAGCGCGAGTTCTCGTAGTACTCGAGATCGACCGCGACCGACTTGGCGTGCATGATGTCGGACATATGGTCGGTGACGACCTGCGCCTGCGCCTCGCTCACCAGCGTCGACACGGAGCGCGCCACGGCGCTCAGCAGGCCGACGAGCGCCGCCAGGAGGATCAGGATCGCCGTATGACGGAAGGCGGCGCCCTTGTCGGCGCTGCCGATGCCCTGGGTGACTGAACCGATGATCAGCTTCATCAGGTAGATCGCGGCGAGCGGCAGCACGCCCTGCACGACCGCCAGGACGGCGTTCGCCAGCGTCCAGCCCGGCGCGATGCGCCACACCAGGCGCACGGTGCGCCAGAGGTGCAGCACGCCACGGATCTTCAGCTTCTCAGGGGCCTCGGTCACCTCGCCGTCTCCCGGCCGTGAAAGAACCCCGTCAGCCGCAGGGGCCGGACCAGATAGTACAACCACCGCAAGCCGCGCGGCAGCTGGACGGCGTCCCAGTCCCTGGCGCCGGGCACGAAGACCCGCGCGATGAGATGACGGATGCGGTCCGGGCGGGTGTCGAGGGCGGCGGCCTGCCAGCGCAAGCCGGGCAGGCCGCCGCCGATCGACCCGCCCGAGTCCTCGCTGAACAACCGGGCACGAGCACGGGCGGCGAGCCGCGCGGCGGCCGGATCGGCCGCCGCGCACTCCTCGACCGACTTCGGCAACTCCAGACCGAGCACGTCGCGAGCAAGGATGCAGCCGATCAGAAACCGTCGCCGGCATCCTTGCTCGCGCGCCTCCTCGACCGTCCCCAAGAACTCGATCTCGGTCATCTTCGCGAGCACGACGGCGAACGTGAGGATCTGTTCCAGCTCCTCCCAGCGATGCGTGCTCGCGTGCAGCGCCAGCACGAGCGCGACGTCCTGCAGACAGAGGTTCGGCACCTCGCGGCCCAGCAGGCTGATCGTCCCGGCCCTCGCAATCAGGCGTTCGGCGCTCAGCGACCCGCGTGCGAAGCGCGGCCCCACGCGCCAGTGGAGCTCGACCATCGGTTCGCCGTCCGTACGCACGAGGACGGCTTCCCACTCGTTGCGCAGCAACGCCCGCTGCGGCACCGCGCTCGCGGGCGCCATCCAGCGGAAGCCGTTCGCCACCAACAGCTCGCATGCGTGAGCAACGTCCGCTGCCGCCACGAGGATGTCGAGGTCGACGCTCTGGCGCATGCCGACCTCGCCGAAGACGTCCTGCGCCAGCGCCGGTCCCTTGAACGGCACCGCCTGGACCCCGTTCGCGCGCAACAGATCGAGGATGCGGAGCAACTGGCCGGTCAGACGCAGCATCCGCTCGGTGTTGACCCGGAACAGATTCCGCAGCTCCGTGAGACGATCCTCGGGTACGACATCGGCCGCCGCGGCGGTCACGGCTGCGTAGAGAGGCCCCAACAGGCTCTCTGCCGGGGCGGCGCGGAGGAGCGCGCTCCAGTCGCAATCGCGCTCGAGGGACGCGCGCACTGCAGCGACGCGCGCATCGCGCCGAGCGCCGCTCTCGGCGACGAGCCGGGCACAGTCGAGGAGCACCCGGTGCTCGGCCACAGCGGAACGACTGTCACCGGTATCGAGAAGACGCGCCGTGGTCACCCCCTGATGGACTGCGGCGTCGATGATACACGGTGAGGATGTGGTTCTGAGGAAGGACCGATACGTGTTGGCACGCGATCCTTGCACGCTGCGGGGACCTGCTCATTGGGGGTCCCCATCTCACGTCGGATATGTGGGGCTGTACAGCCCCGCCACGCTCAGCGAGCCCGATCGAGCGCCGCCGCGCGGGCGTGAGCGACCGCGCAGAAGTAGTCGACCCACTTGTCCATGTCGCCGGTCTCGAGCGCCGCGTGCGCCGGGCACCACAGGCAGAGGTTGATGATGCCGCAGCGGCGGCACTTCTCGAGAAACTCGGGGTTGCGCGAGCGCATGTCGCGCACGCGGGGCACGACCTCGTCCCAGGCCTCGGCAAGCGCGCCCTGGCGCAGGTCGTAGGTGGTGTCGGCGTGCCAGAGCGAGCTGCAGAGGCGGAAGGTGCCGTCGTAGCCCACGCTGAAGCTGCCGTTGCCGGCGCCGCAGTGGAAGAGGTGGTCGCAGGCGGCATGCTCCTCGTCGGGCCCGATGAGTTTGTCGCAGCCGCGCTGCAGGGCGCCGAAGCGCTCGTCGTCGGCGCGCTCCACGGCGACGATCTCGGCGGGGCTGAGGCGTTCCTCGCGGATCTCTGCGTTGCGCGCCTCGTCGCCGTCGAAGCGCAGGTGCAGCAGGGGGTCGAAGCGGTAGTGGTCCTTGGTGCGCGCGCGGCAGAAGGCGGCTATGGCGGGCAGCTCGTGGGCGTTGGTGCGCAGAGCCATCGCCTTGAGGCGCACCTTGACGCCGCTCGTGAGCAGGAGGTCGAGGCCGCGCGTGAAGGCGTCGTAGGAGCCCGGGCGACGCGTGACTCCTTCATACGTCTCGCCCGTCGCCCCGTACACGCTGACCTCGATGTCGCGCGGCGGATAGCGGCGAAACAGCTCCACATGCTCTGCCGTGACCAGGCACGCATTGGTGAACACACTGACGAGCAGCCCGAGGCGCTTCAGGCCGAAGTACAGCTCACCGAAGTCGCCACGCAGCAGGGGCTCACCGCCGGTGAGCAGGCACCACACCGCGCCCATGTCGGCAGCCTTGCGAGCGATGCCGAGCACTTCGTCGGTGCTCAGCTCCGCCGCCTTCGCCGTGGCGTCCCCGGCCGGCAGGTTGATGTAACAGTGCCGGCAATCATTGTTACAGCGCGCCGTGAGCTCGAGGTCGAATGAGATTGGGCGGCGGCGGTCCTTGAGTGTCTTCCAAAGCCCGAGGTGGGGTAGCTTGTGCTGAGCGACGAAAGGGTCGCTCACGAAGTCGCCCGCCCGCTGCGGGCAAGGCCGATCGCACGGCGCGCGCACAGAACCACAGGTCTCAGCAGAGTCCGCGTGCGCCAGACGAGAGGCCGTAGGATTCCTCTACGGCTCAATCCAGCAATCACCACGCTCCCCGGCCCGATGCCCAAACGCGTCGGCCGGTTACGTCGCTCCACACGCGTTACGACTCCAAGGATCGACTCTGCTGGCACGTGAGCGTCGCTGTGAGGGCAGTTGTCGCCCCGCACCTCGTACTCAACGCCTTTCGCCGCGATTACGCGGTGGATGACCAGTCGGTCTTCTCCGCTACGAAACGCGGCGACCTCCCCGACCCGCAGCCCATGTGCGCGCAGCGGCGACACGGTGATTACATCGCCATCCTTGATGAATGGGTACATGCTGAAGCCTCGGGCGGCAAATCGGAAGTCAGCATCACGCTCAACCACCGCAGCCAGAAACTCATGCACGGCTGACCCCGATAGGGCGACCAGGCCACCTATCGACACGTGGCTAGAGTCCGCCTGCTCCCTGTGCGCCATGCATCCGCTCCACAACCGTCGTGCGTCTCAATCCCACGGTGCCCGTATATGACATCGTTTGACCTTTGGCCTGACGAGGCAACCTGCCGTGCCCGCAAGCATCGTTGCCACAGGGCAGCGACCTACTGGATACTGGGAGTATTGGGCACGAAAGCGCACAGCACGACAGTGCGGCGCCATCTGCAAGATGGCTGGCCAAGACATCCGGGGAGGTCTATCCGTGTTCTCCCAACCCTTGCACCCTGTGCTCGCCCAAAAGAGAGCCGAGAGTCACGCGAATGGAGAGTGAGGACTACGTTCCGACCGTGGCGTTGCAGACTTGGTTGCAATCCTTGTCGACCTGAGCGAGGCATGAATTAAAGCGGTCGTTGGCGCCAAGGTGACTAATCTCCTTACAAGACCACAAGACCGACTCCTCAGGCCTGCCCCGCACCAACACGACCAGCTGAGGCGTAGTCCATTCATGCCGTGAGGCTCGATCTGCCATAGGATTCCTCCATCTCCAGATGTCATCGGCCACCGCGTTTCTCCACGTGAAACTACCTTACACATTCCGTCCAGTCAACAGCTTCCCTCTCCGTTGGCGTCTATCCAAGAACCCGGGATGGCGACCGCAGGAGCGGAGCGTCCCATCAGGAATCCGGTCTCCGATCGTCGCTGGCTAGCTCACGCCCTCGTGAGCAACTTGCGCGCCACGAGCGCGGCGACAAGGGCAAGCACGTCGCGCTGTATCGTGCCGTCCTCGGCCGCGAACTTGGGGCTCAGCGCGGTCACCACGTCGGCGAGGCTGCGCTGCCCGTCGAGCTTGTCCCAGATCGCCTTACCGGTATCGTTCAGCGTGAACAGTTCGTCCTCCATGTCGCCGATGCCGGCGACCAGCGGCACGATGATGATCTCGCCCTCGATCTCGCGGGCGACGACGTCCTCCGACGGCTTGTACACGTCCTCCAGTGCGATGCTCATATGCGCTCCACCCTCACTTTCCAGTCTTCGATCTCCCAGGCGCGTTCGCCCGGCTCCAGCAGGCGGAGGTCGCGCGCCTGTTCGTGAGCGACCTCGCACAGGTACTCCACCGGGGTGTCGAGCGTGCCGCTCTCCGCCCACGACTTCGCCGGGCACTGTTCGCAGAGGCCCTTGAGGAAGCAGACCGCGCAGCGGCGCAGGTACTCCGGGTTGGTGGCGCGCGTCTCGCGCAGGCGCGGGAAGGCCTCGGTAAGGGCGTAGCGCAGGCGAGCGGTGTCGAAGGCGGCGGACGCGGCGGCGGGCGGCTCGGCGGCGGAGCCGCCCTCTCCCCCGCCGCCCGACCCACCGCGCAGGCTCACGGTGGTCTGAGGAGCGCGCAGCGGGAGGCACGCCTGCACCGCGCCGTAGGCATCGACACAAGCGCCGTGCCCGGCGCCGCAGGAGAACAGCTTGTCGCCGGGCGGACGCATGAACTTGGAGCAGAACTCGCGCATGTCCTTGAGGTAGCGCTCGCGGTCGCGGGTGAGGAAGCGCACGCCGTCGGCCGGCGAGAGGCGCGCCCGGCGGATGGTCTCGTTGCGCCGCTCGACATCGCAGCCGACGGCGGGCGGCTCGGCGGCGGAGCCGCCGCCCTCCCGCCGCCCGCGCAGGTCGAAGAACATCGAGTATCCGGGCGGCTTGTCCATGGCCGGCAGGGTCGCCGCCCAGGCCTCGAACTCGGCGACCTCCCCGGCCAGCCCCGGCAGCAGCGCACCCTTGACCACGAAGCGGACGCCGCGCTCCAGCAAGAGCTCGACGCCGCGACGGAATTCCTCGTACGAACCGCGGCAGCGCGTCGCGCTCTCGCACGTCTGCGCGCTCATGCCGTACACGCTGACCTCGACGAGCTCCAGCGGTGGTACGCGCGCAAGAAGGTCGGCGATCTCGGGCGTGACGCCCCGGGCGTTGGTGAAGAGCATCACCTTGAGGCCGAGCCGCCGCGCGAACAGGTAGAGCTCTTCGAAGTCGTCGCGAATCAGCGGCTCGCCGCCGGTGAAGCGCACCGAGAGAGCGCCGAGGGCGGCGGCCTGCGTGAGCACGGCCTGCAGTTCGGCCGTGCTCATCTCCCGCCGCCGCGCGTCCTCGTCGTGCTCCGGCAGGCAGATGCAGCAATGTACGCAGTCGTTGTCGCAACGCTCGGTGAGCTCGATGTCAAGGCGACCGAGCAGCGGCGAGCCGTGCTGCCACAGAGGCTGCTCGCCGACCTTACGGCGGATGACGTAGCCGCTCACCGCGCGGCAGCCGGTTCCGCGGCCAGCGCTTCGATGACCGGCACAATCGCACCGCTCTTGTCGAAGCGCATCTCGTGGCACGGCACCTCGTTGACGATGTGCTCGATCGTGTCCAGCGACTTGTGCCACCAGTCGGCGGTGACGAACGGCTTGATGATCGTGCCCAGCAGCTCGCGGCGCGCGGCGGCACGGTCGGTCTGCGGGTCGATGCGGTTCTCCTTGCTTTGGCGCAGGAAGAGGATGCCGGCCAGCGGAGCGTCCGCCGAGGAGACGATGGGCACCTCGCCGTGGCTCCAGGTGCCGTACACGCGAAAGCCGCCGCCGGGCTCGCGGCGCACGATGTTGCGGTCGTCGCAGAGTACCTCCCCCCGACCCTCGAGCAGTTTCATGGTGGTCGACTTTCCCGCTTCGGAGTGCCCGACGAAGAGGAAGCCCTTGCCGTTCAGCACGACGCCGCCCGAGTGCAGATAGCAGCCCTCGCGGTCGGCGAGCACGCGCGAGAGCATGATCTGGTCGGTCGGGAACATGGTCAGCGAGGCGACGCCGCCGTCGCGCCAGATCTGCGTGCGCGTGGCGTCGTTGTACACGCGCAGGCGGGTGTGATCGTCGTTGAACACGGCCACGCCGTGGATGCTTTCGTCGCCCGCCGTGGGCGAGATGCCGACGTAGATCCAGGAGCTGCCCTTGCGGTAGATGGCCCACGGCGCCTTACGGTACACGAGCTCGCCGAGGTCCTTGCCCTCGAGGTCGGGCAGCTCGAAGTGGTGGCGGATCGTAAGGAGGTCGCCGTTCGACCCGCCGGCGCCCGGCGCCGGCGCGTCGGTCTCGAACTGCGCGAACTTCTCGGCGAAGGTGTGCGCGTCGATCGGCAGATCGGCGTCGACGCGCACGGTCATGCCGCCGATGGCGTAGTAGCGGCGATGCTCGCGCGCGTGGCGCGCCTTGCAGGCCCGGTTCTCGCGCGCCACCTCGCAGAGGTACTCCACCTTGGCCCCGTGACGGCCGTGTTCCAGATAGCCGTACACATCGCACCAGCGGCAGTCGGCGCGCAGCTCACAGACGGCGCAGCCTTCAAGGTACTCGGCGCCGCCCCGCACCTTGTCGGCGAGCGCCGGGATGAACACTTCCCAGCCTTCGTGCACACTCCCCTTGCGCAGGTCGCAGCGCAGCTCGGGATCCTTGACGAAGCAGCACCACGACATGCCGCCGTAGGGGTCGACGTGGAAGTCGCGGCGACCGGCGATACAGCGGGCGAAGAGCCTGTCGTCGCCCGCTCCTGCGCCGGCGTCCCCCGCCGCGCCGCCGTGCCTCTCCCCCGCCGCCGGCTCGAGCGCCGCCTCAGGCTCCTCCCCCGACAGATCGGGCTCATCCAGAGCGACCGCGTCGGCTGGGTCGAGCCGCTGGGCAGCGATCTCGGCGTTGCGCGCCTCGCCGCCGCAGGCGCTCAGGTACAGCCACGGGGCGCCCACGCGCCAGTGCTTGCTCAGCGACTTCGCCAGCTCTTCCATGGCCGCCCACTCGCGCCAGTTGGCGCGCATCGGGATGAGCTGCACGGTGAAGCCGGCGCCGGCTTCCTTGAGGCGCGCGAAGCCCTCCATGAGCGCGTCGAACGAGCCCGGCGCGCGCGTCACGTGGTCGTGCACCTCGGCCGTCGCGCCGTAAACGGCGATCATCTTGCTGCCCTTGCGCCGCAGCAGCTGCGCAATCTGCGGTGTAATCAGCGTGCCGTTGGTGTTCAGTATGTAGCCGACTGCTTTCGTCGTGATGTAGTCGAAGATCTCCGGGAAGTCGGAGCGCAGCATCGGCTCGCCCCCTGAGATCGACCAGCGCCTGCACCCGAGCGCCCTTGCCTGGTCCACGATCCCGCGAATCTCCTCGAGGGTGAGCTCCCGTGCGGCGACCTCGGGCGTGTCGGCCTCCCACAGCCAGCAGTGGCGGCAGGTGTTGTTGCAGCGGTACGTCAGGTCGATGCTGCCCTCGAGGGGCAGGCGCGGGAGCTTGTCGATGGTCCGCCGCACGGCGACGGGTTCCTGGCGTTTCGATGACGTCACCGCTCCATTATCGACGACGGGGAGTGCGAAGGCGAGTGCGGGCCGTTTCCGAACGCCGGGCGGGCGGGAGATGGTAGACTCCCAGAGTCTCCCGCCGAGGCCGCGGCGCCGGCGCCGCACAGGCGGGCGGACTCATCTCACAACGCGTCGCGCACTGTAGCTCGTTGATAGGAAGGCAGAATCATGCGCGCACAGGTTGAGTGGCTCAGCACCGCTGAGAAGGACCTGATCTACGAAGAGGCGCTCGGCCTGCTCGAGCGCATGGGCATGAAGTTCGGCGCCTGCAAGGCGCTCGACACGCTCGCCGGGGCCGGCGCCGCGGTCGATCGCGAGACGGGCGTCGCCAAGTTCCCGCGCGCGCTCGTCGAGCGCGCGCTCAAGACCTGCAAGCGCGACATCGTGCTCGGCGGCGCCACGCCAGCCGACGACTGTGTGATGGACGGCGAGGTGCACTTCACGCCGTCCGGCACCCCCAACCACACGCTCGACTTCGAGACCGGCGAGTACCGGCCGAGCACGCACGAGGACCTGCGCGAAGCGACGATCGTCGCCGACGCGCAACCTGCAGTCGACATCATGTGGCCGCTGGTGACCGGCGTCGACTGCCCCGAGGAGCAGCAACTCTTCCTCGACTACTCGACCGTGCTCAAGGTCAGCCCGCTGCACATCCAGCACGAGATCCACGCCGACTGGCAGATCGAGCCGCTGATGCGGATGATGGAGGTCGTGTGCGGCAGCCGCGAAGAGTTCCGCCGGCGGCCGCGGATCAGCTTCACCATGTGCACCGCCTCCCCGCTCTCGGTCAACGGACCGGTGCTCGACACCAACATCACGATGGCGGGCTACGGTACGCCGATCCTCGTCTACCCCATGCCGATCGCCGGCGCCACGGCGCCGATCACCGTCGCCGGCACGGTGACCATGGACGTCGCCGAGTGGCTCGGCGTGATGACCGCGATCAAGCTCTCCGACCCGAACGCCCCGGTGCTGATGGGCGCCGGCACGAGCGTGCTCGACATGCGCGCCACGACGTTCTCGTTTGGCGCGCTCGAAGCTGGTCTGATGTGCGCCGCCGTGGCCGAGGTGGGCCACCATCTCGGCGTGCCGGTGCTCTGCCCTGGCCTCGCCACCGACGCCAAGTACGGCGGCATCCAGGCGGGCTTCGAAAAGGCGCTCAAGGGCCTCGTCTGCGCCTCCGCCGGCGCCGACCTGATCACCGGCGGCATCGGCCTGCTCAACGGCGCCAACGTGATGTCGCTGCCGCAGATCGTCATCGACGGCGAGATCGCGGCGATGATCAAGCGCATCGTCGCCGCGCGCGAGGTCTCGCACGAGACGGTGATGGCCGAGATGATCGAGCGCATCGGCTGGGCCGGCAACTACCTCAAGGAGAAGGAGACGCGTACCCGCGTGCGCGCCGGAGAGACATTCTTCCCAACCGTGGCCACGCGGCTCTCGTTCGAGATGTGGAAGCAGAGCGGTACCGACGAGTTCAAAACGGCGAGCGCCGAGGTCCGCACGATCCTCCGGGCGGCCGACGAGCGCGGGCCGATCATGTCGGCCGCCGACATCAAGGCGATCGACGAGATCGCCGACCGCGGCGCAGCCGAGGCCGTCGCCAAGGGGCTGATCTAAGGCACCGGTCGAACGAACGCGCGGCGGCGCGGTCGCCAGCCGCGCGCAAGGAACGCGAAGGACACCGCGCCGGCCACACCGAAGGCCATCGCCGCGGCAAAGGTCTGCCGTCCACCGACGTGCTGGAGCGACAGTCCGCCGATGAGCACGCCGAACGAAGCGCCGCCGTTCCAGACGACCGTCCAGACGCTCATGTAGCGGCCACGCACCGCCTCCGGCGCCAGATCGCTGACGACGGTCGCCGTGACCGGCGAGAGGAAGATCTCGCCGAAACTGATCACGGCGACCCAGAGCACCAGCCACACGACACCGGTCGCAAGTGCCGCGCCACCCATGCCGAGGCCGAGCAACAGGCTGGCCAAAGAGAGCAGCAACATCGCGTTCTTGCGACGCAGTCGCCGCACCAGCGGATACTGCATCGTCGCCACGATGAACGCGTTCATCATCAGCAGTAATCCCCAGGTGCGAAAGGGCACCCCGACCGTGTCGGTGATGTACATCGCGAAGATCGAGCCGAACTGGCCGATGCAGATCACCGGCAGCAGCGCAGCCGCACAGAAAACGAGGAAACGCCGGTCCGCGCGCACGATCGCGAAGCCCCTGCGGCCACCCTCGTCGACATGTTCGGGAACGCCGTCGGCGACGACAGGTTTGCTCTCCCGCAGCCACAAGGCCGCGACAGCGACGAACAGCGCGCAACCGACGGCGGCCGCGAGGAAGAGCTGGCGAAAGCTCGCATGCAGTGAGAGCGCCAGCGCGCCGAGCGCCGGCCCCACGACGACGCCGAGGTTCATCGAGACGCGTGTGACGCTGAACGCCTCGGCGCGGTCCTCCGGCGGCAACAGATCCGCGACCATCGCGTTGCTGGCGGTCTGGAAGAGGGGCCAGCCAAAGGCGCACTCGACGGCGGTGAGTGCCGCGACTTGCCAGACGTGACGCGAGTATGCGAAGCCGATGAACCACACGACGCCGGCCACGGTGCTGAGGATGAGCATCCAGCGGCGCCCGAAGCGGTCCGTGAGCGCGCCGCCCCAGATCTGAAACGGCATGACGGCGATCGGCACCAGACCGAAGATCGCGCCGATCCATGTCGTCGAGATGTGCAGAATGCTATGCAGGTAGATGGCTTCGTACGGGAAGCCCAGCGCGGCCCCGCTCACGTAGATGAAGATCCCCACAACGAGGATCCAGAACTGCTTGGGATACGCGCGCAGCTCGCGCACAACGATCGTCAGTTGACCAGGCACCGGGAGAGCCGCCGTTTCGCTCGATGATGTGCGGAAATGCTATCCCACCGGCTCGCCTGGCGCGAACTCGACACAGCGGCAGCGGTCCCGCCAGGCAGCGACTGGAGAGCCCAGTTGGAGTCGTCACTTCCGTAAACGTATTCGCGATCGTGGTGGATCTCGGCGATTTGCAGGAGAAAGAACAACCGTGAACTTTCAATCGGGCTTGCGCAAACTTGCCATGCGTTGACTTGGCCTCGCGACGAGGATAAGTTTTGAGCATGCTTCTCAGCGTCCAGCAGGCGGCAGCGCGTCTCGGCGTCTCGCCGGTCACGATCAGACGCTGGACGGCTTCCGGGTTCCTGCCCTGCACGCGCACCGCCGGCGGGCACCGGCGCATCGACAAGGACGACATCGACGAGATCGCGCGCGCCATCGGCGGCAGCAACCACCTCGCTGCCCGCCTGGCGCGCGAACGCGAGCTCGAGACCCTTGTCGCGACGTCGATCGCTCTCTCGAGCCAGCTCGATTTCACCGAGCTGCTCGCCGAGATCGCGCGCCAGATGACGCGCCTCTTCGACTGCCACTTCTGCGCGATCTCCGAATACGATCCGGCTTCACGCACGGTGCAGGTCCTCGCCGATTACGATCACTCCGGTCACCGCCTGCCCGACACCGTGGCCTACCGCATCCAGGCCTTCCCGTTGACACACAAGGTGATCCAGGAGGGTACCGTGGAGCTCGTCAATGTGGACGATCCGCAGGCCGACGCCGCCGAGGTCGCCGAGCTGCGCCGCGACGGCGACAAGAGCCTGCTCATGGCGCCGCTCATCTTCCAGGGCGAGGCCGTCGGTCTGCTCGAGCTCGTCGACCAGAAGCGCACCCGCAAGTACTCGCGCCAGGAGCTGCGGCTCTGCCGCGCGATCGCCGGACAGGCCGCGGTCGCGCTCCACAACGCCAAGGCGTTCGCCGCCCACCGGCGCAGCGACGAAGACGTCGGTGCGCTGCGCGCCGCGCTCGGCGATTTCGCGAGCGCGCTGCCGCGCCTGGGCGCCGCCACCACGCGGCACGAGCTTCTCGGCGGCGCCGCCACGCTCGCTTGCGACGTACTCAGCGCGATCTCCTGCGTCGCCGAAGCTGGCGGGCACAGCGCCGGCGCAACGGCCGCATCAGCCGGCACGACGATGTCGGTCGAGCGGAGCGGGCGCGCCAGCGTCTTCACGGCGGCGGCGTCTTGTGCCGCCGGCGAGCTCACGCTGGCGCTCACCGTTCCCGAACCGTTCGGCGACGGCGGCAAGGAGTTGCTCGACCTGATCGCCTCGACGGCGGCGCTGCTGCTCGCGCGCCTGCCGGCCGACGACTGAGACGGGGTCGAGAAAGGGCTCAGGCTCGCGACTGGCAAGGGCCACGCGGCCGTGGAGGGGGTCCTCTGAAAGAACGACTACGGGTGCGTTCCCCAGGAGTTGGCACAGTGTCTCTGGCAAAACACCACCGTTTCCAGCGCAAATGATTCGGCAAACTTCGCAGCCGCTGTATATGGAAGTTGTAGATTGTTGACTTTCGCGGGGCCCGCCACTAGGCTTCGGCCATGTTCTTGAGCGTTCAGCTGGCCGCACGCCGTCTCGGCGTCTCTCCGCACACGATCCGGCGGTGGACCGCGGCCGGTTTTCTGCCGTGCACACGCACAGCCGGCGGCCACCGCCGTATCAAGCAGGAGGACATCGACGACCTGACGCACCTGATCGGCGGCAGCAACCACCTCGCCGCCCGGCTGGCCCGGGAGCGCGAACTCGAGACGCTCGTCGCGACGTCGATCGCACTCGGCAGTCAGCTCAACCTGACTGAGCTTCTCGCCGAGATCGCCAAACAGATGACCAGCCTGCTCGACTGCCACTTCTGCGCGATCTCCGAGTACGACCCGGTGTCGCGCACCGTGCAGGTGCTCGCCGACTACGACGATCTCGGCAACCGCCGGCCCGACACGATGAAGTACGCCATCAACCAGTTCCCGGTGAGCAAACGCGTGCTCGAGCAACATGAGATCGTGCTCGTCAACATCAACGACCCACACGCTGACGCGGCGGAAGTCGCGATCATGCGGCGCGACGGCGACAAGAGCCTGCTGATCCTGCCGATGGTCTACCAAGGCAGTTCCATCGGTCTGCTCGAGGTCATCGACCACGTGCGCGAGCGCAAATACTCGCGCCAGGAGCAACGCCTCGCCTGGGCGCTCGCCGGCCAGGCTGCGGTCGCCCTGCAGAACGCCAAGGTCTTCGCTCAGCTCCGCCGCAGCGACCACGACGTGCGCAATCTCTGCACGGCGCTGGAGTCCGTGACCGCCTCGATGAGACAGCTCGCCGACCAGGACACCAACGCCGCCCTCCTGCAGATGACGGCGTCCGTAGCGTGCACTGCTCTCGAGGCGATCGCCGTCGTGGCGAGCTTCGCCGGCGAGAGCACCGGCGCGTCGGCAACGCACAAGCCGGCGATCGGCGACACCGGTCCAGGCAATCAGACTCAGAGCAACGCCGCCCACGTGATCGTTTCCTCGGCCCCGGTGGGCGATGAGCACCTCACGATCACCGTCACCCTGCCGCGCGAGGCCAGCCACGGCCAGCCCGAGATCCTCTCGATGATCGTCACGTCGGGCGCTCTGGCGCTCGAAGGGCGCCGCTAGCCGCACCGTCACTCGCCGGCGACCCGCCGGCGTCCCCATCGTCTGGTATCCTCAAGCCATGCCCGACGGCCCTCCCGACCTCGTCTTCATCGACAGCGAGACGACCGGCCTCGATCCCGATCGCGACCGCGTCATCGAGCTCGGCGCCGTGCGCACCGA
>PKYG01000132.1:29910-37019 GCA_003132585.1 Actinomycetota bacterium
CCGGAGCAACCCTCGTCGGCCACAACATCGCCTTCGACCTCGGTCTGGTCGCCGCCGAAGCGCGCCGCGCCGGCTTGCCGGCCCTGCATATGGCGGCGTTCGACACCCTCGACGCCGCCCTGCTGCTGTTTCCCGAGCACGACCGTCACGCGCTCGCCGTGCTCGCCGTCGCCCTCGGCGTCGAGCGACCGAGTCATCGCGCCCTGCCCGACGCCGAGACGACGCGCGACCTCTTCGCCGCTCTCTGCCGCCGCGCCGCNNCACGACCGGACAAGGCGCCGCCGCCGCTCGTCGCCGACGAGCCGGGCGGCGCCCGCCAGGCCGTTCTCAGCACACTTCCGTGCGACGAGGACGCATGGCGCGGGGAGCTCGAAGGCGACACGGCCGACGCAATGCCTCGCGGCGCGGAGCGGGCTGCCGACCGGACGGATCCGCCGCGGCGTGCCCGTGCTTCGACGGACCGGCGTCCACGCAGCTCAACCGGTCTCGCCGGCCGACTCGAAGGCTTTCGCCGCCGGCCCGGCCAGATCGAGCTCGCGGCGGCCGTTGCCGGCCTCCTGACCACGGGTGGCGTCGGTCTGTTCGAGGCCGGCACCGGCATGGGCAAGAGCCTTGCTTACCTGCTGCCGGCGGCCCACTACAGCGCCGCTCGCGGCGTCCGCGTCATCGTCAGCACCAAGACCAAGGCGCTGCAGCGGCAGCTCGCCGCCCACGAGCTGCCGCTCGTCGAGCAGTCGATGCCCCCCGGCTGGCGCTGGGCGCTGCTCATGGGACGTGAGAACTATCTCTGCCGGCGAAGGCTCGATGAGGTGCTCGCCGAATCCGAGACGCACCTTCCCGACCCCGGCCGGGCGCTGGCGCTCGCCTACCTCGTCGGCCGTGCACGCTGGGGCGAGGTCGACCTCTCGGCCATCCCCTATCGCGCCGCTCTCGTGATGCCCGAGCTCGCCGACCTCGGCCGTGAGTTGCGATCGTCGGCTTCCACCTGCCTCGGTCGCCGCTGCGGGGCACGCACGCGCTGCCACTGGCGCCTGGCGCGGGCGCGCGCCGAACGCGCTCACCTGGTCTGCGTCAACCACGCCTTGCTGCTCACCGGCCGCGCCACCTTGCCGCCAGCCGACGACGTGATCATCGACGAGGCGCACCTGCTCCCGGGCGAGGCGATGTCCGCGTTCAGCGAGGTCGTCGACTGGCGTCTCGCCGACGGTCTCGTGAACGACCTGCGTGGCCGTCACGGACAACGCCCGCTGGCGGTGCGCGCGCAGGCGGCGGCGCGCGACCTCGAACGCACGCAGGGCGAGGTGCTTCGCGCCGCTGCCGCGGAGTTCGAGCGGCTCGCCGCCAGACTCCCAGATCTGGCGCTCGCCCTCGGCCGCGCTCTCCGCGACCTCGCGCTGGCCGCGCGCAGCGCCGAAGAATCCGGCGGTGACGGCTACAACCTGACCGTTTGGCTCACTCCGGGATTGCGCGAGCAGCCGCAGTGGGAGGGCTTCGCCGAAGCCTGCGGTCTGCTCGCGGAGTCACTGCTGGCACTGGCCTCGGCTGCCGGGCTCGCCGCCGAAGCGCTGCCCGAGGAGCACCGCGACAGTCCCGTCGTGCGCGCCCTCGCCGAAGACGCCGACCGTGCCGCGGCGGCGCTGGCGACGATGGCCGAACCGGGCGATCGCGAGCGCGTTGTCTGGGGCGAGATGGAGGCGGTCGGGCGGCAGGCGGCGCGCGGCGCCGGCCCGCCGCCCGACCGCTGGACTCTCACCAACGCACCGATCTCGCCCGGCCACCAGATGCGCGCCGCCCTCTGGGACCGGCTGCGCAGCGCGGTGCTCACCAGTGCGACGCTCACCGTCGCGGGCTCGTACGAGTACTTCCGCGCCACTGCCGGTCTCGACCGCGACCTCGACGTCGTCGAGCAGACGTTCCCGTCGCCGTTCGACTACCGCCGGCAGGCAGTGCTCGTGCTCGAGACCGACAGGTCCTCGACCTTCGGCACGGCGGAGCGACCTTCGCGTCAGGCCGCCCGCCTCAAGCGCCTTACCGAGGTTACCGGCGGCCGACTGCTCGCCCTCTTCACGAACAAGCGCGAGATGGAGGCCGTGGCCGCCGCCGTCGGGACCTACGCCGAGAGCGAGGGCGTGCTCGTGCTGGCGCAAGGCGTGCACGGCAGCGCCGCCACCCTGGCCGAGGAGTTCAAGCACCACCCGGCGACGGTGTTGCTCGGCGTCGACACGCTGTGGACCGGCCAGGACTTCCCTGGTGAGGCGCTCGTCTGCCTTGTGATCGCCAAGCTGCCGTTCCCTCGCCAGGACCCGCTCTTTCACGCCCGCCGGCAGGCGGCCGAGGAATCCGGCGTCGATTGGTTCCGCAGCTTCTACCTGCCCGAGGCGGTGCTGAGATTCCGACAGGGCTTCGGCCGTCTCATCCGCACCGAGACCGACACCGGCGTGGTCGTTGTGCTCGATCCGCGACTGACCCAGAAGAACTACCAGCGCGAATTTCTCGCCAGCTTGCCGGAGATCGAGGTCGTACAGGCGGCACCGGACGAGGTCGCCGACGTCGTCGACTATCACCTGCGCCGCCTCGCCGAACAGGCGGGCGCCTGAGGCGCCCGCCTACTTGACCAGTCTGCCCGACCCGCGCAGGTCGGCGCGCTTGACGACCATCGCCTTCGAGCGCTTGCCACAGTGCGGACAGGTGAGCGACTTCCAGCTGTAGTAGGTGCCGTCGGGGCGTTTGGCGATGCCCTGCGGCGTGAAAAAGTTGACGACCGTCGGCACCTGGAAGTCCTTGCCGCACGCGGCACAGCGATACCCGTACGTCCGCGAGGTCCAGCGAACGAGGATCAGCAGGCACACGACCACCCAGATCGCCGTCGCCGGCCAGCCGAAGCGCGGACGCAGCACGAGCAGACCGATCAGGAGCGCCGCCATCAGCAGCACGACGAACAAGATCGTGCGCAGCCAGTCGTCCTTGGTCGTCGGTCGAAAGCGAGCCATCAGTCTCCTCCTACTCCCACCGGAAAAACCGCACAGACAGGCCGAGGAAGACCGTCGTCACGGCCACGAGAATGACCACGTCCCCGCGCACGAACCACAGCGTTTGGCCCTTGATGATCACGTTGCGCAGAGCGTCGGCAAGATACTTGAGCGGCATCGCGTGCACGACCGGCTGGATCCATGCCGGAGCGCTGTCCATCGGGAAGAAGATCCCCGAGAGGAACATCATCGGCGTGCCGATCACCTGGCCGAGGGCGGCAGCGATCTCTGTGTTCCTGGACACCGAGGCGACGAAGAAGCCGATCGTGACGAAGCTGCTCGAGCCGATCAGCGCGAGCAGGGCGACCTTGAGCAGCGTGTCGGTGCCGGTCACGTGCACGTGGAAGGCGGCGACGCCGACGAGGAGCACGAGACCGGCCTGGATGAGCGCCAGTACGAGGTGCACGAGCACCCTGGCCGTGATGAAGCTGCCGATCGGCATCGGCGTCGCCCGCAGGCGCCGCAGGACACCCTTTTGACGATACGTGACGAACGTGCCGGAGACACCGTAGATGCCGTTCGTCATCAACGCCATCGCGATCACGCCGGGCACGAGGAAGTCGATGTAGTTGAAGCCCTTGGCGGCGACCGCCTGCTGCTGCAACGCGAACTTGGGCGTGGTGCCGGTGATCGCGTCCGCCATCGCCTGCAGCACCTGCTGCGTCACTCCGATCACCGTGCCCGCCTGCACCAGGGAGGAGTTGTCGTAGTAGAACGGCAACGCCGTCGTGCCCGTCTTGAAGTTCTGTTCGAGCCCCTTGGGCAGGACGAGCACGGCCGCGTAGTCGCCGTTCTTGAGGTCGGCAAGCGCTGTCTGCTGGCTCGCGACCTCGGTGGTCTTGAGCGCCGGGACGAGATGCAGGGTCTTGATCATGGTCTGTGAGAGTGGCCCGCCATCCTGATTGACGATCGCCACCTTGGGGGTGAAGGCGTTCTGCTGACCGAAGACGACGCCGAGCAGACCCATCAGCAGCACGGGGAAGAAGAACGTCCAGAAGAGCGCCTGCTTGTTGCGCACCGTCATCTGTGCGTCGGCGCGGACGAAGTCCCAGAAGGTCCTCATCGGCCGCTCCCCCGAAGCCCTCGGCGGCGCCGCTTGCCGGAGCCGACGGGCTCCGGCTCGAGCGCCGCTTCGTCATCGTCGCTCAACTTGCGGCCCGTCATGTGCAGGAAGACGTCTTCGAGGTTGGCGCCCTTGACATCGAGGTTGCGCACGGTCAGCCGCCGCTCGGCGGCGAGATCGAGCAGGGAGATGACGGCGCGCTGGGCGTCGTCGGCGACGATCGAGTAACCGCGCTCGTCGACCAGCGCGTCGCAGTTGCTGACACCGTCGAGCTCGCAGAGGTCCGGCAGCGNNCACCCGCGGCACGTCGAGCGCCATGATGCGACCGAGGTCCATCACGGCGACCCGGTCGCAGAGGCGCTCGGCCTCTTCCATGTAGTGCGTCGTGAGCACCACCGTCGTGCCCGAGTGGCTGATCTGCTCGATCACTTCCCACAACGCGCGGCGGGCGCGCGGGTCGAGTCCGGTCGTCGGCTCGTCGAGAAAGGTCACGATGGGGTCGTTCACGAGCGCCAGGGCGATCGACAGGCGCTGTGCCTGTCCGCCGGAGAGCTCATACGCATACGCGTCGGCTTTCTCTTCGAGGCCGACGCGTGCCAGCAGCGCGACACACTCCGGCCGCGAACGGTGGATGCCGTAGCACGAGCCGAAGATGTAGATGATCTCGTGCAGCTTCTGGTAGTCGAAGAGCGCCGTCGCTTGCAGCTGCACGCCGATACGGCTCTTGACCGCTTTGGGATTGGGCCACACCGGCGTGCCGTCGACGACGATCGTGCCGCCGTCGGGCCGACGCAGCCCTTCGACCATCTCCAGCGTGGTCGTCTTGCCGGCGCCGTTCGGGCCGAGGATGCCGAACACCTCGCCGCGCGCGACGGCGAACGAGATCTCGTTGACGGCGACGAGATCGCCGTAGCGCTTCGTCAGCTTGGCGATCTCGATGACGGGGTCGGCTGCTTGGATCATGAGCCGGGCGTGCCGGCGATCAGGCTCACGACCAGGAAGACGACGCCGAGCACCACGGCGACGCCGATGACGAAGACGAGCGTCGTAAAGAACCCGCTCCAGAACTGACCGCGCATCAAGCCGTCCCTTCTGCCGGAGGCACATGGTTGCTTGTCGCTAGTATGCCGCGCCCGGGGCGCAACACCAACCCCTTCGACGCGGCGGCGCGCATTCGACGCGGAGCGCGTCGACACGGAGCACGCCGTCGCCGGTTCAAGTCGGCGGCCGCCTCAGAGCGTCTCGAACAGCTCTGCGACCGCCCGCATGATGCGGGCGGTCGCCTCCTCATAGGCTTCGCTGTTGCGTCCGTGCAAGTCGCTGAGGTCGACCGGCGAGCCCGCCGCCACGCGCACGCGGGGGCGGCGCAACCGCCGGTCGACCCATATCTCGTTGGCGTGCCTGATCGCCACGGGCACGACCGGCGCGCCGGCGCGCAAGGCGAGGAGGGCGATGCCCGGTTGGAAGTCGCGGATCACGCCGTCTCTGTGCGGCACCCCCTCGGGAAAGACGGCGACGGCTTCACCGGCGGCGAGCAGATCGATCGCCGTCCTGATGCCGTCGCGGTCGGCGGCACCCTGTTCGATCGGAAAAGCACCGGTCCGCGCGAGCACGCGGCCAAGGACATGGCCCCGCCAATGCCTCGCCGCCGCCATAAACCGCAGCGGACGATGCGCGACGTGCATGACCAGGGTCGGGTCGATGTCGCATTGGTGGTTGATCGCCAATAGCACCGGTCCGGTGGGCGGAATCTGCTCCACACCGGACACGCGGAGGCGCACCCACGGCGCGACGCTGACGCCGAGTAGCAGTCGCGCCACTTTGTAGAGCCAAGTGTCCCGCGCGACGAACAGTCTGGGTAGCGGCATCACGCCTCTCCGCCGGCCTCAGGCGTTCAGCTTCTTCAGCGCCCATGCCATGGTGCGACCGAGCGTCTTCATCGTCTCCACGCCCTCGGCGTCGCGCTCCACATCGCCGACGTCGCGGCCGATACCGATGTTCCAGTAGCTCGAGCCGACGACGACCATCTGCGCGATCTGGAAGAAGTGATTGATCGAGTCGAAGGCGTGCATCGCACCGGCGCGGCGCACGGCGACGACGGCCGCACCGGCCTTGCGCGCGAGGGGACTTCCGGACTTGCGTGTCGCGTAGCCGCAGCGCTCGATCAACGCCTGCGTGGTCGCCGTGCAATTGCCGAAGTAGACCGGCGAGCCGATGACGATGCCGTCGGCGGCGAGCATCTTCTCGATGCAGCCATTGATGATGTCGTCGGCGGCGGAGCAGGTATTGTCCCTGGTCTGCGCGCATGTGCCGCAATCGGTACAGCCGATCAGATCCTCTCCCGCCAGCTGCACCAGTTCAGTCTCGATGCCCTCGCGCTCGAGCTCGGCCAGCACATACCTGATGAGAATGGCCGTGTTGCCGTCTCTGCGCGCACTGCCGTTGAAGGCGACGACTCTCACGCGATGACCCTCCGCAACATTGACTTCAAACGTCTCCGGCTAGCCTAGCAGAGCATCGGGTACATATCAGACGGAGCAAGCGGAGATCGGAGGCGCCATGAGTGGCAAGCGGCCGAAGAGCCGGCGGCACTCCCAGGAGCAGGGCACGCGAAGCAAGACACAGGTGGAGCAGGACCTCAAGCGATTGATGCACCGCCCGGCGGCACGCATCGGCGAGATCAAGCGCGGCAGGGGCTGACGGCACTACCGTCGGAGCTTGTCGGCGCCGATCGCCGCGGTCAGCGCGTCAGGTTCGTCGGAACCGAGGCGCACGCGCTGGCCGGAGCTGAGCTCGAGTTCGACCGCCGAGCGACCCGACACGTTGTAGACCACGTAGCCGGGCCCCGCGTGGATGCCCAGCCCGGCGTACCAGGGGTTGCGCACGACACGACAGGCGGCGATCTCGATGTGCGCAAAGCGGCGCACGAGCAGCCCCCGCAGCATGATCAGCGTCACGCCGGCGGCGTCGACCGTCACCGTCATCGCGCTGAACAACACGAGCGCGACGAGCAGCGC
>PKYG01000132.1:37071-44395 GCA_003132585.1 Actinomycetota bacterium
AAGTGCGCCAGACGCACCAGCGCCAAGGTGTCTTGAGCGCAATAGGCGAGGAGCGCTCGCCGCAAGGTCTCGCGGCGCTCCTCGCTCACCCGCTCACCCGCGTCATCGTGCCCGGTCGCCGCGAGATACGCAGCCTGCGCCATGAGACCGTCCTGCACCTCGTCGAGAGCCGCATAGTCGAGATCGGGGGCGATCGTCGGCAGCACCGCCTTCAGCGAGTACGAGCCGCCGAGACCGGGGTGCCGGTAGTGTGCGCGTGTGATCTGATAGAGGTCGACGAGTCGCTCGGCGATCGCCGCCAACGGCTCGGCAAGATCCTCGAAACGCGCGCTCAGACCACGCAGCATCGTGCGCTCGTAGTTCGTGTACGTCATGATCGGCCCCTCGTCGCCGAGCGCCAGCAGGAGGTTCTCTGCGCAGGCGCGCATCGGCGGTTCGCCGCTGATGTCGAGGAACTCGGCGTGCCCGAGGGAGCCGGGGGCGTGCTCATCGTGGCACGACCACTGAAACGGCAGCTGCTCGTACGGCCGCGTGCCGGCCCAGACCGGCACGGCGAACCCGATCGTCTCGAAGTCGAGGTAGAACCGCGGCCAACCGAGCGCCGCTATCTGCGCATGCGCGGCGGCGGCGAGGTAGTCGGCGGACGGGCGGTGCTCCGCCGGCGGGCCGCCGGAGCCCACCGCGAACAGCCCGCCCGCCTCCGTCTCCTGCGCGCTGCACCAGGCGAAGAACGGGCAATCGAACGGAGTGCTGCACTGCGCTCCCGTGGCGATCGCCGGCAACGGGTTGGCGAGCATCATCTGGAAGCCGGTGACCCAGCCCGGCACCTGCGCCACGAGGTCGCCGATCTGCCCCGTGACCTCGACCTCACGGAAGAGGCCGTGGTAGTCGCCTTCGCCTCGGTAGACGAAGCTTGAGTCGATGTGCGCGATGCCGACCGAGCCGAGGTCGCAGCCGCTGCCGGCGATGACCCATGCCTGCACCGCGGCATCGCTCAGGTGGTAGTCCTTCACGCTGGTCGACGACTTGACCTCGACCACGCGAACGACGCCGTCGCGACGCTCCAGCAGGTCGGCGCGGACGAGCACGTCGCGATACCGGAATGCCGGTTCGAAGAGCGTCACGTCCGCACCGCCGCGGAGCGCCTCCTCGGTATCGCGCAGCGCCTGACTCAGGTTCTCCTGCGACTCGATCAGGATGCCGCCCGGCCGCAGGCTGCGGGCCACGGCGCCGACCCGATGGCCGCTGGCGAACACGGCCTCGGTCTGCGCCGAGTACACGCCGAGCTCCCGCCGGTGGACGTCAAGCCAGAGGCGTTTCGGGCATTGCCGCCCGGCGATGATCTTCGACTTGGAAAGACGGAATGTGCGCGTCATAAGTTCATCCTAGCGCATGCCGCGGACGGCAGAGGTGGTGCGCTGGAGAAGCGGAAGCGGCCGGCCGGCACGGTGGTGACAGGCGGCGACCGAAGACACGACGGGAGGCGGCCGGCGCCGAGCGCCGGCCGCCTCCCGTCGAACGCTCCTATGCTTTGACCTTACGCGCCACGAGGACGCCACCGGCGATCGCCAGCAGAGCGCCGGCGATGATGCCGATCAGCGGCACCGTCGTGCCCCAGAGGCTCAGCTTGTCGGCGAGCTTGTCGTCCTTGCTGAGCGCATCCGTGATGGATTGCGACGTGGTGTCGTAGGTGAGGTCGTAGACGGGCACACGCATTGCCGCCTTCTGCGCTTCGCTCGCCTGGCCGAGAGGCGTTGCGGCGAGCAAGGCGTCGGGCAGACCGACGGTGCGCAGCTCGTGTTTGGTGGTCCTGACCGGATCGCCCGTGACCTGGTCGACCCAGTACTCGCCCTCATATGAGTAGAAGTAGGCGAGCGGCAGCGTCGGCAGCGGCGACTTGGCAAGCATGCCCTGGACCATCGCCGCGACCTTCGGGTCGAGCGGCACCTTGCTCAGCAGGCCGGCGACCTGGGCGACCGGCAACGACGCCGGCAGGCCCATCGCCGCCACTGTCTGTGGCGCGATCGGCCTGGCGGTGCTCGCCGAAGTGAAGTGGTAGGTGCCGTCGAGCACGCCGCCCTTGACGACCTCGACGAACTTCACCGGCACCGTCGTAGCGTAGTCGTCGTCCCAGGCCGTGTAGTCCTTCTTCTCAACGCCAGGTGACCACGCGAAGACGATGCCTTGGCGCGGCGCCACACCGGGAAGCTTCTGCCAGTCGGCGGGGCCGCCGCTGGCCTCCAGCATCGTCTTGCTGTCGACGATGTAGCGATTCAGCTGGTGGGCGAGCGCCTGACCCTGGCTCGCCATCGTGATGTCCTCGTCGACCAGCGACAGGTTGGCGTCGGTCTTCTCCACGAATACGTGCCGGGTGATGTCGACCGGCAAGCCCTTCATGAACTCGAACGTCTTTGGATTGAGCAGCACGGCCATCGTGCCGGTGAAGTGGCGGGTCTCGTTCGTGTCCGCCGGCAGCTTCTTCATGCTCGGCACGATCGCGAACATGACCACCAGCCCGGCGGCCAGCAGCACAATGCCAACGCCGAGCACGATCCCGCCCCAGGTCCTACGCTTCATCGATCCCCCAATCGGTTTGTGACTTGGTCTAGAAATCGCCGCAACTCTACATGACGAGGGCCACGGCCACACGTGCTATCTTTCTCCGGAGGATGCCCGCTGCTGCCGGCGGGCCGTCGGCAAGGAGGCAACGTGCAGACCGTCCCGCAACCTGACCCAACCGTCCTACTCGAACGGCTGCGGATCGCGCATCCGCTGATCGGCTTCTACGATGCTCCCGACCCCGCCGCGTTCGCCCCCGTCGTTGAACCCAAGGCAGGCGGGAGCACGTGCGTGTTCGACTTCTACAAGCTTTGGCTCAAGGGAACGACTCTCCACCTCACCGCCGACAACTTCGGCTGCGGTGGCGCCGGGCGCCAGCTCTTCGGCATCGAGACGCGCACCCGCGATGCCTTCGTCAAGTTCCTCGCCGACGACGAAGGGCTCAAGGCGTCGCACGGACTCATGGAGCAGTGGCTGGACCACGGTAAGACCTACAAGGCCATCCACCCGCACCTCTTCATCGGGCCTCTACACGCCGACCGCTACAAGTACCTGCGCTCGGCAACGTTCTATGTGAACCCCGACCAGCTCAGCGCGCTGGCGACCGGCGCCCAGTATCACAGCGCCCCCGACGACTCGCCCCCGGTGATCGCCCGCTTCGGCTCCGGCTGTATGCAGATGGCCTCGATCTTCGACGACCTCGATGTCGCGCAGGCGGCGATCGGCGCCACCGACATCGCCATGCGCGACCGGCTGGCGCCGGAGCTGATCGCATTCACGGTGACGCGGCCGATGTTCGCGCGCCTCTGCTCGCTCGACGAACGCAGTTTCCTCTTCAAGCCGTTCCTCGAGCGACTGCAGAAGGCGCGCGCGAAGGAGAGCTGAGCGACGGGGAGGCGCGGCGCCCGCGCCGCGCCTCAGAGAGCGGCGACGCGGCGGAAGGGGGCGAGGTCGTAAACGGCGCGCGCCGAGCTGCCGTCGCGCGGCTCGTCGAAGACGACACGCGTCGGCAGCCACTCGCGCGCGCCGACGCGGAACTCGACCCCGCCGTGCCGGCCGGCGCCGAGCGGCACCAGCTCCTCTTCTTTGTTATCGAGCCAGGGAGCGAGCATCCAGAGGCGCCCCTTGCGCAGCACGACGTGCATCGTCGGGTGCCACGGGTCACCGGAATCGTAGACACCCGTGAACGCGCGCCATTCGGCCGGACCGTCGAATTCGGCGGGGCCTGTGTAGCGCTCGTTGACCATCCAGACGGGGCCGTGGAACGCCTCAACCACGACCCCGTCCCGCCGGCCGAAACGCAGCCAGAAGCGATCAAACCCGGAGTGTGGCACGAGGAAACAGTCCTCGCCGTCCGGCTCAAGCACGATGTCGCCACCGGCACGGCGAAGCAAGAGGTGCTCGCCTTGAGCGACGAACTCGACGGTGCGCGCGCCGGCGTCGCCGGCCGCGTTCGCCATTTCGATCGCCCCGCCGCCCGCCGGCGCCTCTCGTATCGTGTAAGCACCGGCAAAGTCCGCGACGTTCGCAACGCGCACGGGGTCGGGCGGCGGCGGCGGCACGGCGGGCAGCTTGCCGCCGCCCATCGCCGCGCGCATCGTCTCCAGTGCGAAGCGCACGATCTCCCAGCGATCACCGAACCCATTGAGCAACACGACGACAGCGAGATCGGCGACCCGGTCGATCGCCAAGACCGAGCTGAAACCGATCATCGAGCCCGTGTGCCCGACGATGGTGCGCCGGTCGAGCTCGCGCGTCGTCAAGCCATAGCCGTAGGAGACGCCCGGATCGTCCGCGTCATCGATCACCGGTCTCACCATGCGTTCGAAGCTGCGCTGATCGACCAGGCGCGCGTGCCCGTGCTGCGGATAGTCGAGAGCGCCCTGACGCAGCAGCACGCGCGCATAAGCGGACATGTCGCTCGCTGTGGACATGATGCTGCCGTCGGCGCTCTCCCACGGCAGCCATGGCGCGACGGCGAGCGGATCGCCCCGGTGCGACGGTCGATCCGTGCGTCGCTCGTGACCCCGGGCCGCCTGCGGCGGCGGTTCGGCACTGATCGTCGGCAGTGTGCTGCTCATGCCCCGTGGCACGAAGATCCGTTCCGTGAGCAGGTCCGGGAAGCGCCGTCCCGTGACCGCCTCGAGCACCAGGCCGACCAACTTGTACCCATCGTTCGAGTAGAAGAAGTGCGTGCCCGGGGCAAAGCCTGCTTCCGTGTCTCGCAGGGCGCGCACGTCGGCCTCGGCCTCGGCGGCCACGTCGCTGCCGAGGATTAGTCCTGACGTATGCGTGAGCAGGTGGTGCAACGTGATCGGCGCGAACCGTGAACGCACCGTGAACCACGGCACGAGATCGGCGACGGGAGCATTCAGGTCGAGGTGACCGACCTCGGTCTCCTGCATCGTCAGTATCGCCGCGAACGACTTGCTGATCGAACCGATCTGAAAGCGCATGGACTCAGTCGCCGGAGCATCGGTGCTGACGTCGGCGACCCCACAGGCCAGGGTGCCGACCATCCACTCGCCGGCGGTGATGCCGATCGCCGCTCCCGGCGCGTCGCCGATCGGCAGGCGTTCATCGATGAAGCGCTGGATGTTCTCCAGCGCGGCGCGCAGTCGCTTGCCACTCGGGATGGCGGTCATGTCAACGGTCCACCCACGCCCTGAATCCTATGTCATACAATGTCGGACGATGTCTGCCGATCCACAACCCGTCGCCGTGCCGCAAGGTGTCGGCATCCGGCTCGCCGCCTACCTCATCGACATCGTCGCCTTGTCCGTGACGACGGCCGTCGTCATCGCCGCCGGCTACGGACGACACATCCCCGCCCCACGGGATTTGATCACGAACCCGCCGGGCTGGCTCCTGATGACGGGCGTCGTCGCTCAGCTTCTGTACTTCACGATCCTCGAGGGAGCGTTTGCGACGACGCTCGGCAAGAAAGCCTGTGGTCTCCGCGTCGTCGCCGTGGCGGACTGGTCGAAGTGTGGCTGGGTTCGGGCGTTCCTGCGCAACCTGCTCCTGCCTGTCGATGGATACTTCTATCTCCCCGGTGTGATCGCGATCGTCATGACCGCCCGTCGACAGCGCATCGGCGATCTGCTCGCCGGCACCACGGTGGTCAGGTTCGTGCCGGCCGATGTCGCTGCCGCCCCGGCCGCCACGCCGACGCCACGGCAGGTCGCTCACGTCTCTGCGAACGCGCCGGCGGCCCCGATCGCCACGGCCGGCGAGGCTCCCGGCAGCGATCATGCCGCTGAGGACGAGCCGCCTTTCCTGGAAACGGGCTGGTACCGTTCGCAGGAAGGACATCAGGTCGGTCCGTGCACCTGGGACGAGCTCTGGGACATGACCGTCGCCGGGGCACTCTCGGCGGACGACCTGGTCTGGCACGAGAGCTACGGAGCCGACCGGGTGCCGGCAGGCGAGGTGCCGGAATTGGCCGAAGCGTTCGCGAGCCGGCCCAAGGCCTGACGGCCGGCCGGCCCGGCAAGGGGCCGTTCCGTCGACGGCGGGCGACCACCTGCGGCGTCCGCTGCGCTCCCTACCCGTCGCCGACGCAGAAGTACGCCTGCGCCCGCTCCAGCCACTCGATCACGGCGATCTTCTGCGGGCAGACGGCCTCGCACTCTCCGCACTGCGTGCACTGGTCGGCGCGCTCGCCGTCCTCGAGCCAGCCGTAGTACATCTGTGCCAGATCACGGTGACCGTAGACCTCGGCGTCGTTGTAGATCGCGAAGATGTCGGGGATCTTCACGCCATTCGGACAGGGCAGGCAGTAGTTGCACGACGTGCACGCGATCGGTACGAGGCCGCGATAGGCTTCGCGCACGCGAGCGATGACGGCGATCTCGTCCTCACCGAGGACGCCGGCGCCCGCGCGATCGGCGTAGCGGACGTTCTGTTCGACCTGCTCCATCGTGCTCATGCCGCTCAGCAGCAGCGAAACCTCCGGGCGGTTCCAGACCCAGCGTAGCGCCCACTCCACCGGCGTCACCCCCGGCGCACCGACCCCGTCGGCTGCGGCGGCATCCCAGAGCGCCTCGATCTTGGCGGGTGGCGTTCGCGCCAGCTGGCCGCCGCGCAGAGGCTCCATGACGATCACCGCGAGCCCCTTCTCGGCGGCGAACTCAAGGCCGCGCGTGCCGGCCTGGTTCTCCTCATCCATGTAGTTCCACTGGATCTGGCAGAAGCTCCACAGGTCGCTCGCGGCGATGATCTCCTCGAACAGCGCGAACTCGTCGTGGAACGAGAAGCCGAGATGGCCGATGCGGCCGTCGCTCAATGCCGTCTCGGCCCAGCGCAGCACTCCGAGGTCGCGCGCCTTCGGCCAGTTGCCCGAATCGAGACTGTGCAGCAGGTAGAAGTCGATGCTCGGCAGATCGAGTCGCTCGAGTTGCTCGCCGAGCAGCCGATCGAAATCGGCGACCGTCGTCGCCTTCCACTGCGGCAGCTTGGTCGCCACCTTGACCTTCTCACGGTAGCCGCCTTTAAGGGCGCGCCCCAGCCACCCTTCACTGGCGCCCTCGTGGTACACGTAGGCGGTGTCGACGTAGTTGACGCCGTGATCGATCGCGTAGTGGAGCATGCGCGTCGCCAACGGCTCGTCGATTCGACTGGCGACGACCTTGCCGTCGGCGCCCGCCGGCAGTAGCGGCAGGCGCATCGCGCCGAAGCCGAGCGCCGAGGGCCGGTAGTCGAGCGAGCCGAAGGTGCGGTACTTCATGCGGATGATTCTACCCTGCGACCAACGAGCCCGGCG
>PKYG01000132.1:44430-47294 GCA_003132585.1 Actinomycetota bacterium
TCGTACTTGCCCATGACGACGTAGAAGTCGAGCAGCTTGCCGCCCATCGCTTCGAACCCCTTGACGGCTTCGTCGATGCGCTTCGGCGCATCCTTGATCGCTTTGGCACCCTCTCCCGTGAGCTTCATCAGAGTGACGTACCTGACCATGGCTCCCCCTTCGGTCAAACGACGCGATGACGACGGCATGATACCGCCACGTGCGACGCCTCCGAGTGTATCTGGCCGTTGCTGCCGCGGCGGACTGCCGGGGAGGCCGCGACTAGGCCGGCTGAAGCGGGCTGTACTTCGGCTTCAGCGCGTGCGCGGCCACCGGCACCCAGAGCAGGCCCTCGCGCCCGTCGCCGAGCGGGCAGGCGCGCCCCTGCAAGTAGCGCCAGCCGGTGAGCGCGGCCGCCAGCGCATCGAGCGAGTCGTGGTCGAAGTACTCGTCCCACTCGAGCTGCGCGTCGCGCAAGGCCCTCACGCGAATCTGGGCACCGGCGCGCGTGCCCTTCTTCGGTGGCACACCGCCAAGCAAGGTCACGAAGGCGGCGTGTGGGAACGCCTCGAGCAGCGTCGGCGCCTGGCCGAAGGCGCCCGGCATGCCGCCTTCGACGGCGAGCTCGTAGCCGCGCTTCTTGAATGCCTTGTACAGGGCGAAGCCGACCTGCATCCAGCGCGGCAGCTTCGCCTCGCCGCTCTCCACCTCCGCGCGGTTGGGCACCTGGTACACGGAGATGCGGCGGCTCAGGAGCTCGTGATCGCAGACGCGCGAGCGACTGGGCGGAAAGTGGGCGGTGACGGCCAGCGATCCGAACCTCTGGCCGGGCTTCGCGTTCAGCAGCAGGTGGCGGTTGAAGGCCTGGGGGGCGTCGATCGCCACCACCGCAGGTTGCAGCCCCCCGACCCAATCGAGCGCCTGGGTCTGGTTGTCCGTTTCGAGCCAGCCGACGATCTGCCCCGTGCGGCCGGCCCGTACAGCGACGAGGGTGCACGGTCGCGCGGCGGCGATGTCGATGCCGACGATGATCGGCAGGGCGGTCATAGCGCGATTCTATATCGTGCCCTGGCTGGGAACTACGCGGTCTGCGTCGTCACCGCGAACGCCGGCGGGTCGATGATGTGGCGCTTCACCGTGCACTGGTCGACGGCACGAACGACGACGTCGCGGTATTTCTTCGGAAACCCAGGCGGCAGCTGCAGCTCGATGACGATCTTCGCGACCATATGCGTCTGCGGGTCTCGCTCCGTGCGCAGCCTGACGCCCGCGCCCTCGGTACCGATATCGCGCTTCTGCATGAAGGCGAGCATGAAGTAGCCGGCGCACGTCGCGAGTGACGCGAGGAACAAGTCGAACGGACCCGGCGCCGAGCCGTCGCCCCCGCTGCTCACCGGCTGATCGGTCATCACCGTGAAACCGTCGAACTCCGCACTCACGCGCTTGTTGCCGTCGAAGCGCACGTTGATCTCCACGGAGCCTCCGATCCTCATCGATGCACAGCGCCACAGTCATGACTTCCCGCAAACAAGGGGGACCGAACCCATCGCGCGCGGGAACGCCGCTCCCGAACTTTACTAGTAACGCGGCATGCGGACACGGTCCGCAAGCCCGAAAGAGCGGCTCTGGCGAGAGTCACTGAAAGAGGAGCACTGGGGAGGTCCGATGGCTGGCGTGCACGACCGCAGGGGGTTCACACTCGTCGAATTGATCGTCGCGCTGGGCATCGTCGCGATCCTCGTAAGCATCGCCGTGCCGGTCTTCGCCAGTCAGACGGCGCTGGCCGGCCGAGCCGTGCTCCAAGCCAACACGCGAGACGTCAAGATCAAGCTCACGAGCTTTGTCCTCGACGGCCTCGATATGAGCTACCGCACCTCCAGCACGAGCTCGACTGACGCCCGGGGCTTCGTCAGCACGGCGCTCGAGAACGCACTCAGTGACACTGGGACCATCGGCAACCCGGAGGCGATCGTCAACCCGATCTCAGGATCGAGCACGGTGATCAACGCCCCCGGCACGGTCGCGGACGGATGCGGCACCCCGCCGGCGGTGTTCATCACCGACGGGTCCAGGTTCGAGTACTCCCAGATCGCCCCCCGTCGAGCGTGGCTGGCGGACACGATCATGGTCGTCTGGAACAGCCCGGGCGGAACGATCGAGCTCTTCTGGATGGACGAGAACGGCACGAAATCGCCGTCGGTCGACTACATCGCGATGAAGTAGCGAGCGCCGTTTCGGGCGGCGCCGCCGCTCCTGCTTCCCCCACACCGGCGCCGCATGTTAGCCTCACGACGAGGGTGTGACCGCGACCCATCGACAACGGAGGCTCGACATGGCCGACCGATACCTGAGCAAGATGCTGGGCAGCAACGAGGAGATCATCCTCGAGACCCGCCACCACTGGCTGATGCTGCTCTGGCACATGTTGCCCGAGACGCTGCTCTTCATTTCTCTCACAGTGCTCGTCTCGCTGATGCGCTTCTCCTGGCTGCCCGACAAGAAGTGGATCGCCTGGGGCTACGTCCTCCTGCTGCTGCCGGCGATCAGCGCGCTGCGCGACGTGCTCATGTGGCTGACGCGCAAGTTCATCGTCACCAGTCGGCGAGTCGTCCAGCTGAGCGGCGTGATCAACAAGAACGTCATCGACTCCTCGCTCGAGAAGGTCAACGATGTCAAGCTCTCGCAGCCATTGCTCGGCCGTCTCTTCGGCTACGGCGACATCGAGATCCTCACCGCCAGCGAACTCGGCGTGAACAAGTTCACGCGCATCAAGGACCCGGTGCGCTTCAAGACGGCGATGCTCAACGCCAAGGAGTCGCTCGAGAGCGAGCGCGGCGTCAGTTCGTAGCGGCTGTGGTAGTCCAGATCTTCGGCGCCGACATCGC
>PKYG01000132.1:47303-47943 GCA_003132585.1 Actinomycetota bacterium
GGGCAGCGCGGCGGCGCATCGAAGCCGTAGGCGCCGCCGCACTCGCATCCGCCAGCGATTCGCTCGACCTCGACCCGGTAGTCCTTCTCACTCAGGGGATCACCCGAGTAGTGCTCGCGCACCCACCGGTACTCATCTGACGTCGCCACGCTGAACGGTGCTTCGAGCCCCTTGATGAATCTCAGTCGGGCCTCACCGACCTGCTGGAACGGGATCTCTACGGCCTTGCCGCAGTCGCCGCAGCGCAACAGGTGGAACGAGGCGCCCCCGCCCTCGTCGACCATGAACTTCGCCCCACATTCGGCGCAGCTGGCAGCTGTCGAGTGTCCCATCGTCACACCCTCATCGGTCGGATCCGGTTTCCTGTCTAGTACACGTCCTGCCTCCCGTTTCCTTCATCGAAATCACGGTGCAGGCGAAGGATCTCGCCGGCGACCGTCAGGAGAAGGCCGGCGTCACCTGACTGATCGTCCGCTGAGCCGTTCGCGCGCCCAGCTCATGCATGGGTCCGCACGCAGCCCCGGGCACGGCGAGTGTCAGTCAGCCTGACGAGGCACGGTGCGACGCGCGGGCGAAGCGCAGCGCGTCGCTCAGGCGTCCTCCGCCGGTTCCTCGTCCACGTGCCCCCCGCTGACCTCGG
>PKYG01000132.1:48021-49347 GCA_003132585.1 Actinomycetota bacterium
CCGCCGATCCGGCCGGCGTCGTTGCCACACCGGGCAGGACACCGCCATCGGCGACCGCGGCCGCGAGCTTGTCCACCTCGCCCTGTGCGGTGAAGTACATCGCCCCGATCATCGCGATCACGAAGGGCACGACGAGTAGCATGCCGGCACCGCCGGTGGTAACCGACACCGCCGTCGAGCCGACGCCGATGAGCAGCAACAGGGCGGCGTGTGTTCCGATGTCGTGTGTCATGACCAGCTCCTTGCTCTTGCTCATCGCTTCTCCGAGGCCGATCCTCTTGTCGACGATGAGCGGAATGACATAGACCCAGATCGTCGCCAGATACAGGCCCGGGACGATCAGCAAGACGAGCCCAAGCGCGATCGAGAGAGAAAGCACCAAGGTGGCGAGAAAAAGCGTCCCGAGCTGGCCCATACAGTCGAAAACGTCGCCGATCTCGGCGATCCGCGCCTCGCGCACGCGGCGAACGACCATCTTGAAAAGGCCGCCGATCAGCGGGCCGGCGAGGATGAACAGTGTGAGAACCATCAGGATCCCCGCGATCAGCCCGCCGACCAGCAGCGGCGCGATGTCCTTGGCGAACAATTCCCACGCGTTCTTCAGTACCCGGCTGACATCCACCGCGATCGACCTGCCTTGCGCTTGAACGACGAACGAACGAATCATACCCCGACCCCGCAGGAAACACCCCGACGGAGTGGCGAGGCGGGTCATGGTGACCCGCCTCGCCACTCTCACCCTTGATCTCGGTCAAACGCCGTTTTGCCGGCTCCTGCTTGGGTAGATCGAATCCGTCCCCAATCAGGAGGTCGAGATGACGCCGACCGAGATCCTCGAGCACGAGCACAAGGTCATCCTCGTGGCGATCGCCGGCATCGAGCGCGAAGTCGCNNCTCCACGAACGCGGGATGAGCTTCGAGCAGGGCCCGCTGGCGGTGATGCTCGCCGACCATGAGCGCGGCCGCGCGAGCGTCCGCGTCGTGGACGAGGCGCTGCCGGCCGCGACCGCCGGAGACGCCACGGCCGTGACCGCCGTCGCCGACGGCCTGTCAGCGTACGCGCAGCTGCTCCGCGATCACATCGCCAAGGAGGACGGCGTGCTCTATCCGATGGCGAACCGGCTCCTCAGCGACGCCGACCAGACCGCTCTGGCAGCCGCATTCGACAAGGTCGAAACAGAGGAGACGGGTGCCGGCATGCATGAGAAGTACCATGCGCTCGCGCACGAACTGGGCGCGCACTGAGCCGATCCTGGGCGCTGCCGCCTAGGCGATCGCGAGCAGTGCCGCCAGATTGCGCGGCAGCGCCGTGAGGCAGTCGTCCAG
>PKYG01000080.1:0-39177 GCA_003132585.1 Actinomycetota bacterium
GGCAATGTGTCGGCATCCCTGCGAAGAGACGACCTTTCGTCGCCTCGTGCTTGGCAAAGACACACGTCTCTTCTCGTCCGCGAGCAGGGCGAGAAGAGACGTGTGTCTTTGCCAAGCACGAGGCGACGAAAGGTCGTCTCTTCGCAGGGATGCCGACACATTGCCGACGAGACACCCGCTCACTGCTCGGCACGGGCGAACCCCCGCCAACACGCCAGGCCCCGGCCGCACTTGTCGCTCAGAGTTGCCGGTGACCCGCCACGTTGACAGGCGTAAGCTGTGGTGGACGGCATACGCAGCCTGCATACGCATAGTTCGGCCGTCCAGGCGATCTAATCGGTCGTCGTCTTGAGATCTAGCTACTCACTGAGCATGCCGGGTCACGAGTGACCGGATCACTTGTGCACGGTCACAACCACTGCCTTGCTCAGGTACGCGGTCTTTCCGACCTTGTAGCAGGCCACCAGGACCCACTTGCCGATCTTGCCTGGCTTCAAGTACGCCTTGAAGGAGCCCGACTTGGTGAGCGTCACCTTCTTGAGAACTGTCATCTTGGTACCGACCTTGCGCTCGATCATCACGGTCCTCACGGCAGCGACGGAGTTCTTCACCACGCCGGTCAGCGTGACGGTCCGGCCGACCTTCACAGTCGTCGGTGAGGCCTTGAGGGTAAGAGACGGCTTGCCCGGGATGACGTCGATATAGGCGGCGCCGGCCTCTGGCTGGCCCCCGACCGTCTTCCACTGAGCGCCGATGACGGCCGTATTGCCCGCAAGTCCCACCGACCAACCGAACTCGTCGTTGCTGGCCGCATCGGACGCCACGACAGGCCAGGGCTGCGACCATAAGGTGCCGGCGCGCGTGAAGAAGTAGGCGGCGCCGGCGCCATTCGTGACCAGGCTCTTGTTGTAGGCTCCCACGACAGCGACATTGCCGGACACTGCGACGGCGGCGCCGAACCGGTCGCCCGTCGCCGCGACGGGGTCGCTCAGCTTGGTTTGTTGTGACCAGATCGTGCCCGAGCGAGTGAAGACGTAGGCGGCGCCCCCCCAAGACTGGCCGCTGACGGTCACGTGCTGGGCGCCGATAAGCGCCGTGTTGCCGGAGACCGCCACCGACGAGCCGAACCAGTCGGCGTTCGCGCCATCGGAGGCAGTCAGCTCAGCCTGCTGCGGCCAGCTCGTGCCCGAGAGCGCAAAGACGTAGGCAGCTCCCGTGACGTGGCCGGCGATGCCCATTTCTCGGGCGCCGACCACGGCCGTCGTGCCGGATACGGCGACGGACGTCCCAAAGTAGGCGCCTGCGCTGGCATCGAGGGGCGTCAATGTCGCTGGGACCGACCACGTGGTCCCCGTGCGTGTGGACACGTAGGCGGCACCGGCGTAGGCGCCGGCCACGCCGGTCGTCTGCCAGGCCCCGACCACCGCGATGTTGCCCGAGACGGCCACCGAGTTGCCGAACGAATCGCCGGCGCCGGTCACTGGTTCGGTCAGCTTCGTCTGCTGTGACCACGTCGTGCCGGTCCGTGTAAAAACATACGCGGCGCCCGCGTAGCTCTTGGCGTCGACGATCGTGCCCACCGCGCCAACGACGATCGTATCGCCGGAGATGGCGACCGACGAGCCGAAACAGGTGCCATCGGCGACATCCGCTGCCGAGAGCACTGCCTGCTGCGACCAGGTCGCGCCCGAGCGCACGTACACGTAGGCGGCGCCGGCGTAGTCGTGGCCGTCGACGGTCTTGGTGCGCGCGCCGACCACAGCCGTGTTGCCGGAGACGGCGACCGAGAAGCCAAACATGTCGTACGCTCCTGGACTGGGATCGAGGAACTCGGCCTGCTGTTTCAGGACCAGCCCGAGATAGTCGGTCGCCGGATGGGGCGCTCCGGCCGCATGAGCCGAGGCGGTCTGAACTATGCCTGCGACCGAGATCGCCGCAAGCGCGAACAGACAGCACATGTACGTTGCTGCTTGCCTCGTCCGCCGGTGTCGCACTATCGCCGGCTGTGCGGACTTGCTCCTCGTCTGTGTGGATCTGCGGATCATCGTCCACCCCCCTCTTAGCGTCTTACGGTCTCACGCAAGAGCAATAGTACTCGCGACTAGTGTGGATGCGATAGTTACCATCGCCGACGAGTGCACCGTCATGCTCCTGTAGACCCTCAAGTGAGCTGGAGCAGACTTCTTCGTACGCGGCCTTGACTAACGCGGCCAGTCGGTACGACACTTGCCATATCCTCATGGACCGCCGACGCGGAACCCGGCGGGTCAATCGGCAGGGAGGGAACATGGGTGGCCCACTCAATGAGAAGCAGAAGAGACTGCTCTTCCTGTTCAAGAAGGCGATCGAAAACGAAGAAGGGGCGCAGCAGATGTACGCCGAGATGCGGGACAACAGTCGAGAACCCATACTGAAAAGTGTTTTCGAGCAGCTCATCCGCGAAGAGAGAGATCACGAAGAGTCGCTTCGCAACAAGTATGCGGAGCTCAGGCAAACCGATGAGTTCAAAGATGCGGACCAAGACCTCGACGCCGTATGAAGGCGCCGCTCTCTAGGTGACGAAGGCTGTGAGCGTCGTCGTTGAGTCGGGATGGTCGTCGGCGTCCGGCGTGTACCGTGTCAAGGTGTACCGTATTAAGCTTCTTGGAGAGCTGGGGCCTCAAATAGGTGTTGATCTGCGCGGTGCATCGCAAGCGGCGGGCGCTGCCCTAGCGGCGCGTGCGGCCTGATCTCGTTGCAGAGCACCAGGTGTGCAGCGACCTCTTCGGCGAGCTTCACTGCCGACGAACTGCCGACAAGACGACTCACCACGTCCCACTACGCGTGAGCACGGCCCATCACCGAGACGGCGCAGAACCTTGGACTGTGCAGCACATGCGCACACAAGGCACTACGGGCGATGACGCCTTCCGCATGATTCCTAAACCTGGTGTCGCTGGTTCGATTCCAGCCGGGGGCACCACATCTTTCCTGCAAATCGGCACTTTCTCATTTTGGCCACGCGGCCATTTCTTGCCGAATCGGCAGAATTGCTGACAAATTGCCGACGAGAATCGCCGTCACAATCGAGTACGCGATGGAGTTGGAGTTGCCCCGCTCTCGTTGATACCTCACATTGAGACAGCCACGGCTGCCGCTCGCTTCCCGAAACCTGGTGTCGCTGGTTCGATTCCAGCCGGGGGCACCACATCTTTCCTGCAAATCGCCACTTTCTGATTCTCGCCGTCGTCTCGGATCGGCCCGAAATGGCCCAAATGCCGACAAATTGCCGACGAGAATGCCCACCACGGCTGCGTACGAGAGACCACGGGGCAGCACGGGCGGCAGGTGCGGGCCGTCTCGGTCGGTGACCCGCTCCGTCGAACGGCGTAGGCTGTGTCGGGCGTCTCACACAGACTGCAGAATCGTCGTTGGACCGGCGAGCCAAGGTCGGCTTCCGAAGGGAGTCACACTTCGACCGCGCAGCGAGTAGGACGACCGGCCGCCATTCCCACAGTCGCGAATGTACTCAGAGATCGTGGGCGCGCCGCAGAGCCAGCCAGAAAGGAAGGCCACGTGTCGAGCTACAACACCAATCTTGCCGCGGAGTCCTATGTCCTATCGATGCTCCATCGACTTGGCGCAGCTGCGAATCTCACGCTCGGGAACAAGAAGGGCGTCGACATCATGGTCGCGCGAGACGCCGGCGATGCAGTGACGGTCGAAGTGAAGGGAGTCGCGAAGCGCTACGATTGGCCAGCAAACAACATCCAATCCGCCAATCCGGGGCGTCACTTTGTCGTGCTCGTGAGCTTCGAGGGGCAAATTGCAGATGCCACTGTCGCCCCTCGATGCTGGGTGGTTCCGCTGCCGGAGTTGGAGCCCTACCTTCGCGAGTACAAGAGCCGGCGTGATGTCTCGCGATCTGCAGTGCTCAAGACCGGTCAGCGGTTTGAAAACGCTTGGTCGCGAATCATGGGTGAACCGGCGGTCTAGCCCGTGTGACTTCAGCTTTGGAGCGCGCGGGCGACCAATGGCCTCTGCGGACCTACTGACCCGCGAACACCAGCTCGGCGATCAGCGCCGCCGCATCCGTTCCAGCGCGCATGCTCCCGCTAGTGCACTGCCGTCTCGTGCGCGGCCTCGGCGATCTGCGTCATCAACGCCTCGTGTTGCTCCTCGGTGATGCCGGCGATGAGCTGCGGATGCTCGTCGCGGGCGTGCTCGAGCATCTTGTACTCGAGCTTTCTCAAGGACGGGGCGGACGCGGCGAAATCGCACTCCGCGAGCCCCAGATCGCGGCAGAATACCTCGAACATGGTGCCTCCCCTCACACACACTGCGCCCGCCGGCCGACGGACTCTCTTACATGGTTCCCGCCGCCGGCCCGGCGTAAATGCGCGGGCGTATCGCCCCGGATCCACGCCGAAAGGGTCAACTGTCCCACGATGCTCCTGCGTCGCGATCCGCAGGTGGGCCAGTGGTATGGTCGCTGGCAGGTCTCGGCCAACACCATCAACTTGGGCTCGCCGTACTTGGCCGGCGCGCGTCTGCGAGAGAATCTTGAGGTAGGCGCTGGTCATCTGATGTGGGCGCCATCGTCGTGACACTGGAGGTCCCGTTGTGACAAGCGAAGCAGAAGAACGGCCTCCTCTCCGTCGGCCACGCCCGGGGACACCGCCCGATCTCTCCGCGCACAATCCCGACCCGCTCGGTCTCGAGGCCGACGAGATGCGCGCCCTGGGGTACTGGGTCGTCGATCGCGTGATTGAGCACCTCGAGAGCCTGCCGGGCCAGCCGGCGATCAGGGAGGGATCGCCCGCCGAGCTGTGGGAGGCCCTTGGGGGCCCGGTGCCGGAGGAGGGTGGCGCTGCGCAGGAGGCCNNCCCTCGTCGTACGCGGGCGTGCTGGCCGACTGGCTCGGGACGGGGTTCAACACGATCGCAGCGTCCTGGGGCGGGGGCTCCGGGCCGGCGACCGTCGAGCTCGTGACGCTCGACTGGCTGCGCGAGCTGCTGGGGATGCCCGAGGGCACGGAGGGGGTCATGACCAGCGGCGGCTCGCTGGCAAACCTGACGGCGCTAGCGGCGGCGCGGGCGAGCGCCGGTCCCGGGGTCTGCTATCTCTCCGACCAGACTCACTCATCGATCCCCCGCGCGCTGCGCACGCTCGGGTTCCCGCCGGAGCACGTCCGCGTCCTGCCCTCGGACGAGCGGCTGCGGCTGCCCCTCGACGCCCTCGCCGCCGCCGTCGACGCCGACGCGGCGACGGGCAAGCGGCCGGGGTTCGTGGTCGCCACCGCCGGCACCACCAACAGCGGGGCCGTCGATCCTCTACCCGAGATCGCCGATCTGTGTCGCGCCAAGGGTCTCTGGTTCCACGTCGATGGTGCCTACGGTGCATCGGCCGCGCTGTGCGATGCCGGCCGCCGACTTCTGGCCGGTATCGAACGTGCCGACTCGCTGGTGCTCGACCCGCACAAGTGGCTCTTCCAACCGTACGACCTCGGCTGCGTGCTCGTGTCTCGCTCTGGCGCCCTCGAGCAGGCATTCCGCATGACGCCCGACTACCTGGCCGACGTGACGGGCGCCGTCGGCGAGGTGGACTTGCGCGACCGCGGCCTGGAGCTGACGCGCCGGGCGCGCGGGCTGAAGCTCTGGCTGACCTTCCGCATCTACGGCCTGGCCCGCATGCGCGCCGCGATCGAGCACGGCATCGCGGCGGCAGAGTACGCACAGCGGCTGGTAGCGGCGGACGAACGCTGGCAGGTGGTCACGCCAGCGCAACTCGGGATCGTGACGTTCGGCCTGCGCGGCTGCGACTACGCGGAACATAGGGCCCGGGCCGACGCGCTGGCCGACGAGGGTTTCGCGGCCCTCACCAGCACGCAGCTGCACGGCCGTCCGGTGCTACGGCTGTGTACCATCAACCCGCGCACGAGCCCAGAGGACATCGCCGCCACGTTGGAGCGGCTCGGGGTCCGCGTGAGCCGATTGGGTGAGGCGGGCTAGCGTGTCCTATCCTTGAGATGTAGCGGCCCCTGCTCGTCTGTCACTATAGAGGGAAATCGAGGCGCCTTCTGACCTGACCCCATTCGTCGGTCAGCTTCCTATGATCGTGCGAGAGCCGGTTCTCCTGTGAGTGCCGAGGGTGTGTAGTCTTTGAGTGAGAACCCCGGCGATGGCGGCCCGCGAGACTGGGCGGCGCTACTTCTAGTCGGCGTCTTCATCGCTTCGATGAAGATCAGCGCCGAGGAGCGCCTCCTCGGCGAGGTCTTCGGCGCAGAGTACGAGCGCTACCGCCAGCGGGTACCGCAGCTCGTCCCCGGCTTGCAGCACGTCAAGCAGCTACGGCGCCGCCGAGCACGGCCGCAGTGAGCTGCGTCTCGATGATGCCGTTGCACGAAGGCTCGTCGCAGAGAGTGCACCCAACCTAGTCCACTGCGAACACCAACCCGGCGATCAGCGCCGCCGCCTCTTCCTGCATCGCGGGGATGGCGTGCGAGTAGGTATCGAGCGTGATCGAGATAGTCGCGTGTCCTAGGCGCTCGGAGACGACCTTGGGGTGGACGCCGGCCTGTAGTGCCAAGGTGGCGTGGGTGTGGCGCAGGTCGTGCAGGCGAATGGCCGGCAGCATGGCCTTCTTCACCGCTTGGCGGAGAGGCGTGTCGCCACTTCGGGGTGCAGCGCCTCGCCGTCCTCACGCGTGAAGATGAGCCCCGTCTCGCTCCAGCTCTGCGCCTTCGCCTGCTCCTCCTCACCCCATCTCGGCCGAAGCCAACTCTGGCTCCTCGCCCTGTTGGTGCACGATGGCAGTTGCGCTCAACGAGCCAGCGGTGCCGGCTGCGAGCGCCGTGATGAGCCAGATGAGCCCCGAGCGCTCCAGGCCGAGGGCGTGATCGAGTGACCACTGCCCGGGTCCGGCCTCAGCGAGTCCGAGCAGCGCGACTATCAGGACAGCGTTGTACTCGTAGCCGCCATTCGTGCTCCACGGCCCGTTCTTCCAGTGCACCGTGCGGATGGCCGTCAACATGACACTGATGAGCCCGGCGCCGGCCAAAGGCGTCGCAAGCCCCAAAGCCAGTGTCGTTCCGGTGGCGGTTTCGGTGATGCCTGCGGCGAGGGCATTGCGCCGGCCGGGAGCAAGCCCCATGCTCTCAAATCCCTGGCTGGTGGCCTCCAGCCCGGGCCCTCCGAACCAGCCGAAGAGCTTCTGTGTGCCGTGCCCAATGAAGAGGCCGCCGATCACCAGGCGAAGGAGCAGGCGTCCAAGGTCCATGTCGATCCTTTCTCCGTTAGACAAGGTTAACTTTCCCGGACGGGCGGCAATGGAAGCAGCGCGCTGTCGGTGAGTTGTCCGGCGGCGGTGACGGCGGCCGGGACGCTCACCGCGTCCGCTCCTCGTCGATGACCTCGACGAACGGCCAGGCGGCCCGGCCCAAGTCCATGGGGCGCGGCCCGGGATCGTCGCGCCGGCCCTTGCGAGCACGTGCCCGTCGAGGACGTTGAGAAGCCTGGCGAGTCCTCAGGGTCGCCGGGACCGCGACCGTTCGACTTTGCGAAGACTCGGGGTCCTAGGCTTGCCTTCTGCGGTCACTTTCCCGCGAACACGAGCCCCGCGATCAGCGCCGCCGCCTCCTCCTGCATCGCGGGGATGGCGTGCCTTGAGTTCGCCGGCCGCCGGCGCGATTACCACTACGCCCGTAGGGGTATCTACCGGTCGGCGGTGCTGCGCCCGCGCCACCCGCACGCATCTGCACACGTAGAGAGAAGGTTGAGAAGATGAACTGGCAGCCCGCCCCATCCGCCAGCGAGCGTCCGTCTCAGCTTGCGCGACTCTTGAGCGGCGCGCGGTTCGAGGTCATCCCCTTGACAGGCGTGACCGAGAAGGTGCGCGGCGCGCTTCCCTCGGGCACGACCGTGACCGTGACATGCTCACCCCACTACGGCATCGAGCGGTCACTCGACACGGCCGAGCACCTCTCGGCCGCGGGCTTCACCGTCGTGCCGCACCTTGCCGCGCGTATGGTGAGCGGTCGCGATCATCTCGAGCGGATCCTGGAGCGCCTCCAGCTCGCCAACATCCACGAAGCGTTCGTCGTCGGCGGCGACGCCAGCGTCCCTGTAGGTACTTTCCGCGACGCCGGCGACCTTCTCGATGCGCTGGCCTCGCTTCCTCACTCCCTCGAGCGTATCGGCGTGGGCGGCTATCCGGAGGGCCATCCTCTCGTGGGCGAGGCAGCCCTGCTCGAAGCCCTGCGGCGCAAGCAGCCGCACGCGCACTACATCGTCACCCAGTTGTGCTTCGACGCCGACGCCTTGACGCGCTGGATCCGCTCGATACGCCAGGCGGGCATCAATCTGCCCGTCGTCGTCGGCCTGCCGGGCTGCGTCGAGCGACGCAAGCTCGCCGAGGTCTCGTTGCAGGTCGGCGTCGGCGCCTCACTTCGCTACCTCGCGCGCCACCGACGTGAGGTCGTGGCCTTCGCTCGTTCGCGCACCTACGATCCGACCGCACTCGCCGGCGTGATTGCGGCTCATCGCGACGAGCCCGACCTGCGCCTACAAGGTGTACACCTGTTCACGTTCAACCAGGTCGAGGTGACGCAGAGCTGGCTGCGCGGCGCTCTCCTTCTCTAGGCCGCCCTAGATCAGTCGCCCGCCCGGCATGGTTGGCCACCGGCAACGGACACCTCGTGGACAGCGTTGTCAGGCTGGCCGGCGAGCACGGGCGTCCGATCGCGGCGCCCGGCGAGGCTCGGGAGCTGTTGAGCCTGACGTGAATTGCGGCCCACGGTCGGCCGATGGGACGCAGCGCTCCTGCATCGACATGAACCCTCGATGTGCCTCGCGGGGACTCGCGTGGTCAGTCGTCGTGGCGAAACTACGCCCGGATCTGCTGTTCACGACGCCTTCTGGTGGCGGCAGAGCCAGACTCAGTAACCGTTGGCGGAGCGGATGGCCAGAGGGTTGGCGGAAGGCCGAACTCGAGGAGTCAGTCGCTACTCGCCTGCAAAGACCAAGCTTGCGATCAATGCCGCCGCCTCTTCTTGCATCGCCGGGATCGCGTGCGAGTAGGTGTCGAGCGTGATTGAGATGGTCGCATGGCCGAGGCGCTCGGAGACGACCTTCGGGTGGATGCCGGCCTGCAGTGCCAGGGTAGCGTGCGTGTGCCTGAGGTCGTGCAGGCGGATCGGCGGCAGCATCGACTTCGCCACCGCCTGCCGGAAGTAGCGCGTCACGCTCTCCGGGTCGAGCGCGGCGCCGTTCTCGGCCGTGAACACGAGCCCGGTCTCGACCCACGCCTCGTCCCACTCTCGATGTTCGTCGAGCTGTCGCGCCGCCTGGCCCTTCAAGACCTTGACGGTGCCGGGGTCGAGGGCGATGACGCGGCGTCCCTTGATGGTCTTCGGTTCACTGACCACGACCTCTCTGTTGATCGGGATCAGGGCGCGGCGCACCGACAGCCTTGTGTTCTCGAGGTCGACGTCGCTCCAGCGCAGGCCGATCGCCTCGCCTCGTCGCATCCCCGTCATCGCAATCACGTGCCAGAGGGCGCCGAGGCGGTCGTCAGCAGCCGAGTCGAGGAACGCCTTCAACTGCTCCTTCGTCCAGGTCTGCATCTCCTTGCTGCCGTCGCCCTTGGCCCGCGGCGGGTCGGCGGCGTCGAGCGGATTGCGCGAGATGTGGCCCCACCGGACCGCGTCCTTGCACGCCTTGTGCAGGCAGGCGTGGACGTGGTGGATGGTCATGGGCGAGAGGCCCTTCTTGCCGTTCTTGGCGCCGCTCTCGGCGAGCTTGGCGTAGAGGGTGTTGATCTGGAAGCCCGAGAGCTTCTGCAGCTTCACGCTGCCGATGTGGGGCACGATGTGACACTCGACGTGCTGGACGTAGGAGTTGTAGGTCGAGGGACGGATCGTCGCCTTCACCGCCAGCAGCCACTCCTTGGTCAAGTACTCCTTCACCGACGCCTTGGTCGGCGCCGTGTAGGCGTGTTGCTCGACCGCGACCAGGAGCTTGTTCATCGCCGCCTGACACTCCTTGCGCGTGGCAAAGCCGGCCTTGGTCTCACGGCGGCGCTCCTCAGTCTCGCGCAGTGTACCGCCGCAATTTGGGCAGCTCTTCTTCGGCCGTCTCTCGACCCAGAAGCGCTTGTCGCAGGCAGTGCAGCGCTGCGCCGCGGCCAGACCGACGTCGACGATGTACTCCCAGCTACCGGGTTCGCCGCGCTTGCGGACGTGGCCTCTCATGCTCTCCCCCTAGACGCGCGTCTACTGTGCAACAGCAGCTTTGCTCGGGGGTACGACACGAGCAACGAGAGAGGGCGCACCGAAAGCACGGAGGGCTTGCCGACGAGCAACCTGTTCGGTGCACTCCATGTCGGCAGCTCGTCGGCGGGAGGCGCCCGGCGCAGCCGTTTCTCGCCCGTTATAGGACTGGGTGACCCGTGTTTGCCAGACCCAGTCCGCATCACCGCGGCCGCGGGGCGGGATCCGTCGGGGTCGCTGCGCTCCGCAAGACAGCCGGCAGCCCGGCAACGCGTGTAGAACCGGGCCGTGGCGCGCATACTAAAGCTGCCCGCTGCAGCTCCTCGGTATGGCAAGGCGTGGCACGGCAAACCTAGTCAAGGCTTGGCGTGACACGTCTGAAGCGCGACAAGACAGGCGCGTCCTAGCACGGCTGACTTGTCAGCACCCCCAAGGTTGCGGCGGGCTTTCGCTTGCCGTCGCGCCATGGCTCTGGTTTCGAGACGGCTAAGATCATCTTCGTTGGGTTCCTTGTCGGGAGGCAGACGTGGCCAAGAAGGTTCTCTTTCTCTCCAGCGCCAACAGCGCGCGCAGCCAAATGGCGGAGGCCTTCCTGCGCGCCTTGGCGGGAGACGCCTTCGAGGCATATAGCGCCGGGTCTGTGCCTCGCGATCTTCACCCTCTGGCGGTCGCCGTGATGGCGGAACGCGGGATCGACATCGGCGACCAGCGGCCGAAGGGACTGCAGGAGTTCATCGGCACGGCGCAGTTCGAGTATCTCATCACCGTCTGCGATCGGGCCGAGAAGGAATGCCCCATGTTTCCCGGTGTGGGGGCTCGCGAGTACTGGCCCCTTGAAGACCCGGTAAGAGCCGAGGGAAGCTACGAAGAGCGCCTGGTCGAGTTCCGTGAGGTGCGCGACCACATCGAAGCGCGCGCCCGCCGCTGGCTTGTCGAACGCCGCTACAAGCCCGTGCTGGAACTGAGCCGCAAGGGCGCCACCGCCGACAGGTAGGAAGAGCCTCCGACAAGCGCCGCGCGCGCCCTCGCCGGCGAGCTCTCCGGCGAGAGCGAGCCCATGACGACCGTCCGTCCGTGGGCTGCGCGAGGTCGGGGGCGGGTGCGCTTCTCTCACCCGTCCCTCGCAGCTTGTTAGCCCACTGCTGCGATCTTGGCCGGCGGCCGATCGGCCGCCTCCGGCCCAAGTCCGCCAAGGTCGCCGATCACGTTGACCGGCTGGGTGTTGGCGGGCACGATGTCCCCCGGGATCAGAACCCGAAGGCAAGTAGAATGGTCCTCATCCGCGTCGGCTTCCCGGCGGCGGCATGGCCCCCTTGCAGCACATTCTGAGGCTGCACAGAATCGCGTGTGATGTGTCTGTGCGATGCTCAGTCGTTGATGGCGCCCTGGATCTCGGCGACCGTCTCCTCACTCGGTAGGCCGCTCGACAAGGTGACGACCATGACGGTCGGCCCGAACGACTTCGCTGCCGCAAACGCAGCCCATATGGCGGCAAAGACCGACTCTTCGTCGCCCGAGGCGAAGGTGCTCAGGCGGCCCACCGTGACGTCCAAGCGCGCCGTGGCGGCGGCTTGCACGGCGGCCTCGATCGCCGCGTGCAGGTGTGCCTGGCGTAGCGGGTAGACCGAGAACTGCAGACCGACCTGGTCCTGGGCTGTTGGCTCACTGGCGGTCATCGCTTGCCTCCTTCGCGGTTGTGCCTGCCGGTCACCGTACGTGGTGCGCGGGGAACACGTCTGCGACGCTCTCCCCTTGGGGTTGCGATCTCTCTTCTTTGTACCCTGCGTGAGGGACTGCACAGCTCGTCCACGAACCGGAGACTGATGACCTGTGAGGCGACGTACACGGACTGCCCATGCCGACTACGCCGGAGGCGGCACCGGGCCGAACACGGCGCGCCATGCAGGAGTCTCTGGCCGCTATCCGCGGTGTACCGCACTCGGATCTCTGGACACGGATCTTCCTTACGCGGCGACCTTTCGAGCGTACCACGCTTCGCGCATCGCCGCGGGGGTGAGGAAGCCGTTCTTCTCGGGTAGCCACTGCTCGTTGTCGAGATCGACGAACGCATCGACGGCTGCGCGCAGCTCGGCCACCGTGCGATAGACGCGGCCGTAGATGATCTGCTCTGATACCGCTGTCGCGCAGGCTTGCGTGACCCCTGCTCTCGTGCTCAGCGCCGAAGTGGACACGGTCGTGCAGGCAAACCTCACCGTAGTGGCGAAGCAGTCTTTCGGCACGCCCTTTGGAGAACACGTGAGTCCGCCGCAGTCGCGATCAGCGGGCGTGCCTGGTTTGCGACGTGAGGCCGGAGGCTCCATGGGTCTAGGTCAATCGTTTCGCGCAGTCGTCGGCCACTTCAGCGGCGCACATGCCGGCTACGACGACTACGATGACGACGATGCGTTCGTAGGACCGGTTGAGTTCGAGCGCGGCGACGAGGCGCCGCGACGCGAGCGCGGCGGCAGTGCCGACTACGATGCGATCTACCGCGACGAGTCGCGCCTGCGTTCGCAGCAGGCGAGGCAGCGGGCCGCGAGGCCCCTCGCCCTCGTGCGCCCACCGCGCATCGAGTTCTTGCTCGTCACGCCCCAGGACTTCGATGACGCCCAACAGATCGCCGACCGCCTGCGGGCCGATGGTCCCGTCATCGTCGACCTGCAGAGCTGTGGGCGAGACCTCTCGAAGCGCCTGACCGACTTCTGCAGCGGCCTCACCTACGCTCTCGAGGGCAGTCTGCAGCACATCGGCGAGAAGGTCGTGCTGCTCGCGCCGCACAACGTCGAGCTTTCGAGCGAAGCCCCCGGCTGTCTGCACGAGAGGCGATTCTTCAACCAGGTCTAGGCGCGCCGCCGCTTCTTCTCCCAGCTGCGTCCCCAGCACAGCGTCGGCAAGCAAGGGACGGCTGCGCCGCAAGCCGATCTGCAAAGAGAATGCGCGGGGCCCTCCGACTTGCGGACCTTCGTGGTCGGCTGCGCGTCGGCGAGGCGGTCTTGTGCGGCGGATTCTGTCTGCTCACAGAAACGGGTGTGATGTACGCGGGCGTGTCGACGCGCAGGGTGAGGAGCCCCCCTCCAGACGACTCGAGACCGAGCGCGGCCCGTTCGAGTCCGCAGATGAGGCGGAAGAGCGATGGGGCCCTGAGCGCCTAAGTGATACGCTGCGAAACAGCTCGCTCACCGGCGCCCCGGCCAGAGCGGCCGCCGCCTTGCCCGGGGACGTCTCTCTTTCAGGGAGAACGCGTGAAGCTTGAGGATCTGCTCGGAAAGCACGTCAGGTACAAGGGTGAGGAGGGGCACATCGTCGCGGGGCATTCCGGCGTGCAGGCATCGGTGGTGGTGAGCACCCGTGGGATGAGCGCCGCACCGCGCCGGGACGTGACCGTGCCGGAGTCCGAATGGGAGGAGTTCGAGCTCCTCGGCTAGGCGATGAGGCGAGCTGAAGCGAGCCTCCGGAGACGAGACCCCTCGTCGGCCCGCTGCCTGCCTGAGCAGTATCGCAAGGCTCGCCGTTCGCAGCTGCAACGAAGGAGATCGCGCCAATGGTGCAAATCGCTCGCATCAAGGTGACCCTCAAAGGCATCCGGCCGCCGATCTGGCGGCGCCTCGAGGTGCTGGTCGCGCGGTGCCCCTTCTTTGACCCCAAGCAGTCGGATCTCGCCGCCGCCGGCAGCACCGCCGCTCGGGACTCGACAGAGTTGCTCTCGCAGAGCAGGATGAGCGGCGATGACTCGCGCCATCCTGCTCATCGACATGGACGCCTTCTTCGCCTCGGTGGAACATGACCTGACCCCCTGAAACCGGTCCAGGTTGAGGTTATGGTTTTCGGACCGATCAAGGAGGCAGATCACGCCGCAGAAGCGCTGCCGTCCCGAGGAGATCATCGCCAAGCTGCGCAAGGCCGAGGTCCTGCCGGGCGAGGGCAAGAAGGTCTCAGAGGTCACGCCAACCTCCAGCGCCACGGAAGATCCACCAACAAGCTCGGGAAGCCCGCCTCGCGGTCGCCGGCGAGCAGGCGTTGGCGGCTGGCAGAGTACAATTAGTAGGCTGTTCGGATCAGCGTGGCACCAACGTAATCTGACCGACGCGAAACCCGAGACGGTTCAGTGCGTCTCCGCCGCGATTCCACATCACTCATCAAGCAAGGGCAGGAACTGGTCATGGGAAAGACCATTGACAGCGCGAGTGCATTCCAGGCTGCGGACGCGGAGGCGGTGCGCCTGCTCGATGCGGGCTGGCGGGAGTCGCCGGCACCGTGCGCTACCCGGCCGCCTTCGACGACGTCTAGCCGCCCGGCGTTCGAGCGCGGCTGCGCGGAGGTCGGTGTCGTTGGCGATCAAGCTCGTGGCGAGTGATCTGGATGGGACGCTGCTGCACAGCGACGGCGCCATCTCGGCGCGTTCGGTCCGTGCGCTCGAAGCCGTGCGCGCCGCCGGTCTTGCGCTGGTGTTCGTGACGGCCCGCCCGCCGCGCGGCGTGCCGTGGCTCGCGCGCGAGGCGGGCGTCGGCGGGCTGGCGATCTGTTCGAACGGCGCTCTGATCTACGATCTCAACACCGAGCGCGTCGTCGAAGAACGTCCGCTCGATGGCGACACGATCACCGGGCTCGTCCTCGAACTGCGTCGTCGACTCGCGGCTGTGGCCTTCGCCTGCGAAGCGCGGTTGCAGTTCTGCCGCGAGCCGCACTTTGTGTCAGCGGAAGCCCTGCCGCCCGATCAAGTCCTGATCGCCGATGCGCTCGACTTCGCACGCATGCCCGTGGCCAAGCTGATGGTGCGGCATCCGCAGTCGAGGCCTGAGGCGCTGTTCGCGGCGGTGACGACTGCCGCGGCAGGGCGCGTCGCGATCGTCGGTCCAGCCGATCTCATCGAGATCTCCAGTGCGGGCGTGACGAAGCAGAGTACGCTGACGGAGCTCTGCGCCCGCCTCGGTGTTGCGGCCGACGAGGTGATCGCGTTCGGCGACATGCCCAACGACCTGGGAATGCTGATGTGGGCGGGCCGCGGCGTCGCGGTCGCGAATGCCGACCCCGAGGTGCTCGCGGTCGTCGGAGAGGTCACCGCGAGCAACGACGCGGATGGTGTTGCGCTCGTGCTCGAATCGCTGGTGCAGTCGGGGTAGCGGACCGGTGTCGTCGCGTCAGGCTGAGAGCAGCCCGCGCAGGCGCTCGTACGGCTTGAACGGCAGGCAGACGGGGCAGCGTCGCCGCCAGCCCGGTGGCGCGGCACCGGGCGGTGGCCGTCCTGCAGCGTGAAGGGTGCACTTATTGGGTGTCACGCTGCGCAGCGGAAGTACTCGTGGATCAGTCCCCCCAACCGGTCTCGTCTTCCGACTGCTCCGGACCGTGAAGGGCACACAAACTCTCGACAACGTCGCTGAGCAAGCGTTTCCTTCCGGTCTCCTGACTCTCCCAAGCAGGGATTCGCCGGTGGTCTTCGCGTTGCTCTACCTCGCTCTTCGTAGGCTGACTGGTTGGGCGGTCGGCTCGCCGACCGCCCAACCGCTGCAAGGACGTCGAGATCCTCGTCTTCCGCCACCAGCTGGAGGTCCTTTCTCGTCAGACCCCTTAGGCCGAGACTCAGGCGGCGCGATCGTCTTCTCCGCGCCGCCGCCAGCCGGGTTCTTCCCCGAGGCGCCGGGCACACGTTCTTGGGTCACCCCGTCCACGCTTTCGCGCCGCCACCGGGAGCTCGTGCGCTGCAAGCCGACCTTTCGCCGCCATCGCCGCGGCGTCCGTCCCGCGCCCGAAGCGAGAGCGATCGAGGTGGTGCTTCGCCTGGCGAAAGAGAATCTGAGATCGGGGTGCCTGCGCATTCGCGGAGAGCTCGTCAAGCTGGGCATCAGCGTGTCGGCGACCACGATCCGCACTCTGCTGCGCCGCCAGGGCCTTACGCCCGGCGCCGCGCCGCAAGCGACCGACCTGGTCTAAAGTTCATCAGAGCCCAGGCGCAGGGCCTCCTCGGCCTTTGACTTCTTCACCGTCGACAGCCGCTTTCTGGGCACCTTCTCCGTGCTGTGTGCGATCGCGGTCGCCTCACCGACGGATCCCCATCCTCGGCCTGACTCGAAACCCCAACGCGGCCTCGGTCACCGAGCAGGCGAGAAACTGTATGGTGTCAAACTTCTTGGACACTCAGCCACGAAACAGGTGTGGATCTCCGCGGTGCAGGTCAGCCATGGGACTATCATAGAAAGTGGACCGATGAATGGGGTCTGGTCAGTTCCCTGGTTGAGAGGGGATCGAGGCGCTCAGCGTGGTGCAGAGCCCACTAGAGTTGTGGAGTTGGAGTCGGTCATTCACCACGCCCTGCGTTGTTGACCTCAATGGCGGCGGGTAGACTGCCAGGGGCCCGGCCCCGATGAGCGGAGACGACGCAATGCCTAGCGAGACGCGAACCATCGCCGTGACCGGCGACCTCAGCATCGACTGGCTGATGCTGTCCTCCGCCGGCGAGCGCCGCGGAGCTGTGGACTTCATCTGGATGTGGGGCGGCGACTATACTTGTCGCGCGCTGTCGAGCAGCGGCGGCGCCGCCTCACACGCCAAGATCCTGCGCGCAGCGGCGTTGCGAGCGGGGCTCACCGATGTGCTCGTGGTCGGGCCGGCTGTGCCCGCAGAGGCGCTCGCTTCGCCCTTCCATCCCGGGTACACGCACACCTTCGCGAGCATCCAGCAGTTCGCGCGGCAGGCTGGAGGGTCCAGCGACGCACTCTCCTGGCGCATCGCCGAATTCCTCGGGACCAATCCGGCGCGGGAGGCGCCGGCCGCCGCAAACGGGCTGGCGCCGCAAGCGGTCGACACGCTGATGATCGTCGACCATGCCCTGGGCTTCCGCCATCACCCCGTCGGTCTGCCGGAGCTGTTGGCGGCGCGCCCGCGCACCATTGTCTGGCAGACGGGCGCTCCGCTCACCGGCTCCGCGCTCGCCGACACGTTGCTCGGTGAGCACGCCGACGAGCTGACCGTCATCACCTCGTCCGACGAGCTGCGCAAGACGGGCGAGCAAGTCAGTTACGCCCTCTCCTGGGAGCAGCTCACTGAGGAGATCCTCGTGGCGGTCCGCGCCAATCCGGTCTCGGGAGCACGCCGCGTCATCGTCATCGTCGGCGCCGTCGGCGCCGTCATCGTCGAACGCGGCGGGGAGGACATCCTCGTCTTCGACCCCCGGTCTCAAGAAGGCGACTGGGGCAAGCGTCACCCCGGCGTCGGTGCTGCGTACGGGCGCTGCATCGATGCGGCCGTGGCTCTGGGGTTGTCGGGTGGCGGCGAGGCCGCACTGGTCGACTCCGTCAAGCGTGGCCTGGCCGCCGCCCGCGCCGCTCACATCACAGGCTTCGTGGTCGACCTCGACCTCAGCGTGTCCGCCGAGCCGTTTCCTCTCGACGAGGTCGCTCGGGCGCTCGTTAACGACACCGACCAGTTCGCAAGTGTCGCCTACCGGCCCGCTGCGGGCGCCTCCATTCTCGCGCAGACCTATGCTGAGGGGGCGCTCACCGCGGTGGCCGCGGCCACCGCGGTGCACGGCATCGCGAGCCTGCCAGCAGGCATCCCCGTGGAGACCATCGGCGCCTGGGCTTCGGTCGACAGGATCGAGATCCAGAGCCTGAGGAGCGTCCGCAACATCCTCGAGGAATACATCCAGCAGAGGCTGCACGGCGGGCCTGTCGACCGGCCTCTCTCCGTGGCCGTGTTCGGCCCTCCAGGGGCGGGCAAGACTTTCGCTGTGCGGCAGCTGGCCACGGTCCTGCTGCCGGGCCAGCTGCGCACCCTGGAGTTCAACCTCTCACAGATGCGCTCAGAGGCCGACCTGGGGATCGCGTTCCACGAGGTGCGCGACGTCGCCCTCCAAGGTGACCCGCCGCTGGTCTTCTGGGACGAGTTCGACGCCCCCCTCGACGGCGTGCCCTTGGGCTGGCTGCAGCACTTCCTGGCTCCCATGGAGGACGGACGCTTCCGTGACGGGGCGAGTTTCCATCCCCTGGGCGGCGCGATCTTCGTCTTCGCCGGGGGCGCGGCCTCGCGCTTCGACGACTTCATCTCATACGCTGACGAGCGCGCTGAGCGCGCCGCCAAGAAGCCCGACTTCGTCAGCCGGCTGCGCGGCTACGTCGATGTCACCGGCCCCAACCGGCAGGACGCCGCCGACGTCGCCTGGCCGCTGCGCCGGGCGCTGCTCCTCCGCTCGCTCATCTCGCGGCGGGCGCCGCAGATGATGCGCGCCGCTACTGAGGGGCTGCGGCTCGACATCGACGACGGTGTCCTTCGCGCCTTCCTTGCCATCGACGAGTACATCCACGGGGCGCGCTCCATGCAGGCCATCGTGGAGATGAGCACCCTGAGCGGCAAGCCGCGCTTCGAGCGCTCGAGCCTGCCGGCGCGCCAGCAGCTCGCGCTGCATGTCGATGCCGAGGTCTTCCTGGAGCTCGTGCGCGGCTGACCGGCCGTTCGCCGGTTGTCCCAGGGCCGGAGCTGCCCCGGGTTCTCCAGTGCTCGGAGCAGTGATCGAGAGGCTGTTGCCTCATGGTGTCGCTGCCGACATCCTGCCGACGAGACGTCTCATCACCACTCGTGACGCCTGAACATGGTGGAGCACCGAGCCCGCGCAGAAACCTGTACTGTGCAGCACTCTTGTACACGCAGCGCCACAGCTCGTCTCGCCTGCCGCGTGTTTCCTAAACCTGGTGTCGCTGGTTCGATTCCAGCCGGGGGCACCACATTTCTGCTGCATATGGGCGCTTTCCGATTGTCGCCTTCGTGTCGGATGGCCCCGAAAAGGCCCAAATGCCGACATTCGGCCGACGAGAATCGCCAGCACGGCAGCGCACCGGGAAACACCGCTCGCCATGAACGCCGACGGCTATCTGTTCGCCCTCGTGCGCTACGACCGCGGCAGCAGCCACAGCGCCCTCCACGCTGTCCAATGGTTCCGCTTTCACGATGCGAGGGTATCGTCGACGCAAGTAGGCCGGGAACGATTGAGAGGAGCCCTCCGTGTCCACCGTCACCGAGATAGCGCCCGACATCTTTCGCATCTGCACGTACGTTCCCCCGGCCAACCTGCAGTTCTGCCAGTTCCTAGTGCGCGACGAAGAGCCGCTGCTTTACCACACCGGCCTGCCCGCGCTGCTGGCCGACGTGCGCGCGGCTGCTGAGACGGTGCTCGATCCAGCGAGCCTGCGCTGGATCGCCTTCAGCCACTACGAGGCTGACGAGTGCGGCGCCCTGAACCAGTGGCTTGCCGGCGCGCCCGCCGCCCAAGCGGCCTGCAGTGCCAACGGGGCGCTCGTGAGCGTCAACAGCGTCGCCGAGCGCCCGGCTCGCGGATTGCAGGACGGCGAGATCATCGAGACGGGAACTCACCGGTTTCGCTTCCTCGCAACGCCGCACTTGCCGCACGGCTGGGATGCGGGCCATCTCTACGACGAGACGACCGGGACGCTGCTCTGCTCCGACCTCCTCCACCAGAACGGCGACGTGGAGCCGGTCACCAGCGCGGATGTGGTCGCGCGCATGAGGGCGATGTTCGAGGCGTACCGGGGGACGCCGCTCGACTTCTACATGCCGTGGACCGCCCAGACCGAAGGCCTCATCGAGCGGCTCGCAGGACTCGAGCCCGTTGTCTGCGCGCCGATGCATGGCTCGGCATATGCTGGCGATGGCGGCGCGGCTCTGCGAGAGATGGCGGTCATGATGCGCGAAGTGGTGGGGACGGTCGCTTGACGTGTTTCTTCCACGGCGGCAAACACGGTGACCATCTAGGCCTCGTGGCTTCGGACTCACGACCTACCGCATGCACGATTCCCTATGGACATCGCCGGCAAGGCCGTTGAGCGCTTACGCTGATGCTCGACTCGACCGGGTCGCGGACTCCACGCTCTAGCGAACACGAGCTCGGTGATCAGCGCCGCCGCCTCCTCCTGCATCGCCGGGATCGCGTGTGAGTAGGTATCGAGCGTGATCGAGATGGTGGCGTGACCGAGGCGCTCTGAGACGACGTTCGGGTGGATGCCGGCCTGCAGCGCCAAGGTGGCGTGGGTGTGGGCACACCGGCGCGGCTCAGCCGTCGCCGGCCGCCGGACTCTCCGAGTTGGGCGGCTCGAGGCGTCTCACGAGCTCGCGGAAGGCGCTGCTCGCCCCGTGGCGGATCGTCCGGCCATGCGCGAAGCAGGCTGCCTCGAACTCGAGGGCCGCCAGTCTCTCCAGGCTGCGCCGGCCCTCGGCCACGTCTTCATTGACGAAGCTGAGACCCGGCCGGCGCAGGTTTGTGGCGGCGTCGCCGACGAACAGGACGCCGCTCTCACGCGGCAGCAGCAAGGCCAGGTGACCGGCCGTGTGGCCCGGCGTGTGCAGGGCGCGCAGGCCGTCGAAGGGGAGCACCTCTCCGTCGCTCACCTCGTGGGCCACGGCGATCGAATCGCCCTTGGGCGCCGGCCACAGGCTGAAGATCCGACCGAGGCCGTGCGGGAAGGGCCGCCCGTAAAGGCCATCTCTGGCCAAGGCGGCGTCGGCCGGGTGCATCCACACCTCGGCGCCGGTGCGGCGCATCATCTCGGCCAAGCCCCCCACGTGGTCGCGGTGCGCGTGGGTGACCACGATGGCGACGACGTCCTGCGGCAGCCTGCCCAGCGAGTAGATCGCCTCGGTGATGCGAGGCGGGCTGTGCCGCAGGCCGGCATCAACGAGCACGAGGCCGTCGCCGGCCTCGATGAGGAACACGTTGACGCCCCTCAGGCCGACCTGCCACACACCGCGAGCGACCTTCTTGGCTTTCATGTCCGAGCCTCCTTTGAGTGACCTGACCCCATTCGTCGGTCCACCCTCAATGATACAGCCGGTTCTCCGGTGAGTCGGGGAGCGCACAATCAGCAAGAGCGCTGGTGACCTGCACCCCTGAGATCGGTCCACCTTCAATGCAAGGTTTCGCGGCGGACCAAGCAAGGTCGACACCGTCGTGCGCGGTCCGTTGTTGTGCGCGCACGCGCAGAGGGATGCGGCCCGTAACGTTGCGGAAGCTCCGAAGTGGGCGCTTAATAGTGGAAAAGACCGCGACATGCTGCCGGTGGGAGCGAGAGGCGCTCGGCGAGGCGAGCTTCGGCCAGCCAAACGAGGGCGCGCCCATGAGCCGGCGGAAGAAAGCACTGAGGAGGAGTCAATGCGCAAGCATCTTGCCGTCACGGCGGTAGCCGTCGCCGTCGTCATCGTCGGCGTGCTGGCGGTGGTCTTCATGGCCGGCGCCAGCACGAAGACCGCAGCCGCCTCGCCGCCGCCGCCGCTGACCTCGGCGGACGCCGTTCTACAGGCCGCCGCAACTACCGGCCACACCTTCACCAGCGGCGCCGGCCACTTCCGCATCGAGATCACGCCCAAGGTGGCCGCCAACGCCACCGGCGTGCTGGCCGTGATCGGCAACGAGCCGATCGTGCTCACCGGCACGGTGGCGGCCGACGCCAAGACCAAGGCGGCCGAGGCGACGGTCACGATCACGGCCGCCAACGGCGGCTTCTCGACCGAGGTCACCTTGCGCTGGCTCGGCGGCAAGGGCTGGGTGCAGTACGGCGGCACCTGGTACGACCTGCCGCCGCGGCTGCTCGAGAAGGTGCAGCAGGCACAGGCCCGGCACGACCAGCAAGCCGAGCCCAAGGTCACGCCCGCAGAGCTGGGCATCGATCCTAAGACCTGGCTCTCCGGCCTGAGTCTCCTGGGCACGGAGACCGTGGACGGCGTCTCGGCTTACCACGTCACGACGGGCTTCGATGTGAGCAAGATGGCGGCCGACGTGATCAAGGTAGTTGAGAGTCCGCGGGTGCAGAAGATGCTCGAGGCGAACGTGCCAGCCGAGGACATGGCGCGGATGGAGCGCGCACTGGCCAGCGGCAAGCTCGCCGATGTGCCGGCCATGGCCGCCAAGGTCGTTGTCGACCCGCAGGCCGACGTGTGGGTCGATACCTCGTCGAACCAGCTGAAGCAGGTCGGCTTCTCCGCTACGATCGTGCCGCCTGCGAGCGCAAAGTGTCCGCTGACCTCGGTCACGGTGGTCTTCACCGGCACCGTCGACCAACTTGGCCAGCCGGTGAGCGTCAGCGCTCCGACAGACGTGCATCCCTGGAGCGAGCTCCAGAAGAACTGACCAGATCACGCTGGTATAGTAGCGCTGCTCCGCCCTTTCTGGCGGCCGGGCCGAACGCCCCGGCCGCCTACTTACGTCCGCTTCCAACACGGGAGGTTGCCACGGGACCAACATAGACGGTGGACCGACGAATGGGTCTGGTCAGAAGCGTAGATTGCGGCCAACAGATCTGAAAGGAGTATCGCCATGGGGAAGCTCGCAGACCGGATTCAAGCGAACGTCGAACTGATGCGCCAAGCGATTAGGCAGAACCTCGAGCCGGATGAGGAGTTGCGCTGGTTCAGCGCCGTGACCCAGTACAGAGCGCCGGCTCCCGTGAGGGTCCTGCTCTCGTGGTCGATCGTGCTCCCGATCTTCGGGCCTCTTGTGGCGCTGTTCCTCGAAGCGCAGTGGTACGTTGGCATCACGCCAACGCGCGTCATCTTCGGTCGAATCAAGCGCCCGTTCCAGCCAGACCCCAGCGGAGCCATAGCCGTGCCGCTGGCCGATGTCACGGTAAGTCGCAAAGGGCAAAGCCGCGCCGAGTTGTTGGTCGCGAATCCTGAAGGCGGGTTGCCGAGGAGATTCAGCCTTGCCAAGGGAATCGGTACCGACAAGCTCCAGGCGGCGCTTCAGGCTTGAGCGCGCTTCTCGCTCGCCGACTATAGTCCCCCGACCAGTAGGCCGAAGATGGTCATGGGACTAACAAAGAAGGCGGACCGGTGAACGGGGTCCGGTCAGCCGCGTATCGACGAGCCGCATCAAGCGGCGATCGGACCTGCAAGGGGGATCTTTGATGAAGCGTTTCGTGTGGTTGCCTGTCAGTCTCTGCCTATTGTGCGCCTGCTGCCTCGCGGCGCTTCTGGTCGCACCGGTAGCGGCCAGGGCCAGTGGCGCCCCCAGCTCCACCCCCGACCAGCAGATCTGGGTGACCAACGGCACCGTCAACGCCATCACCACCGCGCCCGATGGGACGACCTACATCGGTGGCGGCTTCACCTACGTCGGCCCCAACACGGGAGGCGCCGCAGCCCTCGACGCGACGAGCGGCGCCCCCGACATGTCGTTCCCGTTGGTGGAAGGCACTGTTGATGCGGCGGTCGCAGACGGCGCCGGCGGTTATTACATCGGCGGCGACTTCACCAAGGTGGGCGGCGTCGCCCGTAGCGACATCGCCCACATCCTCGCCGGCGGCTCCGTCGACCCAGCCTTCGACCCCAACGCGAACGGCTCGGTGCTCACGCTCGCCGTCTCGGGCGCGACCGTCTACGCCGGCGGGACCTTCACCTCGATCGGCGGGCAGACGCGCAACAACATCGCCGCTCTGGATTCTAGCGGCCTGGCCACGACCTGGGACCCCAACGCCGACAAGGAGGTCGACGCCCTCGTCGTCTCGGGCTCGACCGTCTACGTTGGGGGCTGGTTCACCTCGATCGGCGGCCAGACCCGCTACGCGATCGCTGCCCTGGATGTGAGCAGCGGCCTCGCCACCACCGGCTGGGACCCCCACGCGATCAACTCGCTCGGCAACGCCAACGTCTCCGCCCTCGCCGTCTCGGGCGCGATCGTCTACGCCGGCGGCTGGTTCACCTCGATCGGCGGCCAGACTCGTCACAACATCGCTGCCCTGAATGCGAGCAGCGGCCTTGCCACGACCTGGAATCCGAACCCAAGCGGCGGCACTTCCATCGGGTCTGGCGTCGTCACGCTCGCCGTCTCGGGCTCGACCGTCTACGCCAGCGGGTTCTTCACCTCGATAGGGGGCCAGAACCGCAATTGGGTCGCCGCCCTGAACGCCGGCAGCGGGCTCGCCACGGCCTGGAACCCCAACGCGGACGGCACCGTCCGCGCCTTCGCCGTCTCGGGCTCGACCGTCTACGCCGGCGGTAACTTCACCTCGATAGGGGGCCAGAACCGCAATGGCATCGCTGCCCTGAATGTGAGCAGCGGCGCCGCCACGACCTGGAACCCCAACCCGGTCAACGGGTTCAGCGACGGCACCGTCAACGCCCTCGTCGTCTCGAGCTCGACCGTCTACGCCGGCGGAGACTTCACCTCTATAGGCGGCGTGGACCGCAACGGGATCGCCGCCCTGGATGCGGCCGGCGCCGTCACGGCCTGGAACCCCGACGCGATCTGGGGGGACTACAACGGGAGCATCAGCGCCCTCGCCGTCTCGGGCTCGACCGTCTACGCCGGCGGGAGCTTCGACTCCATCGGCGGCCAGGCCCGCAACGACATCGCCGCCCTGGATGCGAGCAGCGGCCTCGCCACGGCCTGGGACCCCGAGGCGAGCGCGGTGGGCTATGCCACCGTCAACGCCCTCGCCGTCTCGGGCTCGACCGTCTACGCCGGCGGGCAGTTCACCTCGATCGGCGGCCAGACACGCAATCACATCGTCGCCCTTGATGCCGGCAGCGGCCTCGCCACAGGCTGGGACCCCAACGCCAACTCTAACGTCGACGCCCTCGTCGTCTCGGGCTCGACCGTCTACGCCGCCGGCTGGTTCACGACGATCGGCGGCCAGACCCGCAAGAACATCGCCGCCCTGGATGCCGGCACCGGTCTCGCTACGGCGTGGGATCCAAGCGCGGACAGAGCCGTCGATGCCCTCGCCGTCTCGGGCTCGACCGTCTACGCGGTCGGCTACTTCACCTCGATCGGCGGCCAGAATCGCAGCGAGGTCGCCGCCCTGGATGCCGGCAGCGGCCTCGCCACAGGCTGGGACCCCAACGCAGGCGGTACCTCCTACCATGAGGTCCTCACCCTTGCCGTCTCGGGCTCGACCGTCTATGTCGGCGGCGAGTTCACCTCCATCGGCGGCCAGGCACGCGACAACCTCGCCGCCCTTGATGCCGGCACCGGCCTCGCCACGACCTGGGATCCCGGCGTCGGCGGCCCGTCGTATGCGACGGTCAATGCGCTCGCCGTGTCGGGCTCCACCGTCTCCGTCGGCGGCACCTTCACCACCATCGGCGGCCACTACCAGCCGTACCTGGCGCGCTTCTCGGTACCCGTTCCTCCCACGGTGACCAGCCCCAACGGTGGCGAGACCTGGACGCTGGGTTCCACCCACGACATCACCTGGGTCGCCGGCAACGGCGGCAAGGTGACAATCGATCTGTCACGCGACAACGGCTCCACGTGGGAGACCCTCTTCGCCGCGACGGCCAACGACGGCTCCCAGGCCTGGACGGTCAGCGGCGCGACCACCAGCCAGGCCCTGGTGCGGATCGCCAACGACAAGGGCAGCGGCGGCTCCACGGCGACGTTTGCGATCGCCCCCGCGCTGACCGGCTCGATCAGCCTCAACGGCGGCGCTGCCTATGCCACGAGCACCGCGGTGACGATCGACAGCTCGGTCAGCGGCGTCACCGAGATGCGCTTCCGCAACGGCGGCGGCAGCTGGAGCACCTGGGGACCCTACGCTGCCAGCACGGCGTGGACGCTGTCTGCAGGCGACGGTGCCAAGACCGTCGATGCCCAGTACCGCGACGCCGACGCAAACGTCCTCGATCTCTCCGCTGACATCACTCTGGACAGCACCCCGCCGCTGACCACCACCAACGCCCCCACCGGCTGGAAGCACGTCTCCGTGACCGTGCACTTGAGCCCGATCGATGCCGGCTCGGGCATGATCGGCGGTTTGGCTACCACCGAGTACTCGACCGACGGCGGCACGAACTGGGCCACCGGCACCTCCGTGACGATCACCGCCAACCCGGTCACCCACGCCACAGACGGCATCACCACGATCAGCTACCGCTCGACCGACGCCGCCGGCAACGTCGCCAGCGTCCAGACCTGCCGCGTCAGGCTCGACACGCGCAAGCCGACCCCCCGAGCGCTCTGGGTCGCCAGCGCCCGCCGTGGGTACACAGCGACGCTGAAGTACCGCGTCAACGACGTACTCCCCAACGGCGGTACGGCGACGGTGACGATCAAGGTCAAGACCCTGCACGGCACGCTCAAAAAGACGCTGCGCTGCGGCGTCAAGGTGGTCAACACGACCTTCTCGGTGCACTTCACGGTGCCGCGCACCTGGAAGGCGGGCACGTACCGCTTCTACGTGTACGCGACCGACACCGCCGGCAACGTGCAGGTCAAGGTCGCCTCGAACAAGCTCATCGTGAGGTAGGAACTGGATGAGGGCGGGGCGCGGCTAACGACGCTGAATGGCGGGGGCGCGGAGCACGCCCGCCGTTCAGCGTCATGTCCGTTCACGTCATGTCTTGCTTCGCGGTTGCCCACTGCCGACACATTGCCGACGAGACGCCTCACCATGGCCCAATACAGTTGAGTGTACCGTGTCAACTTCCTTGGACACTCTGCCGTGAAAGTGGACCGACGAATGGTGTCTGGTCACAAGTGCGCCCCATCTGTCAGAGCTTCTGTACCTCCTTGAACTTGATCCAGCCCCTCTTTGCGATATATCTCATGAACCTGACGATTCTTCGCGCAGCCTCGTCAATGTCGTCTCCTGTCTTTTCGCTCTGCATGCGGGTGATATCCAGGATGCTTCGCGTTCCGTCCATACTGAGCCATGCCGATGAGGAAAGCTCGTCCAGCTCGATATCTGAAACGGGCTCTCTATTGACGAGCTTGCCCATCAGCTTCTTCACTGGATTGATCTCAAGTTCCAGAACGACTCTGCCTGCATCGGTCACTCTGAATTCATGATGCCTGATCTCAGGAACGTACAGGACGAAGTTGTATTTGTCCTTTCTGCGATCTTGCTGGGTCATTTCGGCTCAGCCGTCCGTAGGGAGTACCAATACAGAAAGACCGCGAGCAACAGGAACATGACGAAGGGCAACAGCATGCTCCCTGCAATTCCTGCTCCCAAGAGCTTGGTCCCATAGGTGATATCCGCCCCAATGGCGGCGAATGCCGCGACGACAATGCCGAACAGAGCGTCTCCCGCTATGAGTCCCGAGGAAAGCAGTACGCCCTTATCAACGGCGTCGTCATTACCGGTGCCCTTCGTTCTTCTCTCAACAAGAGCTCTGACGATGCCGCCGGCGAACACTCCAGTGGTCAGGCTCATGGGAAGGTAGATGCCAAGTGCGACGGCGAGGATCGGAACGTCGACCAGGAAGCAGAAGAAGGCCAGCGCTACACCGATNNGTCGCCTGCGGAGCGGGAACTTTTGCGTTCCCGATCCCGTACGCCGTATTCAGCAGCATCAATGTGCCTGCCGCGCCGACAGCTGCCAACGCAAGGGCGACAAACATCCAGATCTGAACCTTTCTGGGAGTACCGCCTATGATGAAGGTCGTCTTGAGGCTTTGCGCAGTGCCGCCCGCTACGGCGATGGCGACACAGATGACTCCGCCGATCATGAGCGCGGTCGTCATGCCCTTGTCACCGGTGTTTCCCATGAGCTTCAGAACGGTGGTGACGATGAGAAGTGCCGCGATGGTCATGCCTGACACGGGGTTGTTGGAGGCGCCGATCAGGCCGACCATCCTGCCCGATACGACCGCAAAGAAGAAGCTGAACACCACCGCCATGAGAGCGCCGACGGGGCCGCCGCCTATGACTGGCACGAACCATGTCAGGAGAAAACCCAGGACCGCTGCCGCGATGACCCAATAGAGAGGCGCCTCAAGATTCATCCTGGTCACAGTACCGGCTTCGCTCTTGTGCATGCCCGCACTGGCCTTTTTGAAGCTGCTGATGATGGTGGGAAGGGCCCTCGCAAGCGAGATGAAGCCTCCGGCGGCAACGGCACCGGCGCCGATATATCGGATGTAATTGGACCAGATGAGCGATGCATCCATTTGCGAGATTGGTACCGTGGAAGGATAGAGGGGTTTCGTCATTCCGGCCCCGAAGAGCTTTATCAACGGGATCAGTGCGAGCCAGGCGACGACGGAGCCGCCGAACATCAGCGTGGAGGTCTTTGTGCCGACGATGAAGCCGACGCCCAGAAGGGAAGCAAGCGTATCTACGCCGACGATGGTTCCCTGATAGGACTTGATCGTGTAGGAAGCATTCTCGCCCCAGAAGGCGAATCCGCCGGAGAGCATCTTATAGGCGGCTCCAAGACCCAGGCCGAGAAGTACGGTCTTGAATCCGCCTCCGCCTTCGGTCCCCGTGACGAGGACCTCCGCGGCAGCCATCGACTCAGGATAGATGAGCGTGCCGTGCTCCTCGACGATCAGGTATCGCCGCACGGGGGTGATGAAGAACACGCCCATGAGGCCGCCGATGATCGTCACGATGACGATTGTCGTGATGCTCAGGCCAAAGCCGAGCATTATCAGCGCGGGGAGAACGAAGATGATGCCGCCGGCGAGGGACTCGCCCATCGCGGCCATAACTGAGGCCACGTTCGCTTCCAGAATGTTGTTCCTTCTGAAGATCCCCCTCAGAAGGCCGATGGCGAGGATCGCGCCGGGTATGCCGGCGGAGATCGTCATGCCTACCCTGAGGCCGAGATACGTGTTCGCCGCGGCGAATATCAGTGCGAAGAGGATGCCCATGATGACGGAATACCCCGTGATCTCGGGCATCACCTCGGTCGTCGGGACATAGGGCACATAGTCGTCTCCGCGGCAGCCGCCGTAGGAATATTTGGACAGCCCGGGCTTCTCGACTTTATCTTTCACTTTCGTTTCCCCCCTATTTTGATTTCGCGAGGACCGATGTCAGGAACGCCCACGTATTGGCGACCGAGCTTATGCTCAGACGCTCCTCGGGAGTGTGTACGTTGTAGAGGTTCGGTCCAAAACTGATCATGTCCGTCTGCGGCAGTTTTTCCTTGAGCAGGCCGCATTCAAGTCCTGCGTGAATAGCCTGGATCTGCGCGTCGCTGCCGGAGACGTCCCTGTAGACGCTGACGCACAGGTCTCTGATCTTGGAGTCCGCTTCGTACTGCCAGGCGGGATACTTGCCGGTCCTGGCGCACTTGGCGTTGACCAGCCCTGCCAAAGCCTCGACCCTGCGGGTGATGTCTTCCCTGATCGAATCGACGCAGCTCCTGACCGAAACCGTCATCTTGATGGACTCGCCCGACTGCTCGAGTACGCCGAGGTTCAGGCTGCTTTCCACGAGACCTTCCAGGTCCTTGCTCATGGACTGAACCCCGTTGGGGGCGATCACCAGAAAGTCGATGAGCTTCTCCGTGGAAGCGCCGTCAAGCTGTCGTGCGACCTTGTCAGCAGAGGCTGCCGCCACCTTGATATCTGGATCCACAGCAGCGAACTCCGTTCTCAGGTCCTTGGACAAGCGGTTCACGATGGACTTGATCTTCGTGAGTACGGGGGCTTCCGCCGTGACGGTCGCTTGCGCTTCTCTCGCGATCGCATTGGACTTCGAGCCTCCCGATATCGCGGCAATACGGAACTCCCCCGCTTCTCTGGCCGCATCCAGTGTTCTTCCGAGAAGCTTGATCGCATTCGCCCGTTGCCGAATGATCTCCAGACCCGAGTGCCCGCCCTTCAGGCCTGAGACCTCTATGAGAAGCGCGCCGCTCACGGCTTTCTCCCAACGGGTGTCGAACTCGCACACGAGATCGACTCCGCCTGCGCAGCTGACAAAGAGAACGCCTTCTTCCTCGGCGTCGATATTCAGCAGCGTCTTTCCCGTGAGATGGTCCGCCTTGAGGGCATGGGCTCCATTCATGCCGGTCTCTTCGCTTGTCGTGACGAGAAGCTCGAGAGGCGGGTGGGGGAGGTCCGCGCTGTCCAATATGGCGAGGCCGTACGCTACTGCGATGCCGTTGTCCGCACCGAGTGTCGTGCCGTCCGCCCGTACGAGATCTCCCTCGATCTTCAGGGGTATCGGGTCCTTGGAAAAATCGTGGGGGGACCCCTTGGACTTCTCGCAGACCATGTCCATATGTCCCTGGATGATCACTGCGGGGGAATCCTCGTATCCCGCGGTTCCGGGCTTCTTGATGATGACGTTCAGTGCTTTGTCCTGAGAGACTTCAAGCTTCCTCTGCTTGGCAAAACTGACCAAGTAGTCGCTTACCTGCTTTTCGTTTCCTGAGCATCTTGGAATCTGGGCGAGTTCTTCAAAGAAGTGAAATACTCCTTTTGGATTCAAGTCCTCCAACATCCGAATTGACCCCTCTCTGTCCCCCGCTTCTCCCGGTCGGTGCACCTATCGCACGTTGACCGCCACTCGCTTGGTGGAATGCGCCGAGATGGCGCCGAGGGGGCACACCATCGCAAACATGAAGCAGCCCTGACATCGATCCTCGTTCACGACCACTGCGCCCGAGTCCCTGCCCATGGCTGCATTCGGACACGCAGAGATGCCCGGAGCATCGCCGCAGTGCAGACAGTGCATGGGGAAGGCGGAGGCCTGGGCCGGCTCGACATAAACTATCTTCTGTGGCGCCGGCCGCTCGAACACGGCGCCGGACGGCTCTTCCGACGTGCAGTGCTCGACCAAGATCTCCTTCGTCCCGCCACCCGCCACCCGCGCAATTGATGTCCGTTGCTGGATGTCCGACCTAAGGCAAGTCCCCGCATTATCACACAACACCGTTCCTGGAGTAGCTAGTACCTACTTGCATGACTCAGCGTGTACCGTGTCGAGGTTCTTGGAGAGTTTGAGCCTCAAGTAGGTGTTGATCTGTGCGCTGCATCACGAGCGGCGGGCGCCGGCCCAGCGACTCATGTGGCCTGACCTCGTTGCCGAGCGAGAGGTAGCTCGTGACCTTCTCGGCGAGCTTCACCGCCAACACGTTGCCGACAAGACGCCTCATCACCGCCGCATCTTCCTGCATCGCCGGGCGCCATTCGCCTGCGCGAACACGAGGCCTGAGTCGACCCAGGCATCGCCTCAACGTCGATCACGTCGAGATCGAAGTGCACTCAGTGGCGGCCGCTGCTGCGTGCGCGCTCGGCGGCTGTGCGACGGCCGGCGCGCCCCGGGCGGCTGGCCTAGCTCGTCACCCTGAAGTAGGCCCAGCGTGACGACGACGCGCCGTTTCGGGGATCGCCCGGCCACTCGGCCCTGGTCCTCATCCGCCATCCCTTGACGCTCGAGTCCTTCGGGATCCAGACGACGCGCGCCTGACTCTTGGCGGTCAGGCGGTACCCTCCGTTGAGCGCGACGGTGCGCCAACCAGCGGACGTGTAGCGTTGCAGGCGAAAGTCCAGGTCACCCCCGGCGTGGTTTGGGCTCACGGTGGCCGAAAAGACGGGGCTCTTCTTTGGATCGGTCGAGTAGTGGTACAGACGGTAGCCCTTGGAGATCCCGTAGTAGCGCGAGAGGGCGCCGGTGACTCTCGCGCTCACTTTCACGTAGACGGGGTTGCTGGTCACGCTCCCGTGGGTCGCATCACCGTCCCAGGTCGCCGTGAATGCGGTCGTCACCGAGTAACCCCCGACCGTCACGCTGATGGCGCCGCTCTGGTCGAGATGCCCGGAGGTGACGAAGGTCCTCGCGCGGCCGTACGGCGTGCGGTAGATGCTCACGAGATCGTTCGTCACGCCGATGAGGCCGAGCTGCGCCGTGAGCGTGAACGAGCCTCCATACGGCACAGTCAGCGACGACGAGGAGATGCTCAGGGGTGGCTGGGGACGAAAGGCGAGCACCTTGTACGGCCCGCGATTGAAGAAGCTGCCCATCGTGCCGACGTAGACCACGCCGTCGGCGACCGCCGGGGAGGACTCGACCCCCCTGCTGTCCCAGGTCTTGTAGCCCCAGAGCTTGGCGCCGGTCGAGGCGTCCAGGGCGTAGAGATCGTCGCCCAAAGGGTTGGTGGAGCCGAAGTAGACGACGCCGTTGGCGACCGCCGGGGAGGAGTCGACCGGGCCACCGGTCGCGAAGCTCCACAGCTTGGCGCCGGTCGAGGCGTCCAACGCGTAGAGGCTTTCGTCCTGGGAGCCCACGTACACGACGCCGCCGGTCACCGCCGGCGAGGACCAGACGCCACCGCCGGTCTGATAGCTCCAGATCTCGGCGCCGGTCGAGGCAACCAAGGCGTGAACGGACCCGTCGAAGCAGCCCACGTAGACGACGCCGCCGGCCACCGCCGGCGACGAATCGACCTCCTGGCTCAGGCTGAGCTTCCAAAGCTCGGCGCCGGTCGTAGCGTCCAGGGCGTAGAGGCTGCCGGGGTGCGGTGCAAATGGACTGTTGAGGAGATCGGCGCCGATGTAGACGATCCCATTGGTGACGGCGGGGGATGAGAACACGAAATCCCCGCCGGTGGGGTGGCTCCACAGCTCGGCGCCGGTCGCGGCATTCAGAGCGTGGACGGTGCCTTTCGAAGCGCCGACGTAGACCACGCCATCCGCCACCGCTGGGGAGGAGACGAGGGGACCTCCGGTCGCAAACCTCCACAGCTTGGCGCCGGTCGCGGCGTTCAACGCGTAGAGGTTGCCGTCATCGGAGCCCACGAAGACGACGCCGCCGGCCACCGCCGGCGAGGACCAGATAGGACCACCTGTCCTGCGCTGCCAGATCTTGGCGCCCGTCGAGGCGTTGAGGGCATAGAGGATGCCGTCGTAGGAGCCCACGAAGACGACGCCGTCGGCCACCGCCGGCGAAGACCAGACGAACTCGTCGGCATCGAAGCGCCAGTAGCGCGAGAGCGTCCCCACGTTGGCGCTCCCGATGGTCTGCTCGTTCGGATTATCGCCGCTATGCGAGGGATCGCCGCGAAACTGCGGCCAGCTCCCCGTGGGCTCAGCGGCAAAGGCTACCGGAACTTGGGCCGCGACCGACAGACCGGCCAACGTGATGAGCATGGCCATGGCCAGAAGCGCCGCCCCCGACACGAGTCGTCGTTCCCACAGCGATAGGAGGATCTGAGGAAGGAGTCGGGCAGACCGGGGATGGTGCGCACGGTCTTGCTCCGTCAGGCGGACATGTGCGTGCCGGTGGTGCCATTGCGACGTTCTCACGGGCCCCCCACGCCGTTCCGATGCTGTCGCGGGGCTCAAGCGTGCGCGCCCACCGACCAGCATCCACCGTTCAATTATAGCAGAACGTCCGGGCACCGAGTGTACCGTGTCAAGGCTCTTGGAGAGTCAGGGCCTCACCACGGCCTGTCACCGTGAGGCATCATCGAGCATCGACTCGCGCATGAAGAAGAGAGGCGGGGCGGCAATGCCGCCCCGCCTCTCTTCTTTCCCGCCTTGCGGCTCGGTCGGCCTACATCTGCGGCGGCTTGTGCACGCCGATACGGTTGCCCTCCGAATCCTGGAAGAAGCCGATGCTGCCGACCATCTCGCCCATGTCGGCGACCGGCGCCAGGATCATGCCGCCGGCGTCTGCGGCGCGCTTGAGCATCCCCTCGGGATCGCCGTAGCTGTTCAGGTAGATGGTGCAGCCGTCGGTGCTGGGCTTGCGGTCCGGGACGACCGCCAGGTCGAAAGCCACCGGAAACGGGCCCTGCTGCATATCTGGCGGGGGACCGGACTCGCCGGGATCCTCCAGTGCGATCCCATCCATGCCCTCGACCCGCTTGAACTTACGCTGAAGGACGGCGCCGTAGAACTTCATGGCGCGATCCAGATCGGTGACTGGGATGTCCGCCCAGACGATGGTGTTGTCCATTGTCTCCTCCTCCGTGGTGACTCTGTGTGCCTTCCGCGACACAAGCTTGCCCTGACAGCCACGGCCTCCAAACCGCGGCCGTGATGCATGGCTCTCCAACAGATCTTGAGACGGGACACGGCCGCGACCTCTACGACATCTTCCACAGTCGCTGCAGCCTTCGACGGGGGTTGGCCCTTGCCTCTGGTGGAATCGATCGTCCAGATGCAGAAAGCGGCGGGGCGGCTGCGAGAGTAGCCGCCCCGCCGCATATGGTCTCAGCTCACGCTACGGCGTGTACTTCTGCAGGCTGGCGTCGTAGAAGTTGGTCGTCGTCCAGATGTCGCCGCACACGTAGAGTCCCGTCGTGCCGTCGCGCGCCAGCGCACCGCCATAATCGTCGCCGCTGTCCGGCCAGCCGTAGTCGGCGTGCCAGGCCACCGTGCCGGCCGTCGTGCGCTTCTCGACTAGGATGTCGGTGTCGGTCGCCGAGGGCGCCTCGAACCCGCTCAGGTACATGCTGCCGGCCGGACCCCTGACGATTCCGAAGTACCCCATTGCGCCGAGCGGGTTGCCCGGCGACGGCTGCGAGTGCAGCCAGACCGTCGTGCCGGCCGGTGTGACCTCGCCGAGGAATGTCTTGTCGGGGCCGGTGGGGACCGGCCGGCGCGTGCCGCAGAGCAGCAGGTGACCGTAGCTGTCGAGGCAGGTGCCGTACACCTCGGCGTCCGTCCCCGCGTGCTTGAACTGCTTGACCCAGAGGCGATGACCGGCCAGGTCGAACTTGACCAGCACCGCGTCGTAGCTCCCGAGGAGGTCGGTCTGTGTGTTTCCCGCCACATACACGGCGCTGGTCGAGACGATCACGGTGCTCGGCAGGTCCTGGTGCTTGAAGGCGCCGTTCCAGCGGTGAGTCCACAGGCTCTTGCCGGCGAGCGAGATCTTGCGCACGACCCAGTCGTTGGAGGGGCCGGCGGTCACGGTGCTGCCGATCACGTAGGTGTTCCGGTTTGCGTCGATGACGATCGCGTCGCCCTCGCTGGCCAGCATGGGCCCGCTGTAGAGGTTCTCCCACAGCTTCTTGCCGTCCGACGCCTGGAACTTGGCGGTGTGCATGGCCTGGCCAGTGCTCGGGCCGGTCGTCGCCGTGCCGGTGACGTAGGCGTTGCCGTACCGGTCGACGACGACGTCCTGCGCCCAGGCGGAGCCCCCGGGAGTGAAGTCCTGCTGCCACATGATGTGACCGTCGGCGCCCGAGAACTTGACCACGGCGAAACCCCCGGTAGGGGCGGCGCTCGAGCCCACGACGATCACGTTGCCGGCGGGGGTGACGGCGAGGGCGTGGCCCTGACTGTCGCCGCCGTCGCTCCAGGTCTGCACGGCCGGGTGAAGTATCGTCTTCCAGAGCGGGTGGCGTCGGCGCCGTACTTGGCCACGGTCATGCGCGAGCCCGGTCCCTGGGTGAGGCCCTGCGTGCCACACACGAACACGGTGTGGCCGGGACCGACGGCGACGTCGTTCCACTGGTCCTGGTTGGTGGTGGGGCCGAAGTTGACGGCCCACTGAAAGTGCGGGATGCCGGCCACGGCCGGCGAAGCCGCTGCCGCGGCCCAGCTCAGAGCGGCGACGGTCACGGCTATGGCGACAACGACGACCGTGTGCGAATGCCGATGGTGCGAGTCCATGGCGCCCCGCTGTGGCTGCATTGCCCGTGTGCTCAGGCGATCTGTGTGCGCATAGAGTCTAGCACCGTCCCGGATGTGGGCGCACCAGGCGCGGGCGGCGTCCGGAGGACCGCCGCGTGCGTCTCGCCACCCACCAAGACGGTGATCACCACAGAGCCCGACGATGTCACTGAGTCAAAGAGCCTGGCGCCACCAAGAGGGCGGCGCTGGATGAGGCGAGCGCGGTAGTGCGCGCGGCAGCCGACTGCGTGGTGCCACACGCCGAGCTTGGCGATCTTTTCATCAAACTGACGGAGGCCGGCGCTCGGTAGAGCGCCGGCCTCCGTCTCACCACGTTACTGCAGTCTTACGATGCTGCTACGGCCTCACTGTGACCGAGGTGCGGGCCGCGCAGCCGAGGTAGAGGTCGTCGCCGTCCCATACAGCCTTGAACGAGGTCGACTTCCTCACGTGAGCGATCCTGCAAGCGAAGAGGCCTTGCCGCCCCAAGTACATCATCGGTACGGTCTTCACGAGGGTGTAGCTGGTGGCGCCGTGCGGACGCTTGTAGATGTCGATGCTTGTGGCGGGCGGAGTCATTCCGCGCCACATCCCGAGATTCGAGACGCTGCCGCGGAGAATGATGGGGGAGCCGGCAGAAACCACGCTTCTACTCGGGACCACGCGCATCCGCGTTGTCTCGCGGAGTTGGTAGCCGCCGAGAACGCGGGTGTCCTGGTAGAGGCCGACGACATCGTCTTGCGGCGGCGCACCGCTCCAAGACGGATCGTACGGGCCGTTGTCGGGATCGTAAGGAACGAACGCTGCCGTGATGTCGTTGTTCTGCGCCCATCCCTGGATCTCGGCGACCTTCTCGGCCACGGTTGCCGTTGTGGCGCTGGGACTGTAACCGTAGTCGGAGAACGGGTCGTACGAGGAGAAGGTATCAGCACTGTAGACCGTGAGTGTGCCGGCGCCGAGCTGGCGGTTCGTGATCGTCACCGGCACGTTGACGTGCACGAGGTCCGGATTACCGTACTCTCGCAAACTGACGTCGATGACGTTGTCGCCAACCTTCAGGCCACCGCGGACCGACATGCCAACGATACTGGCGGTCTTGCCTGCCGGGTCGAGGTTTGTCTGGAAGTCGATCGACTTGATCGTTGCCGGGGCGAGCCCGTCGGGGTTTGAGGTCAGGTAATAGACCATGTTGTCGAGTTCCATCGCTGCTGCCTCGTCAGGTGCCATAGGACCGTAATCCATCGAATTGCCCGACGCGCCAAACAGGTTGTCACGCGTCAACACGTAGTCCTGGGTGCCGTCGTTGACGGTGATGGTCGTGGTCGTGTTGGCTGTGCCGGCGAAACTGTAGGAGTCGGCTTCGCGCGCGAAGATGTCGTAGATGCCGTAATCGGACAGCCATGAGTAGCCACCGTCGTTAAACGCCCAGCTGGGCATCTGTGACGAGGTTGAAGAGGTGCGTGCTGTGCCGTTCATGGTGGCGCCGAAGGTCAGCGGGACGGTCTCGGGCGTGTAGGAGAGCGTACCGGCGATGCCGTTGGCGCGGTCCTGCGTGAAGGCACCACGGGTCTTGCCCGGGACGACCATCTTGTAGGGTTCCAGGGTGGACGACCAGATACCGCTCACCCAGGCGTTGGCGAGCTCGGTCTCAACAGCACCGGCCCAGTCGAAGGGGTGGCCAAAAGCGACCACGTTGTCGCCGTTGGTGTAGGTCACCGCGCCGACAGCGCCGGCCCAGAGGTCGCCGCTCATCAGCATGTCGGCGACACTGGCGCCGCCGATGAGTGCCGTCTCGAAGTTGGGGTCAGAGCCCGAGGGGCTGACACCAAGACGCAGTTCGATTCCCATGGCGGCGAACTTCTTGGAAAGGAACTGGTAGGCGTGACTGTCGCGCCTGAGGCCGCCGACCTCGACCACTGCCAGCGGAGCGAGCACGGCTGTGCCGGCGCCGGCGTTGATGGTCTTGGCTGCTTTGGCGCTGCCGGCGACCGCGATCTTGGTGATCGTGCCGCCGGCGGTGGCGACGGGCTGGGCTAGTTTGGTGATGGTGACGTCGCTGCTCAGCATTGAGGAGTGTACGAGATTGTAGCCCTCCTCGATGTCGATCATCGCCTGGATCGGCGTCGCTAGGCCGAGGCCGCCGGTGGTGAAGATGTCGCCGTAAGAGACGGCGCCGGCGAGCTTGTCGGTACCGGCGTCATCGACATAGAGCGGGCTGCCGCTCATGCCGGCGGCGATGCCACCGATCTTGTCCATCTGCGCGCCGTAGGCCTCGAACATGATCAGCGGGGTGCCATTGAGACCAGCATTGGGGACCACCGCGAGAACGTGCACGGGGATGTTGACGATCGTCTCGCCCGAGACGACGGTCTTGAAGTAACCGTCGACCGTGCCGCCGTCGATCAGTGTTTGCAGGTCGGCGGTTGAGATCGTCGGGTCGCTCGGGGCGGCCCACGCAGCCGGCGCCATGCTGAGCGCAAACAGCGCCGCGAGCGTGAGGCACAGGGCGACTGCCAATCCGAGTCGTGATCGTGACAAGACCCTACCCATGGTTCTCCCTCCAGGAGCCACTCAGACCGAGTGACACCAGCAGGTGCCCCGGAGTGAGTGAAAGAATAAATGGCACGGGCTTTGACCTCCTCGTGAATCATTACTCTATCACGAAAGAAATCTGTATCGTGGCTAGCTTCCTGGACACTTTGCCGCGAAATAGGTGTCGATCTGCGCGTTGAGCAGAAAGGTAGCCCTCGGCTTCCTCGGCGAGCTTCACTGCCGACACCTGCCGCTCGACCTCCGCGGGCGCGGCTCGCCACAGCTTTTCGGAAGGCTCGCGCGGCGGAATTGTGAGACTCCGGTGACTACAGACGCTTGCCGGTCTCGGGGTCGAACAGGTGCGCCTCGGCCGCGATCGGCTGCAGCGCGACGTGCTCGCCCCGCTTCGGCGCCTTGCGCGTCTCGACGCTGGCGACGAGCTTGGTCGTCTCACCCTCGAGCTCGGTCGCGCAGAAGACGTGAGCCTCAGCACCGATCTCTTCGACCACTTCGACGCGCGCGGGTATGCCCTTCGCGGCGAGCTCGAGCGACTCGGGCCTGAAGCCGACGGTGACGCTCTGCCAACCCTTGTCCGCCGCGGTCGTCGCGGCCTCCTTGGAAAGCGCGATCTTGACGCCTCCCAGAGAGACGGCGCCGTCCTTCCCCAGCCGCGCCTCGAACAGGTTCATCGCCGGCGAGCCGATGAAACCGGCGACGAAGATGTTCGACGGCTTGTCGTAGAGCACGCGCGGCGCGTCGCACTGCTGCAGGTGTCCCTCATTCAGCACGGCGACCCGGTTCCCGAGCGTCATCGCCTCGGCTTGGTCGTGTGTGACGTAGACGGTCGTGACGCCGAGCCGCGCTTGCAGCTCGGCGATGTCCGCTCGCATCTGCACGCGCAGCTTGGCGTCGAGGTTCGAGAGCGGCTCGTCCATCAGGAAGACGCTCGGCTTGCGCACGATCGCGCGCCCCATCGCCACCCGCTGGCTCTGCCCGCCCGAGAGGTGTGCGGGCTTGCGCTCGAGGTATTCCGTGAGGCCGAGCAACTCGGCGACCTCGCGCACGCGGCGCTCGCGCTCCTTCTTCTTGACGCCCGCGATCTT
>PKYG01000080.1:39186-43408 GCA_003132585.1 Actinomycetota bacterium
GCGAGCATGCGCAGGGCCGTCGTCTTTCCCGAACCCGACGGCCCCACGAGCACGATGAACTCGCCGTCGGGGATGTACAGGGTGAGCGCGTTCACCGCCGCTTTGTCCGTGTCGGGGTAGATCCGCGTCGCCTGCTCGAAGCGAACGTCAGCCATCTGTCTTCCTTCCGCAGCTCATGTTGATGTGTCCAGACTCCTCGAGCGCGATCTCGATCTCTGTTTCTGGTCGTAGCTTTTCACTGCCTCGCCGAGTTCGCGGCGCAGGCGCTCCTGTGCCGCGGGACCGGCGCCGAGCTCGTCGAGCGCCAGCAGCGTCGCTCCGACGATCGGCGACGAGGTACTTACGTGGACGGTGATCTCTGAGCCCAACTCATGGAGCCCCGCCTCGATCCCGGCGAGCAGACGGGCGTTGCCCGACCGAAGCACACCTCCGCCGAGTATCACTTCGACAGGCTGCTGCGTCAGCTCGAGCCGCGTCAGCGCCGCGCGCGCGAACGCGACGACCTCCGCGGCGAGACGATCGACGATCCCGGCGGAGACGAGGTCGTCCGCAGCCTGCGCCAAGACGATCGGGGAGAGTTCGGCGAGGCGGTGCATCGGGATCTTCTTCAGGTGGAGCGCCTCTGCCAGCTCGAGCGGTTTGCTCAGATCGAAATGGGCCGGCACCTCCCGCTCGAGCGTCGTCAGCGGGCCGCGTCCGTCTTCGCTGCGCGCTGCGGCGGACAGGGCGGCGAGGCCGACGTCGAAGCCGCCGCCCCAATCCCCGGTGATCGGTCCGAGCGCGGCGAAACGGGCGTGGCGGCCGTCAGGAGCAACGCCGACACAGTTGATCCCGGCGCCGCAGACGACGGCGACGCCCCAGCCGCGCTCGGTGCCTACCCGCAGAAGCGCGAACGTGTCGTTACCGACGACGGTCCGCGCCGCCCAGCCGCGGCGATCGATGAGGTCGCGGAATATCTCCTCTTCGGCGGGAAAGTCGAGGCCGGCGAGCAGCAGCTCGGCGATCTCGGCAACTGGGCCGTCGGTTCGATCCAGGCCGGCTTGGGAGCAGGCCTCGTCGAGCAAGCCCGTGAGAACGTTGAGACAGCCGTCGACGCCGAGACGGTGCGGCGAGCTGAGCGATCCGCGTACGAACGCGACGAGCGAGCCGTCGGCGCGAACGAGCGCGAGGTCGGTCTTCGAGTTACCTCCGTCGACGGCGAGAACGAGCGGCTCGCTCATACGGCCGCCCCCATCCTCATCCCTTCACTCCCGTCAAGGTGATGCCCTCGACGAACACCTTCTGGGCTAGGAAGAAGATGATGATCACCGGCGCCATCACGAGCAGCGTCGCCGCCATGGTCAGGTTCCACTGCACCTGGTGCAGGTTGCGGAACTGCGACAGGCCGATCGAGACCGTCCAGGTGTGGAGCTCGCCCTGACCGACGTAGAGCAGCGGCAGGAAGTAGTCGTTGAAGCAGTAGAGAACCGAGAACAGCGTGACCGCCGCGATCGCCGGCTTGGCCAGGCGCAGGACGACCGTTGTCAGGATGCGGAACTCGCCGCAGCCGTCCACCCGCGCGGCGTCGAGGTACTCCTGCGGGATCGTGAGGAAGAACTGGCGCAGCAGGAAGATCGAGAAGGCATCGCCGAGCCAGGTGATCAGGATGACCGGCCAGAGCGTGCCGACGAGGTGCAGCTTCGACCACATGACGTAGAGCGGCACGACCGTCACCTGCTGCGGCAGCATCATCGTCGCCAGCACGATCAGGAAAGCCACCTGGCGGCCGCGCCAGCGAAGGCGCGCGAGCGCGTAGGCGACGGGGATGCTCGACAAGAGCAGCCCCACTGTCGCCAGCCCGCAGTACATCATCGTATTCGCGATCCAGCGCATCAGCGGCGCCTGATGGAAGACGTCGACGTAGTTGCTCCAGCGGAAGGGACTCGGCCAGAGGTTGGGCGAAAGTGACTGGTCGCCGGTCATCAGCGAGGTGAGCGCGATGAACACGAACGGGAGCAGGAAGATGAGCGCGGCGGCGATCACCACGCTGTGGTTCGCGACCGCAAAGAGCAAGCGGCGGCGGCGAACGGTCCAGGGGACCTTGCGGCGGGCGAGCGCGTCTTGCAGCTCGAGCGGGATGTCGACGGCAGTCATCTGACTGCTCCTCCGTAGTGGACCCAGCGGCGCGAGTTGGCCAGGATGACGGCGGTCACCGCGAAGGCGGCGACGAACAGCAGGACCGCCATCGCGGAGGCGTAGCCCATGCTGAAGTCACGGAATCCGTCGTTGTAGAGCAGGATCGGATAGAAGAGTGTCGAGCCCTCCGGAAAGCCGAGGTTGACCGTTACGTCGCCGGCCTGCGAGGCCTGGCCCGAGGCGATGTTGGCGGCGACGTAGGCCTGCGTGAAGTACTGCATGGCGGCGATCACGCCGATCACGATCGAGAACAGGATCACGGGGCTGATCGACGGCAGCGTCACGTAGCGGAGCCGCTGCAACGGCCCGGTCCCATCGAGCTCGGCCGACTCGTAGAGGTGCTTGGGCACGTCGAGGATGGCCGCCAGGAAGATGATGAACATGTTGCCCACGCCCCAGATTCCGAGCAGCACCAGCGAGGGCTTCGACCACTGGGGCGACTGGAACCAGAGCGGGCCCTGGATGCCGAGGTGGCTGAGCAAGACATTGATCGGGCCGTTGGCGGGGTTGAGTATGTAGACGAAGCCGAGCGTCGCCGCGACCGGCGGAGCGAGCGCGGGCAGGTAGAAGACGGTGCGGAAGAAGCCGGCGCCCCGTTTCACGCGCGCGACCATCATCGCGATCCCGAACGCGGACAGCACGTAGAGCGGCACCGCGAAGACGATCATCCACAGGCTGTTGCGCACCGCCGGCCCGATCAGCAGATCGCCGTGGAACAGGTAGTGGTAGTTGGCGAGGCCGATCCATCTCGGCGCCGAGAGGTTGTCGAAGTGCGTGAAAGAGAGGTACACGCTCATCAGGAGCGGGTAGCCGAAGAAGATGGTGACGCCGGCGAGCCAGGGGCTCATGAAGGCGAGAACGGTGGCGCGACGGCGCCACGCTGCCCTCTTCCTGGCTCGCCGGCGATCGATCGCCGGCAAAGCCGCGACGAGAGTCGTCTCGGTTGCCGGCGCGAGGCTCACGGAGCGCCGACCTGCGCCTGCGCGAGCTGCGCGTCGATCTGCTTGTCAAGGGCAACGAGGCCGGCCTGGAGATCGGGGACGTGGCCGGCCTGGTTCTTCACCGCGAAGTTCTGAATCAGCGTCTGGTACGCAGCACCCACAGCGGTGATCGGCGAAGTCGCCGACAGCGGGTTCCCGAAGATGCTGAGGAAGGTGGCGAACTTCGGGTCCGGCTTGAGTTCGGGCGACTTGAGCGAGGCCAGCGTCGAGGGGACGTTGCGGATGCCGTTCGAGAACTGGGCAAGCGCGTGGTTGTCGGTCGTCAGGTACTTGACCAGATCCCAGGCCGCGTCCACGTTCTTGACGCCCTTCGGGATACCGATGATCGTCCCGTTGACGTAGCCGGAGCCGTAGAGTTCCGGATGAGTGTCGATCACGGGCCCGGGCGCGGTCGCGTACGGGAGCTCTGGATGCTCCGCGGCGATGAAGGCGACACGCCATTCGCCGTCGATCGCCATCGCCAGATGCCCGATCTCGAAGGAGTTCGAGGCGGAGAACTGGTCACCCTGCGCCGCCTGGAAGCGGACGAGTTTGTCGTACCCGTACCAGTTGACCAGGTCCTTCTGCCAGTTGAACAGGGCCGTCCAGCCCGGGTCCGTCGCCAGGGTCGAGTGACCCTGCGCGTCAGTGAACTTGGCGCCGAAGTAGGGCGCGTAGGTGACGATCATCGGCGGCGAGCCGTCGTAGAAACCGGAGAACGGGTCGTAACCCACCACCTTGAGCGATCCGTCGGGGTTACGAACGGTCAGCTTCTTCGCGTCGGCAACGAGCTCCGAGATGGTCTTCGGCGGGCCCGTGATGCCGGCCTTCGTGAACATCGCCGTGTTGTAGTACAGACCCCAGGTGTCGGCGAGCAACGGCAGCGCCGTGCGAACGCCCTTGTACTGGGTGTAGTACATCGTCGCCGGCGTGAAGATCGAGGTGTCGATGTTGCTCTTCTTGAGCAGCGGACCGAGATCGATCCAGGCGCCGGACGAGGTGAAGGCGCCGACGTTGGAAGAGGTGAACGAGCTCACCACGTCAGGCGCATTGCCGCCGCGAATCGC
>PKYG01000119.1:0-379 GCA_003132585.1 Actinomycetota bacterium
CCTCGACGCCGCTGACGAGGGCGGCGACGGCGCGCTCGATCGCGCGACGATGCGTGCGCTCGCCGACCGCGAGGCCGGGCTGCGACAGACGGGGGAGTCGCTGGCGGAGGAGCGCGCGGGGCTCCAGGTGGCAGTCGCGCGGCTCGATGACCGGCGCGGCGAGCTGGCGCAGGATCTCGAGCGGCTCGCCGCCGACCTCGAGATCGCCGCTTTCGCGGCGCCGGCCGACGACGCCGAGGCGGCGTCGCTGCGCGAGCAGCTCGAGCGCCTGCAGCACCGCCGCGACCGCATCGGCCCGGTGAACCCGCTCGCCGCGGCCGAGTGCGGGCAACTGGGCGAGCGCGCCGCCTTCTTCCGCGAGCAGCGGCGCGACCTGGAG
>PKYG01000119.1:399-614 GCA_003132585.1 Actinomycetota bacterium
GTCGTGCCGCCCGAGGCCGAAGGCGAACCGGGCGGCGTGGCGGTCGAGGTTAAACCCGCGCGCAAGCTCGGCAAACGCCTGCAGCTACTCTCCGGCGGCGAGCGCGCGCTCGTCGCGATCGCCTTCCTCATGGCGCTCGTGCTCGCGCGGCCGTGTCCGTTCTACATCCTCGACGAGATCGAAGCGGCTCTCGACGACGTCAATATCAGCCGCTT
>PKYG01000119.1:638-1402 GCA_003132585.1 Actinomycetota bacterium
CGCGTGGTCAGCGCGCGCATGGCCGAAGAGGAGATCGAGCGCGAGCACAAGACAGCGGCACACGGCGACGCGAAGCCGGGAGGCTGACGCGTGGAGTGGCATGAAGTCTTCAAGGGTCTGTCGGCGCAGGTGCCGGCGGCCGTCATCGAGGAGGAGGAGCGCGAGCGCGCCGGCCTCCTGCGGCGCTTTCGCGCCAATCTCGGCACGGCGCGCGGGGCGCTGCGTGACCACTTCCGCGCGATCCTCTTCGACGACGTCGGCGAGGAGCTGTGGGAACAGGTCGAGGAGGCGCTGATCTTCGCCGACGTCGGCGTCGAAGCGACGGTCAAGATCGTCGAGGAGCTCGAGCGGCGTAGCGCCGAGCAAGGCATCGAATCACGCGAACGCCTGCTCGACGAGCTCGCGGCTGTGGTCGTCGAGATGCTGCGCCCGGAGGCACCCGGGGCGCAGCTTATCGATGTGTCCGCCAAACCGAGCGTGCTGCTCGTCGTCGGCGTCAACGGCACCGGCAAGACGACGACGATCGGCAAGATCGCCTACCGCCTCAAGCAGCTCGGCAAGACGCCGCTCGTCGTCGCCGCCGACACGTTCCGCGCGGCCGCGGTCGAACAGCTCGCGGAATGGGCGCGGCGCTGTGACTGCGAGATCGTCAAGCAAGCGGCGGGCAGCGATCCGGCGGCGGTCGTCTACGACGGCCTCGCCGCCGCTCAGTCGCGCGGCCAGGACGTGGTGATCATCGACACCGCCGGCCGTCTGCATACGCA
>PKYG01000119.1:1469-15394 GCA_003132585.1 Actinomycetota bacterium
AAGCTCGACGGCACCGCCAAGGGAGGCATCGTGATCGCGATCCGCGAAGCGCTCGGCATCCCGATCAAGCTGATCGGCGTCGGCGAGAAGCTCGAGGACCTGCGCCCGTTCGACGCCGACGAGTTCGCCCGGGCGCTCTTCGACGGCGAGTAGCGTACGCTGCGCCGCGAATGTTGATAGCATCGCGCGGGTATGCTCCGCTGACATCCACCGACAGCGAGTGATGGCGCATGTTCGACTCTCTCTCTGACAGACTCCAAAGCGTACTCGGCGAGCTGCGCAGTCACGGCAAGCTGAGCAGCGGCGACGTCGACAAGGCGATGCGTGAGATCCGTTTGGCGCTGCTCGAAGCCGACGTCAACTTCAAGGTCGTGCGCGACTTCGTCGCGCACGTCAAGCAGCGCGCGCTCGGTGCCGAGGTGACGGAAAGCCTCACGCCCGGCCAGCAGGTCGTGAAGATCGTCAACGAGGAGCTCACGACGCTGATGGGCGCCAGCGATTCAAAACTCGCCTTCAGCGGCCATCCGCCGACGATCATCCTCATGGCGGGCCTCCAGGGCTCCGGCAAGACGACTGCCTGCGCGAAGCTCGCCAGGTTCCTGCAGAAGGAGGGCAAGCGGCCTGTCCTGATCGCCGCCGACGTGTACCGGCCGGCGGCGATCGAGCAGCTGGTCACTCTGGCCGGGCGCGTCGACGTGCCGGTCTACGCGCCCGGCGCCGACGTCGACCCCGTCGAGATCGCCGTGCGCGGTGTGGAGTTTGCCCGCGAGAAGGGCGACGTGGCGATCATCGACACGGCCGGCCGGCTGCACATCGACGACGAGCTCATGGATGAGCTGGCGCGCATCCGCGGCAAGGTGAAGCCGCACAACATCCTCCTCGTCGTCGATGCGATGACCGGCCAGGACGCGGTCAACGCGGCGGAGCAGTTCAAGCAGCGCGTCGACATCGACGGGGTGATCCTCACCAAGCTCGATGGCGACGCGCGCGGCGGCGCCGCGCTCAGCGTGCGCGCCGTCACCGGCAAGCCGATCAAGTTCGCCTCCAACGGTGAGAAGATCGCCGATTTCGACTACTTCCATCCCGATCGCATGGCGTCGCGCATCCTCGGCATGGGCGACGTGCTCTCGCTGATCGAGAAAGCCGAAGAGGCGATCGACGAGAAGCAGGCGGCCGAGATGGAGGCCAAACTGCGCCGCGCCGAGTTCACGTTCGAGGACTTCCTCGAGCAGATGAAGCAGGTGCGCAAGTTGGGACCGCTGTCGAACATCCTCGGCATGCTGCCCGGGGTAGCCGGCATGAAGCAGCTCAAGAACGTGCAGGTCGACGACAAAGCGCTCGACCGTATCGAGGCGATGATCTTCTCGATGACGCCGCAGGAGCGCCGTCACCCCGATCTCATCGACGGCCCTCGCCGGCAACGGATCGCCCGCGGCAGCGGCACTCAGGCGCGCGACGTCAATCAGCTGCTCAAGCAGTTCCGCGAGATGCAGAAGATGCTCAGGCAGTTCTCGAGCGGCAAGATGAAAGGAATGCGCCTGCCGGGTCTGTGAGGCTGGCGGGCTTTCTTGCGCCTCCGAAGCTGGGCGCGTAGTATCTGTAATCCAATCCGTGAAGTTGGCCAGACTTTGCGAAAGCGCGAGTGGTTCTCCAGGGGGGTGATGAGGCAGTTGGCTGTACGGATGCGGTTGAGCAGAGTAGGGAGCAACAAGAACCCCATCTACAGGATCGTCGTTGCGGACGCGCGCGCGCCACGCGACGGCAGGTCGATCGAAACCATAGGCCAGTACAATCCGCGTGTCGAACCGTCGATGATCGAGATCGACGCCGACAAGGCGACCGAGTGGCTGAAGAAGGGTGTCCAGCCATCGCGAACGGTCAAGCGGCTTCTGGCGATCAAGGGGATCGGTAGCTAAGCGATGGCCGTGGAGGCGCCAGAGGGCGTATGTGGGATGTTGAAGGATCTGCTTGAGTACCTGGCACAGGCACTCGTGGATAGTCCCGATGAGGTCCATGTGGAGGCTACGGAGACCGAGACCACCGTCGTCCTCGAATTGTCGGTAGCGAAGGACGACGTCGGCAAGGTGATCGGCAAGCAGGGACGCATCGCGCGCGCCTTGCGGACGATCGTCAAGGCGAGCGCCGTTCGCGACGGCAAGCGCGCCATCGTGGAGATCGTCGACTAGAGACCATGGCGACCGAGAGCGGTCTGTGGGCCTGCGGCACCCTCGGGCGGGCGCACGGACTCAAAGGTGAGCTGTACCTCGACCTTGCTCCGCGCGGCCTGGAGTATCTCAGTCAGGGCGCGCGGTTCTATCTGTTTCGAGAGGGCGCCGATCGTCCCGCACCGGTTGAGCTTCAACGCGTGGGCGGGGACGATCGGCGCCCTCTCGTGCGTCTCGAGCTGGCGCACGATCGCGACGCGGCGCTGCGCCTGCAGGGCGCGACCGTGCTCGCCGCCGGCGGCGCGCTGGACGAGCTGCCCTTCTACCCCGTCGGGCAGCTCATCGGCCTGCGCGTGAGCAGCGGTGGCATCGAGCTCGGTACGGTCGTCGACGTGCTCGCCAACGTCGCCAACGAGATCCTCGAGGTGCGCACAGGCGACGGCACGTCGCTGCTCGTGCCGCTCGTCGACGAGCTTGTCGACGTCGATCTGGCCGCCGGCGTCGTCGTCGTTCGTGAGGGGCTGCTGTGAAGATCGACGTGTTCACGCTCTTTCCGGAGGCGTTCGCCTGGTACGCGTCGCAGGTGCACGTCACCAGGGCCGCCGAGTTGGGGCACGAGCTGCGCCTGTGCAACTACCGTGATCACACGCCGCTGACTCATCAGCAAGTCGACGACACGCCCTATGGCGGCGGCGCCGGCATGGTCGTCCGTATCGACGTCGTCGCGGCGGCGCTGGAGGCGGTCTACGACGTGCCGTGCGACGCGGTGCGCGGCGAGCGCCGGGTGGTCGAGCTGACCCCGAAGGGGAGACAGCTCGACGACGCGCTCGCGGCCGAGTTCGCGGCGCACGATCTCTGCCTGCTGTGCGGCCGCTACGAAGGCATCGACGAGCGCGTCGCCAATCTCGTCAGCGACCGCGTCTCGATCGGGCCCTACGTGCTCAGCGGCGGCGAGATCGCGGCGATGGCGGTCGCCGACGCCGTGCTGCGCAAGCTCGAGGGCGTGATCTCCAACCCCGAGAGCGTGGTGGCGGAGTCGTTCGCCCCCGACCTCGAAGGCGCGCTCGAATATCCGCAGTACACACGTCCCGCGGAGTTCCGCGGCTGGAAGGTGCCGGACGTGCTCCTCAGCGGCGATCACGCCAAAGTGGCGCGTTGGCGGGCGGAGCAGAGCCAACGCGCCACAGACATGACGCGGCGGCGAAGCTGAGCGCGGCGCGCCGCCGACGCGACGCGTTTTGCGCATGCGGCGGCAGTCTGGTAGAGTAACCGCCGCATTTCGCTCCGAAAGAGGATCCTGTGGGAATCATCGACAACATCGAGCGCCAACAGTTGCGTGACGACATCCCCCAGTTCAAGGCCGGCGACACCGTCAAGGTGCACTTCCGCGTGATCGAGGGGACCCGTCAGCGCACGCAGATCTTCCAGGGCACCGTGATCAAGCGTCAGGGCAGCGGTGTTCGCGAGACCTTCACCGTGCGCAAGCAGTCCTTCGGCGTCGGTGTCGAACGAGCGTTCCCCGTGCACTCACCAAAGATCGAGAAGATCGAGGTCGTGATGGTCGGCGACGTGCGCCGGGCCAAGCTTTACTACCTGCGCCAGAAGATCGGCAAGCAAGCCCGCGTGCGCGAGAAGCAACGCTAGCGCCCGACGATCAGCCCTCTTCGCCGCCGACCTCGCCCAGATCGAGGTCCTTCTTTGACTTCAGCCTGCTCGCCGTCGTTCTCGCCGCCATTGCGTTGGCGCTGCTCATCCAGGCGTTCGTCGTCAAGCCGTATCGCATCCCGTCCAAGTCGATGTATGGCACCTTGCGCATCAACGACAGGGTGCTGGTCAACCGGCTGGCGTACCGTCTCGGCGATATCAAGCGCGGCGACGTCGTCGTCTTTCGCTGGCCGCGCGACCGCAGGATCACCTTCATCAAGCGCGTCATCGGCCTGCCGGGCGACACGCTCTCCCTCGACTCCGGTCGCGTGCTCGTCAACGGGTCGCCGCTCAGAGAGTTGTACGTCGTGAGGGCGAACGGCATCGCCGTGCCGACCTTGGCGAGCTCGCTTGTCGTGCCCGCCGGCTCCGCCCCCTGGTCGCTGGAGCACGCGTACACGGTGCCGGCGGACCGCTACTTCATGATGGGCGACAATCGCGCGGTAAGCGACGACAGCCGGGATTGGGGCACCGTGCCGCGAGGCGATATCATCGGCAAGGCAATTCTGATCTACTGGCCGCTGGGTCGCGTCGGCGGACTCTGAGCGCGAGGAGTTTCGTGAAGACGAGGACGATCATCGAATACGTGGCGATCACCGCCGGTGCGATCGCGCTGGCGTTGCTGATCCAGGCGTTCGTGGTAAAGCCCTACCGCATCCCGTCGGGTTCGATGGAGAACACCTTGCTGATCGGCGACCGGGTCCTGGTCAACCGCATCGTCTACCACACGCGCGATCCGCACCGCGGCGACATCGTCGTCTTCAACTCGAAGGCCAAAGGAGTCACGCTGATCAAGCGCGTCATCGCTCTTCCGGGCGAGACGATCTCGCTGCGCGACGGGCGCGTGTACATCGACGACGAGGTGCTGGACGAGCCGTACGTCAGGCACATCAACGGCTCGCTCGAGCCGACGTATCCGTTCACGAGCGGCGAGCCGTGGTCGCTGCAGCACCCGTACACGCTCGGGCCCAACGACTACTTCATGATGGGCGACAATCGCACCGACAGCGGCGACAGTCGCGACTGGGGGCCGATGCACAGGAGCGAGGTCGTCGGCGAGGCGTTCTTCATGTACTGGCCGCCGACGCGCCTCCGTATTCTCTAGGCATCGGCCGGGAGGGGACACCGTGAACGCGCGCTTCGCCTTCGACCTCGAGCAGGCCGGGCGAACGCTGGTCGCCGGCGCCGACGAGGCCGGCCGCGGGTGCCTGGCCGGCCCGCTGGTGGCGGCCGCCGTAGCGTTCGCCTATGACGGCTTCGGCGACGCCGACTTCACCGCACTCGATGCCGTGAACGACTCCAAGAAGCTGACGCGCGAGCGCCGCGACGAGGTGTATGCGGCGATCGTCGCTCGGGCGCGGCAGATCGTCGTCGTCAGCTGCTCGTCGGAGACGATCGACCGCCGCGGCCTGCACGTCTGCAATCTTGCCGCGCTCGGGGCGGCGCTGGAGGCGCTGTCGCCGCGGCCGCACGCGGCCTTCGTCGACGGGTTCGCGCTGGCTGCCTGCGCCGTGCCGCACGAAGCGCTGGTGGGCGGCGACGGCCGCTCGGCGGCCGTCGCCGCCGCCTCGGTCGTCGCCAAGGTCACGCGCGACCGGCTGATGCGGCGCCTGCACGAGCGGTATCCGCTGTGGGCCTTCGACGAACACGTCGGCTACGCCACGGCGACGCATCAGCAGCTCATCGCCGAGCACGGGGTCTGCGCGATCCACAGGCTGTCGTTTCAGAGCGTGGCGTTCCAGCAGCTGGGGCTGGGTGGCGAATCCGCCACGGAGACGCAGGCGGAGGTCTCCTAGGCCGTGGTCAATCGGCGACCGGCGGCAGGCGGCGCACGGCCAGCCGGTCGCCGAGTGCCTCCCGGAAGATCTGCTCGGTCTCGGGGTGACACGTGAAGAGGAGGAGCTGGTGCTCGGCTCCGTACTCGACGATCGCTCCGGCGATGCCGCGCTGGCGTTGGGGGTCGAAGTTGACCAGGCAGTCGTCGATGATGACCGGCAGCGGCGTGCTGCGGCCGGCGAAGTCGGCGGCGAACGCCAGGCGGACGGCGATGTAGAGCTGCTCCGCGGTGCCCCGGCTGAGCTGGTCGGGAGTGTGCCGCTTGCCCTCGCGTGAGACGACGACCACGCTCTCCGCCGCGTCACCGTCCTCGCCTTCGGTGGCCTCGACGTTCTCGTAGCGGCCGCCGGTGATCGTTGCGAACATGTCACCGGCGCCACGCAGGACGTCGGGCTGATGCTCGCGGACGAAGCTGCGCAGCGTGTCGCGGATGAGGCCGTGCGCAATGACCAGCACGCGATACTCGCGGACCTTGGCGGCGAACGCAGCTTTGAGCGACTCGCGTTCGGTCTGCAGCCGTGCGATCTCCTCCGATGTGGCGAGATCATCGAGCTCCTTGCGCAGGCGGCCGATCTCTGTGTTGGCGGCGTCACGTTCTACCTCGAGTGCGTGCGTATCCTCCGCCAATCTCCCGGCCTCGACGCGCCAGGCGGAGACGTTGCCACTGGCGAGCTCCGTCATCGCCTCCGCGTCACCGGCGAGCTGCTGCCTGAGTACGGTGTCGATCGCCGAGAGGCGCTGGTCGAGCTGCGTGCGGTGCTTCAGCTGCTCGTCGAGCGTCAGCAACGCCGCGCGCAGGTCCTCCTGGGCGAGCGCCTCGGCCGGACGCCCGACATCGGCCAGCGCCTGGTGTGCGGCCAGATCCCACTCGGCGGCCCGGCCGCGGATACCTTCGAGCTCCCGCCGGGCGCCGCCGACCTCTCGGTCCGCGCTGCTCGCGTCCGCGATCGCGGCCAGCATCTCGTCGACGCCCGGCGGCGTCAGCTCGGGAAGCCCGTGAGCCGTGAGCCAGGCGCGCCACCCAGCGCGGGTCTGCTCGCCGGCATCGGCGGCGCCGGCGTGCCGCGAACGGGCGGCGACGATGGCGACGAGCGTCAGCAGTGCCGCCGCGGCGAGCAGGCCGGCGCCCAGCTGAGAGTAGCCGGCGACGAACGTCGCCAGGGCGGCCGCGGCGCAGGCGCCGGCGAGGGTCACGGCGACGGTGAGCGGCCGCCGGCCGAAGGCGGTGCCGGCCGCCGGCGCGTCGAGCAGGGTGAGACGCTGGTTCCACGACCGCACCTCGTCGCGCACGCCGATCGAATCGTCGAAGGCAAGGACGCGCTCGGTCGTCCAGCCGGCGCCGAGTCGCTGCAGCGCCGCGGCGCGCCGGTCACGGCCGCGCGCCGCACGCATCTCGAGCTCGCTCACGCGCTCCTCGCGCGTGCGCTGCCGCGTGAGCTCGGTGGCGAGCTCGTCGACGCGCTGCGGCAGCGCGTCGTCGGCGGCCTGCGGGAGGCGGTCAAGCTCGCCGCGGAGCTGCTCGCGCTCGTCCCACTCGGGTCTTGACTGCACGAGCGCTTCGACGCGCGCCTTTCTCTGACGGAGCTGGTCGAGTTCCGACGCCAGCTGCCCGAGCTTGGCGACCGTGTCTCGTTCCTGTTCGGTGAGCTGTGCGTACTCCTGATCGTGAGCGCGAGCCGCGCGCAGCTTCGCCTCGATATCGTCGAGCTCGCGGCTCAGGTTGTTGATCTGCGCCTGGCCGGCCCGCTGTTTGAGCAGGGCGTCGGCGCCCTTGTCGAGCTGGTCCAGGGCCTGGCGGGCCGACTGCCCGGCGCCGGTGATGCCGGCGGCGAAGATGCGCTCGCGTACGCCGGCGGCGTCGAGCGTCTCGATACCGGTGAGCTCGGTCAGGTCGAAGGCGAACACCGACGCGAACAACTTCGCATCGGCGCCGCCGAGCAGATCGCGGAGCTGGGATTCGTCGGCGACGCCGCCGGCGGAGTCGGTGATGCGCAGACGCTCTTTGCGGTCGGCGTAGCGCTCGATCGTCCACCCTCGGCCGCCGTCGTCGGTGACGACGATGCGCCCGCCATGGCCGCCGCCGCGCAGCGGCGGATACTGGCGGGCGCTCGTGCTCTTCTTGGGAAAGCCGAAGAGCATCGCCCGCAAGAAAGCGAGAAGCGTGCTCTTGCCGGCTTCGTTCTCGCCGACGATAAGCGTGACGCCGTCGCCGAGGCCGTCGACCGGGTAGTCCTTGAGCGTGCCGAAGCCGTCGACGTGCCAGCCGGTGATCTTCATTGACCGCCGGCCTGTTCGAGCCGGTCGAGGGCGAGTGCGAGCGCATCGTCGAGGATGTCGCCGGCCTCGTCGGCGAAGAGGTCGGCGTCCTCCTCCTGGGCGAGCCGGCGCAAAGCCGTGCCGACCGCTCCCTGATCGAGCAGCCTGGATCGCTCGGCGATGAAGGCGGCGAGAGCTGTGGAGTCGCCGCGGACACGGTCGGCGAGCCGGACCAGCTCTCCCGACAAGTCCGTGCGCTCGCGCAGCGTGTCGAGGTCGACGATCGAGCGCGAGCGGTCGACGATCGACTCGACCCAGAGGAACGGCCTGCTCGTCGCAAGCTCGTTGCGCGCCTCAACGAGCATGTCGGCGATGGCGCCTTGCCGGTGGAGCTCGGGAGCGACGGGGCCGCGGCCCTCGAGCGTCGCGCGCACGAGAAGGTGGCGGCCGGCATGCTCGTCGCGCAACCGTGCGAGCGTCTCGATGAGGCGCGTCTGGACCTGCGACAGGTCAGTCGCATCGGCGATGTCGATACCGCAGGCGACGAAGCGCGCGACGTCGAGCGCCGCGAAGCGTACGTTTGTCACCTTCGAGCCGCTGACATCGACGACCAGCGCGCCCTTTTCGCCTCGCTCGCTCGGTTTGGGACTGCGACCCTGGGTGTCGCCGGGGTAGACGACCCACGGGTCGTTCTCGCGCAGGACCGCGCGCTTGTGCACGTGGCCGAGCGCCCAGTAGTCGAGGTCCGCGGCCTCGAGGTCGCCAAGCGTGCACGGGGCGTACGCGCCGTGCTCGGCGTTGGCGCCGACGTTGGCGTGTAGGAGACCGACCTGCAGGCCGTTGCCGGGCGCGCGGTGGAAGTGAAGGGCAAGGTTCTCTTTGGTATCGGTGCGGTCGTAGCTGATGCCGTGGACGATGGCGATCTGCTCGCCGTCGATCGTCACGGGTACCGACTCGACGTCACCTGCCGGAAACAGCTTGGCGTTGGCCGGATAGTCGACGACGGCCGACCGGCGGTCGAGTGGGTCGTGGTTGCCGTGCACGATGAACACGCGGACGCCGGCGTCGGACAGTCGCCGGAGGCCTTTGAGGAAGCGCAGCTGCGCGCGGACGCCGCGGTCGGCGCCGTCGTAGATGTCGCCGGCGAGCAGAAGGAAGGCGGCATGCTCGGCGAGCGTGAGCTCGACCAGCGCGTCCCAGGCGGCGAGGGAGGCGTCGCGAAGCGCCGCGGCGACGTGAGGAGCCGGCTGAGCGACGCCTGCGAAGGGTGTGTCGAGGTGAAGGTCGGCGGCGTGCACGAAGCGGAAGCTCGTCATTGCCGCATCATATCGCCCTTTGGCGACGGATTGCCGCCGATCCGGGGTCTGGGAACAGGCGTACCGGTGGACAACGCGGGAATGTCATCCGTCCGGCGGATGTGAGCCGTTCAGAGCGATTCTGCGGCGTGTTAGCGTGCGGATCGGGTGATGTTCCACGATGAGCGACGAAAAGCGCGCAGAGCGCCTGCAGAAGCCGCTGACGGGCGATGCAACATATGGCGAGCGTCGCCTGCAGTTCGCGCGCGCCGCCGAACGGTACGCCGCGGCGTACCTCGAGCGGCGCGCTTGGCGCGTCCTCGCCGTAAATCAGCGGGTGGCGCGCGGCGAGATCGACATCATCGCGCGGCGCGGCGGAGTGCTCGCCTTCGTCGAGGTCAAGGCGCGCCGCTCACGGCGCTGCGGCGCCCCCGAAGACGCCGTGACGCCGCGCAAGCGGCGCCAGATCGCGCGCCTCGCCGAGCTCTGGATGGGGGCGCGTCCCGCCGTCATGCGCGGCATCACCGACGTGCGCTTCGACATCATCGCCGTCGACCTGAGCTGCCGGCCGCCACAGCTCCGGCACCTGCCGGCAGCCTTCGACGGCGGGCGCTGAGGCCGCGGCGCCCGCGTGCTCGCGCGAGTCTCCAGCGAAGCCCTGCACGGCCTCGAGGGCCGCGCCGTCGAGGTCGAGGCCGACGTTGTCGCCGCGGCGCCGGCGTTCACGATCGTCGGCCTCCCCGATGCCGCCGTGCAGGAGAGCCGCGAGCGTGTGCGCGCGGCGATCGTCAACTCGTCGTACGAGTTCCCGTCGCGGCGCATCACCGTCAACCTGGCGCCGGCCGACCTGCGCAAGGAGGGCCCTTCGTTCGACCTGCCGATCGCACTCGCGTTCCTGCTCGCGACGGGGCAGGCCAAACGCGGCGGCGACGGCCTCGCCGCGATCGGCGAGCTCGGCCTCGATGGTGGGTTGCGGCCGGTGAGCGGCGCGCTGGCGGTGGCCGAGAGCGTGCATCGCCGTGGTCTGCGCGGCCTGCTGCTCCCGCGCGGCAATGCCGCCGAGGCGGCGCTCGTCTCCGGTCTCGAGGTGTACCCGGTCGACAGTTTGCGCGCGGCGGTAGCGGTGGTCGAGGCCGGCGGCGGGGAGCGGGCACAGCCCGTGGCCGCCGCCGATCTTGTCGCCGGCACCGGCTGCGGCGACGCCGACATGGCCGACATTCTCGGGCAGGAGCAGGCCAAGCGCGCCCTCGAGGTCGCCGCCGCGGGCGCGCACAACGTGCTGATGATCGGGCCGCCGGGCTCCGGCAAGACGATGCTCGCCCGGCGGCTGCCGACGATCCTACCGCCGCTCGCCGTGCAAGAGGCGATCGACGTGACGCGGGTGTACAGCGTCGCCGGGTTGCTGCCGCCCGGCGTCGCGCTGGTCGCCGGGCGGCCTTTTCGGGCGCCGCACCACACGATCTCGAGCGCCGGTCTGGTCGGTGGCGGCGGCACGCCGCGGCCGGGCGAGGTGAGCCTCGCCCACCTCGGCGTGCTCTTCCTCGACGAGTTCCCGGAGTTCCGGCTGGCGGCGCTCGAGGGCCTGCGCCAACCGCTCGAAGACGGCGAGGTGACGATCTCCCGCGCGCTGAGCTCGGTCACCTATCCGGCACGGATCATGCTCGTCGCCGCGATGAACCCGTGCCCGTGTGGCTTTCTCGGCGACCGCGAGCAGGAGTGCCGCTGTCCGTCGCATCGCGTCGCCCAGTACGTCGCGAAGTTGAGCGGGCCCCTGATCGACCGCATCGACCTGCGCATCGACGTGCCTCGGGTGGCCGCGCGCGAACGGCGCGCCCCGCACGAGGGCGAGCCTTCGGCGAGCGTCCGCGAGCGCGTCGCCGGAGCGCGCGCGCGGCAGGTGCGGCGGCTCGCCGGCAGCGGCGCCTACGCGAACGCGCACATGAGCGCGCGTCAGGTGCGCCGGCAATGCGTGCTCGACCGCGACGCCGTGAGTCTGCTCGATCGCGCCTACGAACGGCTGCGTCTCAGTGCGCGCGGCTGCGACCGGGTCGTCAAGGTGGCGCAGACGATCGCCGATCTCGAAGGCGCGGCGACGATCGCCGTCGCGCACGTCGCCGAGAGTCTCTCCTATCGTGCGCGCGGCATCGAGCGTCGCTAGAGTGGCCGGCGACCCGCGCGCGCGTACGCCGACCGCGGCCGAGCGCCGCGCGCGCTGCCTGTGGCTGGCACAGCTCGCTTCGTATCGCAGCGGCGTCATCGCCCGTCTCGTCGACGTTCTCGGCAGCATTGACGCGGCGGTGTCGTGCGCGGAGACGGACATCCGCCGCGCGCTGACGGTGTCGCGCCGCGGCAAACTTGGTGCGCGCGGCGAGTCCGGTGGCGAGGAGGATGGCTACCAGCCTCGTCTCGCCCTCGAAGGAGAGGTCGCACCTCGTCGTCGCCACGAAGACAAGCGGGGGCGCGGGCGCGACGCGGCGCCGGTCGAGCGGATGACCGACGAGGCGGAGTTCGCGGCGCTGCTCGCCGCCGGCGATCAAGCGATCGACGAGGCTACGTTATCGGCGAGCGTCGTCACCTGGTGCGACGAGCTGTATCCGCCGGCGTTACTCGGCCTGTACGACCCGCCGCCGGCGCTGTTCGTCGGCGGGTGCTGCGCGCCGGCGTCGTTGGCGATCCTCGACGAACGTCCCGTGGTCGCGGTCGTCGGTTCGCGTTCGCCCTCACCTTACGGCGCGGAGATGACGGCGGCGCTGGCGCGCGACCTGGCGCGCGCCGGCGCGATCGTCGTCAGCGGCATGGCGCTGGGTCTCGATGCGACGGCGCATGCCGCGGCTGTGGCCGAAGCCGAAGGCGTGCTCACGCCGGCGACCGTCGGCGTTCTCGGCTGCGGCGTCGACGTCGTCTACCCGCGCAGCAACGAGTGGCTCTTCGCAGCTGTGCGTCGCTGCGGACTGCTGGTCTCTGAGTTCTGGTTCGGCGTACCGGCGCGGGCGTGGCGGTTCCCGGCGCGCAACCGGGTGATCGCCGGTCTCGCGGCGGCCGTCGTCATCGTCGAGGGGTCGGAGCGCAGCGGGTCGCTGATCACCGCCGACTACGCGCTGGAGATCGGCCGCGATGTGTTTGCTGTGCCGGGTGAGGCGGGCCGGCGCCTTTCGGCCGGCCCGCACAAACTGCTCAGGCAGGGCGCGGCGCTGTGCGAGTCGGCGGGCGACGTGCTGGCGGCGCTCAGCGTCGGCATGAGCGGCACGCTGGGCAGGCAGGTCGGCGCGGCGCCGAACGCAGCGGCGCCGACCCGCACGGGCCTGCTTGCCGGCGCCGCCGGCCGCGTCGCCGAGGCGATCGTCGCCGAGCTCGACGGAGCCGAGCGGACGATCGACGAGTTGGCGGCGCGCACGGGCAGTCCGAGCGCCGAAGTGGCGGCCGTCGTCAGCGCACTCGAAGTGGAGGGGATCGTCAGCGTCGGCGCCGGCCGTTGTCGCTTGCGGCGCGGGTCGTCGCCTTAGGCGCCGCGCAGCAGGTCGTCGCGTCGCAGCGGCATGCCGCTGGCGCCGCCCGCAGCGATTTTCACACCGAGCACCTGGTGCACGCTCATACGGCCGGCTTCGAAGTTAGCCGCCGAGCCGGCCATGTAGAGGCGCCACACACGTGCGCGACCGGGCGAGACGAGCTTCAGCGCGTCGTCCCAGCTCTCCTCGAGGTTGGCGACCCAGCAGCGCAGGGTCAGCGCGTAGTGCTCGCGCAGCGACTCGACATCGCGCACCTCGAAGCCGGCCTCCTGCATCTTCATCGCGACGATGCCGACCTCGTGCAGCTCCCCGTCGGGGAAGACGTAACTGCCGGCGAACGAGCGCCTGCCCAGACCGGAGGTGCCGTGTGGCCGGCAGATGCCGTGGTTGAGCAGACGTCCGCCGGGGCGCAGGAGGCGATGCAACGCGGCGCAGTACTCGCCCATGCGATCGAGCCCGACGTGTTCGAACATGCCGATGCTCGAGATCGCGTCGAAGGGGCCGTCGGCGATCTCGCGGTAGTCCTGAAGCCTGATCTCGACGCGGTCGCCAAGCGCGGCTTCCGCGACACGCTGTCGGGCGCGATCGACTTGATCCCGCGAGAGCGTGATGCCGACCGCCTCGACGCCGTACTCCCGCGCCGCGTGCATGACCATGCCGCCCCAGCCGCAACCGACGTCGAGCAGGCGCATGCCGGGTCGAAGACCGAGCTTGCGGCAGATGAGGTCGTACTTCGCCGTTTGCGCTTCGTCGAGTGCACGGCGGCGTGCCCCAGGGTCGGCGGGCAGACCGTCGGCGAAGTAGGCGCACGAATAGGTCATCGTCTCGCCGAGCACGAGCCGGTAGAAGTCATTAGACACGTCGTAGTGGTGAGCTATCGCCGCGGCGTCACGCTCACGCGAATGCAGGCGGCCGTGCAGGCGCGCCTCCTCCGGCGGCGGCGGCAGCGGCCACCCGAGGGCGCCGACCGCCGCCGCCGCCTTGAGCAGGCTGGCGCCGATGCGCAGTCGCGGCGCCAGCTGCCGCGGCCGGTCTTCGGCGACGAGCAGGCGGTGCAGTCGGAAGGGCGCGTAGACGTCGCCGTCGATGTCGATGTCGCCGGCGACGTAGCCGCGCGCGAGGCCGAGTTCGTTGGGCGACCAGAGCAGGCGGCGCAAGGCTCT
>PKYG01000119.1:15400-17067 GCA_003132585.1 Actinomycetota bacterium
GTCATGCTGGGATTCTCCGTCGCCGCGGGCGCCGGGGCAAGGGGTGCAGGACTAGGCTCGCGCGCCGACGAAGTGAACGAGCATGCCAGACGAGTTTGTCAGAGACTTCCTGCGCACGCTCGACGTGCGCGGCATGTCCCCGGCGACGCGGCGCTCCTACTCCTCCGACATCGGGCAACTGCTGGAGTGGCTCGCGAGCCGCGAGGCGGGCGAAGGCGCGGCCGGCGAGCGTGACACGCTGCTCGCCGGCCTCGATCGCCGCACGGTGCGCGGCTTCGCCGCGGAACTCGGGCACCGCGGCTACGCGCCGGCGACGCTGGCGCGCAAGCTGTCGAGCTTGCGCACACTCTGTCGGTTCCTGACCGAGCGCGGCGTGCTCGGCGCCGACCCGGCCCGGCTGTTGCCGGGCCCCCGTCGGCGCCGCCGCCTGCCGCGCGTGCTGCGCATCGACGAGGTCGCGGCGCTGTTCGAGGTCGTCGACGGAACCGAGCCGCGGCCGCTACGCGACCGGCTGATCTTCGAGCTCCTCTACGGTTGCGGGGTGCGCAGCCAGGAGCTCGTCGACCTCGAGCTCGGCGACCTGCGTCTCGGCGAGCGGGAGATGCGCGTCCGCGGCAAGGGCGGCAAGACGCGGATCGTGCCGATCGGCGACGAGGCCGCCGCGGCGGCGCAACGCTATCTCGAACGCGGCCGCGGTTTGCTCGCCGGACCGTCGTCGCCCGCCGGGCCGCACGGCAGCCTGCTCCTGTCGCGCAGCGGCCGTCCGTTGCTCACTTCAGACATCCGTCGCATGGTGGTAAAATACTGTCGGTTAGCAGGGATTGATCAGGCGTCACCGCATATGCTGCGACACGCCTATGCCACACATATGCTCGAGCGGGGTGCCGACTTGCGCGCGATCCAGGAGCTCCTTGGCCATTCGTCGGTCTCCACGACCCAGGTGTACACGCACGTCAGCGGCGCCCATCTGCGCCGGACCTACGACCTGCACCACCCTCGCGCCTGATGGCGCGCATGAGCGAAGAGCTGGTGCGCTACCTCTGGCACCGCTACAAGGATGGCGGCGACCAGTCGGCTCGCGATCGGTTGATCCTGGCCTACGCGCCGCTCGTCAAGTACGTCGCCGGCCGCATGAGCAACGGCCTGCCGTCGCACATCGAGGAGGCCGACCTGATCAGCTACGGCCTGCTCGGCCTGATCGGCGCGCTCGAGCGTTTCGATCCGGAGCGCGAGATCAAGTTCGAGACGTACGCGGTCTCGCGCATCAAGGGTTCGATCATCGACGAATTGCGCTCGCTCGACTGGGTGCCGCGCTCCGTGCGCAGCAAGGCGCGCGAGATCGAAAAAGCGTGCACGTTGCTCGAGAACCGACTGCAGCGTGCGCCCACCGACGAGGAGATCGCGGCGGAGCTGAAGGTCAGTGTGGCGGAGTTCCAGCAAGCGCTGACGCAGATCGCCAACACGTCGATCATCGCCCTCGACGAGCTCTGGGCGATCTCGGGGTCGGACGGTGACACGGCCTCGCTGATCGACACGATCGAAGACCCCAAGAGCCACGACCCCTCGCGGATGCTCGACCTGAGCGAGATGAAGGGGCGGCTGGCGGTGGCGATCGACGCGCTGCCTAATCGCGAGAAGATCGTCATCGCGCTCTACTACTACGAGAG